>JAUHZF010000230.1 GCA_030426145.1 Polyangia bacterium
GGGCGGATCAACGAAGTCGTAAGGGACTACCTCGCCACGAGACCCCCGCCCGCGGCAGACTGACGGAGCTCGTTCTCGAGCTCGTTCTCGTTCTCGAGCTCGTTCTCGTTCTCGCGCTCGATCTCGGTCTCGTGCTCGGTCTCGAGGACCTCGAACCTCGAACCTCGAACCTCGAACCTCGAACCTCGAGGACCTCGAACCTCGAACCTCGAACCTCGAGGACCTCGAACCTCGATCAGAGACACCGACTCCGACAGGAACCGTAGGTGGGCATGCAGCCTGCTTTGCAGCGTTGCCATTCGGGGTAGGCCTTGGCGGAGCGGGGTTCGGGGCCGCACTTGTCGCGCTGGCACTGGATGTAGGCTTGGTGGCACCGGTCGAGGCAAGCGCCGGAGTCGCTGCGCTGTTGGGATGGCCGCGGTGTGGGGACGGGACGTCCGCCGCGGGTCGTGGGGGGCGGAGTGAGCTTGGGGGCGGGCGGGATGAGCGGCTTGCGCGTCGGAGGCGTCTCCAGGCGCCGGCAGTTCTGGAAGGCCGACACCAGGATGCTGCGGGCGCTCTCGCCGGGCTCGCGCTTCACGTCGCACGCTTGCGCGACCTGCGCCACGGAGCCATCGAGCATGTCGGCCGCCAACGTGCTGACCGATGCCGGCGGCGTGTTCGCGGGTTGGGGCGCGGCGGCCTCGTTCATGCGCCAGACCGCGATCACCACCCCGGCGAGCACCCCGACCACCAGGGTCGCGCTCACCAGCACCGGCAGCAACCACGGCGACCGGGTCGTCTCTTCAGGCACCTCGGGCAAGGTCTGGAGGTACGGGTCGACCATCGGCGCCGCGGGCGGCGCCTTCGCGGGCGCTTCTGCCGATACCGGGGCCTGGAACACCGTGGGTCCCGGCTTCTCCCCTTCGAGCGTCTCCTCGGGAGCCGCTTCATCGGAAACCGCTTCGCCGGGGACCTCGGTCTTGGCCACCGCTGGGGGCTCGGGCCACACCACGAGCGGCTTCGCCTCTGCAAGACGCACCAGGAGCCGCCGCTCGTGCCCCTTGGCCTCCACCGCCTTGACCAGCTGACGCGCTGCGTCATCGACGGAGCCGCTTCGGTCGAGGTGCACCCCAAAAGCCTCCGCGAAGCGGCTCAGCTCGCCGATGCTGAAGCTCATGGCGATGAGACGTCGGACCTCCTGTCGGTCGAATGGCGGACCTGCAGTCCCGGCGGTTCCGTCGCTCACGGGCGTGAGTCTACCTCACGCTCGGCGGCGTCCACGCTTCCGCGGCATCATTCTGTTTTCGCCTCTCTGGTGTCCGCCTTCACTCTTCTCTAGGATGGTCTTCCACATCGGGAAGCTCCAATGGGGGCACCCGACCAGAGACGCACTCCGGATGTCCGTTCAGAAAGCTGGCTTGGGCTCACTTCTCCACACTCGCGCCTCCCTCTTGGGCCGCGGTCACGAGATGGGTGTTCTCGAGGAAGCCCTCACGCAGGTGCGCGAAGGCAATACCCGGATCGTGACCCTGCTCGGTGGGGCCGGGATCGGCAAGACGCGCCTCATCCAGGACTTCATTCTGCGCCAGCGCGAGCGGCGGGCCGGCATGACGCCGGTGAAGGTCTTCCGCGGAAGCTCTCGTGATCTCACGACCTCTTACGGCCTCTTCGCCCGGCTGCTGCGGGCACGGTTCGGGCTCGTGGAGGGCATGGATCCCGAGCAGGCCAAGCAGCAGGTGCGCGCCCAGGTCGCGAAGGTCCTCGAGGATCGCAAGGTGGGCGACGTCGTCTACTTCCTCGGGCAACTGCTCGATCTACCGTTCCCCGAGAGTCCGCTCACGCGCGCGGTCCGTGATGACGCCAACCAGGCCGATCTCCTGCGCCGTGCCGTGTTCAAGTCCTTCATCGAGGCCGACGCCCACTCGGCGCCGCTGGTGCTCGTGTTCGACGATCTACAGCACGCGCACGAGGACTCGCTGGAGTTGCTCCGTTACCTGCTCGAGTACCTGACCGGCGGCGTGCTGCTCATCTGCTCGGCCCGGCCCGAGCTGCTCGTCCGCTACGAGGACTGGGATCGGGTGGGCGAGGACCGCCACGACCTGATCGAGCTCATGGCCCTCGACGACGACGACGCGTCGGACATGATGGGAGAGCTGCTCGCGCCTTGCCCCGATCCGGATTCGGAGGCGGTGCAGAAGCTCGTCGACGCCGCGTGCGCGTTCGCCGGGGGAAACCCGGCCATGCTCGAGCAGATGGTGCGCATCTACCACGACGTGGGGGTCCTCACGGAGGAGGACCCGCTCAGCGACGAGCCGAGGTGGACCATCAACCTCGAGCGCCTCTCGAGCGCCCAGCTCCCGCTCACCATCGACGATGCCGGGAGCGCACGCATCGCCGCGCTCGACACCGAAGAGCGAAGGCTCCTCGAGTACGCCGCGGTGATGGGAAGCATCTTCTGGCGGGGCGGCTTCATCGCGATGATGCGCGCCGACGAGGAGGCCCCGGATTTCTGGGATCCCACCCTCGAAGAAGACGACGAGAAGGTGGCCGAGATCCTCGGTGACCTGGTGGATCGGGACTACATCCTCCGGCTGCCCGACAGCACCTTCCCCGGCACCGAGGAGTACATCTTCAAGCACAACAAGGAGCGGGTCGCCATCGAGCAGCGCATGAGCGCGGCGATGAAGACCCGCCACCACCGCACCATCGCCGACTGGATGGAGCACCAGGCCAACATCCACTCCAACGAGGAGTACCTGGCCATGCTCGCCAACCACCGCGAGCGCGGAGGCGAGCCCTATCAAGCGGGCCTCACTTTCCTTCACGCGGGCAACCTCGCCCGTGCCCGCTACGCTCACGCCTCCGCTTCCGAGTACTACGAACGGGGGCTCCCGCTCTTGGGCGAGGGCGCCGTCGCCCAGCGGCTCGAAGCGCTGCACAACTACGGCGACGTGCTGCAGCTCAACGGGCGCGTCGACGACGCGCTGGCCGCTTTTGGCGAGATGCTCACCTTGGCCTACCGCCTCGACCTCCGAGGCAAGGGTGGTGCGGCGCACAACCGCATCGGGCGGCTCTACCGCGAGATCGGCTCCCTCGAAGAGGCGTCCCAACATTTCGAGACCGCCCTCTCGTTGTTCGAGTCGACCAAAGATGCCCGTGGCGTGGCTTCGACCATCGACGACGTGGGCAAGCTCCACTGGATGAAGGGTGAGTACGACCTCGCGCTGCGCAAGCTCCGCAACGGCCTCGAGCGTCGTCAGGCCCTCGGCGATCGCCGCTCGATCGCGGTGTCGCTCAACAACCTCGGGCTGGTGCTCAAGGATTCGGGCGACTTCTCTCAGGCCTTGGCCGCGTTCAACGAGTCGCTCGCCATCCGCCGGGAGATCGGCGACCTCGTGGGCGTCGTGCTCTCGCTCACCCACCTCGGCTCCGTCGCGCAGAGCCTGAACGAGATCGATCGTGCCCTCCAGCTCTACGAAGAGGCCCGTGAGACGGCCAAGGAGATCGGCGATCGCAACCGGCTCGCGCTCATCCTCACCCAGATGGGCGAGGCGCTCTACACCGGGGGACATCCGCAGAAGGCGATCGACGTCCTGCGGCAGGCCGAGGAGCTCTGCGACGAGCTCGGAGACAAGCTCGGGCTCGCGGAAGCGCTTCGCGGCTTGGGCAAGGCCTACATGCTCCAGGGCGATCTGGCTCGGGCGCGGGACTGCATCGGCCGCGCCGTCGACCTCTTCGCTTCGGTGCGCAGCAAGGTGATGCTCGGCGCCGCACTGCGAACCCTCGGCGAGATCACCGCCGCCGGAGGGTGGGGAGCTGCCCACACGAAGAGCGCCCGCGAGTACTACGCCCGTAGCGTCGCCATCTTCGAGCAGACCGGCAACGAGGTCGAGCTCGCCCGTACCTACAAGGTCTACGCGCGTTTCCTGCAAACCGAGCCCGAGTACACCGACGACGACGCGGCTCAGGACGAAGCCAAGCAGATGCAGGGCCGTGCCGAGGAGATCTTCTCCCGCCTGCGCGTCTCGGCGGCCGAGCGCTCCGGGCAGCAGCCAGCGGTCAAGGCGCCCTGAATACGTTCCCGTGGGTTCGCTACACCTCGACTCGCCCGGCTCCGTCTCCTCTTGGGGGAGCGAGGACGAGTCGAGGCTCCGCGAACACACCGGCGCGCGAGCCAGTGAAGGCGGGTGCGGCATGGTCTTTCCTGCCGCTTCGTAACTTTTTCGCGAAATCGCACAATTTTCTTGCCCTGTGCCAGGCAATTTGAGATTCCTGCCTGTTTTGGGAACAGGACGACCCGCTCGGGGGTATACTTGGGCTGGATGAGCTGCTTCGCTGCGGTCCCCAGCTGGGCCGGTGATTCTCACCCGAGAACACTGGCCGTCACCTCCCAGAGGGAAGGTGGCGCTGGGAAACGGCGAACCGCGCATCTCGGCTGGGCGAATGGCCCCAGCACGGTCGAAAGCGGCGTCGACGAGCGACGCCGAGGAGAGTGACGCGATGAACATCACCACCACGTTCCGTCAGATGGATTGCACCGACGCCGTTCGTAGCTACGCCGAGACCAAGATCGGCAAGCTCGACAAGTTCTTGCGCCAAGCAAGTCGCGCCGACGTCACGCTCACCGTCGATGGAAATGAACACGTGGCGGAGGTTCATCTCAAATGCGGGCCACTACATCTACATGGGTCCGAACGTAGCGCCGACATGTACGCTTCGCTCGACCTGGTCGCCGACAAGCTCGAGCGGCAGATCCGAAGCGTGCACCGCCATCGGGTCAGCCGTCGGCGAGGCTCGATGAAGACGCACGACTTCGCGGCTGCGATCGACCGACACCGGTAGCTATCGGCGATCTAGAAGCTGCACGGCTCCGGCGAGGTCGGCGAAGCTCACGAAGGCGACAGCATGAGTTGAGCCCGGCGTGTCATCCCTCTAAGACAGGAGGGACGACCGCTGGGTCGTCTCGGGTACGCCGTGAGCATCGTCGACATTCTCTCCAACGAACGTGTAGCGGTCTCCCTCCCCGGAGAAGAGGGGCACGTGCGCAACAAGGAGCAGGCGTTGCGCCGGCTCTCTCAGCTTCTGGCCCAGCCGGAGGCCCCGGCGGAGCGTATCTACGAGGTGCTCGAGGCCCGCGAGCGGCTGCAGTCGACCGGGGTCGGTGGCGGCGTGGCCGTGCCGCATGGGGCGGTCGAAGAGCTCACCCGGCAGGTGGGGGCCTTTCTCGTCTGCCGTGAGCCGATCGGATTCGACGCCATCGATGGCGAGCCGGTGAAGATATTCTTCGCCCTGGTCGGTCCCAAAGGCGCGCCGGCCCAGCACCTGAAGATCCTCGCCCGCGTTTCACGACTCCTCCGCAACGCAGGCTTTCGCGCCGAGCTGGGTGAGGCCGACAGCGGCGAGATGGTCTACCAGATGATCGCGCAGCGGGACGGGGCGTCTTGACCAAGAGGGGGGACGCCGACAGCGGGCGTGTCCGCGGGGAGCCGGTACCGCGCCGTGGCATCTCCGTGCGCTCGATCGTCGACGACAGCCTCCTCGGCGTCGCCATCGCCGTCGCGGCGGGCGAAGCCGGTCTCGACCGCCAGGTCCGCGCCACCCGCATCCAGAAGTCGGGACTGGCCCTCGCCGGGCACTTCCACGGGATCGACCCGGGGCGGATCCAGATCCTCGGCGTGACCGAGACCAGCTACCTCACGGGCCTGTCGCGGCCCGCGTGCGAGACGGCCTTGCGCCGCTTCTTCGAGCGAGACCTCTGCTGCGTGGTGGTGACGGAGAGCGGCGAAGTCATGGGTGAGCCCGGGGTCTTTGCGCAGACCATCAAGCGGTGCGCCGACGAGGCGGAGACGCCGCTCTTGCTCTGCCCCGAGCGCTCGAGCCGCACCATCATCTCCATCCACGCACTGCTCGACGAGCGCCTCGCGCCGCGGGCCCGCATCCATGGAGTGCTCGTCGACGTCTTCGAGGTGGGCATGCTCATCCATGGCAAGAGCGGCACCGGCAAGAGCGAGGTCGCGCTCGAGCTCATCATGCGGGGCCATCGGCTCGTGGCCGACGACGTGGTCGAGTGCCACGTCCGCCCCCCGGAGATGGTCTTTGGGGAGCCCGCCGATCTCCTTCGCCATCACCTCGAGGTGCGAGGCCTGGGGATCCTCAACATCAAGGACCTCTTCGGGGTCACCGCGATCCGTGACCGCAAGCGTATCGACGTCGTGGTGCAGCTCGTCGAGGCCGATGCCGACGAGGAGTACGACCGGCTCGGGCTCGAGCAGCGTCGGTTCGAGGTGCTGGGCACCGGCATCCCGGAGCTGACCATCCCGGTTCGGCCTGGCCGCGACATGGCCTCCATCCTCGAGATCGCGGCCAGGAACGAGCTCCTGAAGGCCTCCGGCCACCATCCGGCGCGCGAGTTCTTCGGTCGTCTCGAAGGGGCACTGCTCGGCACGGAGTCCGATACGCCGCTCAGCACCCCACCGCCGCCCGGGGTCGTGGGCGGGCGCGTGGCGCCGCCGCCGGAGTCGTCGGTGGGGCTTCCCCGCGGGGCTTCCGCACTGGCCTGGGACACCATCGATTCGGAGGATGAGTCGTGATCAAGACCACCGCACGGGACGCAGATCTGGTGGTCGTGACGGGCCTGTCGGGGGCCGGCAAGACCACGGGGCTCAACGCCCTCGAAGACGCCGGCTACTACTGCATCGACAACCTCCCACCCACGCTCACCGCGGCTACGGTCGAAGCGTGTCGGGCGAGCGGCATCGACAAGGTGGCGCTCGGCATGGACGTTCGCGTCGGCTCGTTCCTCGAGGCGGTGCAGTCCGCCATCGAGAGCCACCGCGACCATCCGGGAGGCCTCTACGTGCTCTACTTCGACGCCGCCGAAGAGGCGGTGGTGCGGCGCTTCCACGAGACCCGGCGCCCCCATCCCATTCTCGCCGACCAGGCCGAGGGAGACGGGTCGCCGACCCTCAGCGTGTCGGACGCGGTGCGCATCGAGCGCGATCGGCTCAGCGGGATCCGCACCCTCGCGACCGAGGTCGTCGACACCACCCACCTCACCGTGCACGAGCTTCGGCGCCTCGTGCTCGAGCGTTTCACCGGGGGCGAGGTCTCGCGCATGCAGGTGCGGGTACTCAGCTTCGGCTTCAAACACGGCGTACCCCTCGACGCGAACCTGGTCTTCGACGTGCGCTTTCTCGACAACCCTTACTTCGTGAAGGGCCTGCGTGAGCAGACGGGCAACGACGGGGAAGTGCGTGACTTCGTTCTGTCGACCCCCGGGGCGGGGGAGTGGTTGGACCACGTGGAGGGGCTGCTCCGCTTCTCGCTACCCCGCTACGAGCAAGAGGGTAAGACCTACCTCACCATCGCCATCGGGTGCACCGGTGGACGTCACCGGTCGGTGGCGTTGACCGTCGAGCTGGCCCGCCGGCTGAGTGCGGCGCGAGGGCAGCGGATCGGGATCCTGCACCGAGACGTCACGAGAGGCGCTATCATGACCGAAGTGACCGCCAGAGCGGCCGATGAGGGGGGAGAGACCGATTGAGCGACGTCGTTCGGGGACGGTTTACGATCGTCAACGAGAAGGGAATGCATGCACGTGCGGCCAGCGCCTTGGCGCGCCTCGCGAGCAAGTACCCCTGTGAGATCTCGCTCTCGGGTCCAGAGGAGGCGGGGGTCAACGCCAAGAGCGTGATGGGCGTGCTCTTGCTGTGTGGTGCCAAGGGCACCGTCATCGACGTCGAGGCCCGTGGCGATGACGCCCAGAACGCGGTCGACGCCATCGGCGAGCTCATTGCAGATCGGTTCGGGGAAGAGGCGTGACCCAGGCCCCGCCAGAAGAGCCCGAGGCGATGGCCCTGCCCGCGCCGCCGAGTGTTCCCGAGGGCCCCACGAGCGACGTCTCGCGGGGTGACACCATCATCGGCATCGCGGGCTCCCACGGGGTCGTCATCGCGCCGGTCATCGTCGTGGGAACCGCGCGCTCGCGATACCGGCGCAAGCGCATCGCGCCAGACCAGGTCGACGACCAACAGCGTCGCTTCGACGAGGCCGTGGAAGCGGTGGCGGCCGAGCTCCGCGAGAAGATCGCCGATCTCGATGGGGGCGTCGGCGCCTCCATCCTCGATGCCTACCTGCTCATGGTGGGAGACCCGACCCTCGAGGAGCATGTGCGCCGGCACATTCGGCAAGACCGCAAGCGCGCCGACTGGGCCGTCGCGGCGGCGACGCAGGCTTTTGCCGACAAGCTCGGCGCCTTCGACGACCCCTACATGCGCGAGCGTCGCCACGACATCGAGTTCGTGGGTGACCTGCTGCTCCGCGCGCTCGGTGGGGATCAGGCTCCGTCTTTCGACATCAGTGAGCCGTCCATCGTCGTCGCCCGAGACCTCTCTCCTGCCGACACGGCGGCGATGGTGGGCAAGCCGGTGGTGGGCTTCATCACCGAGGTCGGGTCGCGCACGAGTCACACCTCGATCATGGCGAGGGCGCTCGAGATCCCGGCCGTCGTCGGGGTGCAGGACGCCTTGGGCCGGATAGACGCCGGGGACATCGTGGCCCTCGATGGCCTCCGCGGCCGCGTCATCGTGAATCCCAACGAGGACGAGGTCGAGGATGCGGAACGACGGCGTGCGCGCTATCTCGCCTGGGCGAAGGAGCTCGACGCGCACCGTGACGATCCGGCCAAGACGAAGGACGATGTGGCCCTCAGCCTGCGCGCCAACATCGAGCTGCCGGAAGAGGCGTCGATCGCACGCACGCACGGCGCCGAGGGGGTGGGGCTCTACCGCACGGAGTACCTCTACGTGAACCGAACCGAGCCGCCCAACGAAGACGAGCAGCTCGAGATCTACAAGCGGGTGCTCGATGCGATGGGGACCGAGAATCCCATCACCCTGCGCACCTTCGACATCGGGGGGGACAAGTTCGTCACCACCTTCCGGATGCCGGACGAGCTCAACCCGATGCTCGGGCTGCGGGCCGTGCGGCTGGCCCTGGCCGAGCCGGAGCTTCTCATGACGCAGCTCCGCGCGATGCTTCGCGCTTCGGCCTATGGCCCGGTGAGGATCATGGTCCCGCTCGTGGCGACGCTCGGTGAGCTCCGCGAGGTGCGAGCCATGTACGACCAAGCTCGGGTCGAGCTCGAGCAACAGGGGGAGCCGATGGCCGAGCACGTGCCCCTCGGCGTCATGATGGAGGTCCCGGCGGCGGTGATGATGGCCGAGCGCTTCGCGGCCGAGTCCGACTTCATGAGCATCGGGACCAACGACCTGGTGCAGTACTCCCTCGCCGTCGACCGCACGAACCGCGCGCTCGCCCACCTCGCTTCACCCTTCGACCCCGCCATCCTCAAGCTCATCAAGATGGTGGTCGAGGCGGGCAAGAGCCAGTCATGCCCCGTGAGCGTGTGCGGCGAGATGGCGAGCGAGCCCTATGGCGCACTCCTGCTGCTCGGGCTCGGGATCCGTGATCTCTCGATGGAGGCGGTGGCGATCCCGGAGATCAAAGAAGCCGCGGCGCGGGTTCCGCTCACCGACTGCGAGCGCGTGGCCGACCTCGCCCTGGAGATGTCGACGGCACGCGATGTGGCCGACCTCCTCACCGACACCTTCGAGCCCCGCCTGCGCGACGTGCTCACCGGCCAGCCGGAGAGCATCATCCCTCCGGCCCCTTCATCGCGAAACCGCGTGCCTTCATCGCGCCGGCGACGACCGTCCTCGAGCCGCAACCGCATCGTTGCGCCGCCGAAGAAGGGCTGAACCGGGTCAGAAGGGCTGAACCGGGTCAGAAGGGCTGGGCCGGGTCAGGAGCCGCCGGCGCCGCCAGCACCCGTCGTGGTGGTGGTCGACGTCGCGCCGCCACCGCTCGAGCTGGATGTGGCGCTCGTCACGCCTCCGGCGGCGAAGTTGGCGCAGACGGTGACGTTGGGGTTGGCGTGGCAGTCGGGGTCCTGGCAGTCGATGAGCTCGTCGCCGTCGTTGCTCACCTTGTCGGAGCATTGCGCGTCGTCGTTCTCGTCACCCATCACGACGACCGGCGGCGGCTCCTCCGTGAAGCGGTCCTTGGCACAGGCCGCGAGGACGAGGAGAGCGCCGAGAGCGAGGGGCCACGCCCGGGAAGAGCACAGCTGGGAACGGAACATCAGTCGCACACCGTGACGTTGGGGTTCTGCGAGCAGTCGAAGTCTTCGCAGTCAGTGAAGCCGTTGTAGTCGTTGTCCCAGTCGTCGCTGCACTTCTCGTCTGTGTTCTCGTCTTCCGGCGGGGGACACACTGTGACATCGGGGCTTTGCTGGCAGGCCCGGTCTCCGCAGTCCGTATCGCCGTTGCCGTCATTGTCCAGCCCGTCCGAGCACTCCTGGTCTGTGTCTTCGCAGACCGTGACGTTGGGGTTGTTGGCGCAGTCGTCGTCGTCGCAGTCGATGAAACTGTCGCCGTCGTTGTCGACGCAGTCACTGCAGACGGCGTCGTTCACTTCCATCGCCTGGATTGCGGCCGCCCCACACGCGGCAGGGACTTGGGTCTGGCAGAAGATGTCGCAGCAGTCTGCTTCACCATCGCCGTCGTTGTCGAGCCCGTCGCTGCAGAGGGCGGCATCGGCCTCGAAGACATCGGGGCGGCCTGGTCCCGCGTTGACCTCCTCGAACCGGTCCTGCGCACACGCGACATAGGTCACGGCGCTGAAACACATCAGCAAGATGGTGAGTGGTCGACGCGGCTTCATGATCCCTGCGCTTCCCATAGACCGGCTGGGCGGCCGATGCCACCGGCCCGGTCGAGGTTGACGCCACCGGTCCGCGCCAGCATGGCGCGACATCGACAGCAGCGTTTCATCCCGCGGATGAGCCTTTTCAGGGTTCGGGTCAGCTTGACGTCTTGGAGGGGCAAGCCTATCTCGGCACCCAACGGGGCTCCCGTTTGCAGAGCGATGAGCGCATGAAGGCTGACGTCAAGACGCTGCTGGTGGGCGGGCTTCTCATGGGCACGGCGGTGCTGACGGTGGCGGAGGATTCTCCTGCCATCACGAGCATGGTCCGGGTCAATGGGACGGTGACCCCTGTCTACTACAACGATGGGGACACCTGGCGGGCCCTGGGCGGGCCCTTCAAGGGGCGCTCCGCGCGCCTCGCCGGCTACAACACCCTCGAGTCCTACGGAGCGGTTCACCAGTGGGGCGGCTGGGACTACCGCGAGCTGTACGTCAACGCGAAGCAGGCGACCTACAACGCGCGGCGTCACATGTGGAACTGCAACGTCGACGGAAGCAAGAAGGACGGCTACGGCCGCATTCTCGCCAATTGCGCCGACCTTCGCGAGAGTCAGGTCAAGAAGGGCCTGGCCCACATCTACACCATCGGCGAGCCGGCTCCGAAGCGTGACATCCGCGCGCAGCGTGAGGCCATCGTGAAGCGCCGAGGCATGTGGGCCAAGGGCGTGCCCGCCGTCGTGCTCACCAGCTTGCACTCCGCCAACGAGCGCTTCGACAACGACGGGAACTACAACCGCCTCATCTCCTCCCTCGATGGGCTCTCGGCCAAGTGGAAGCATCAAGACGTCTACGGAGAGTGCCAGGAGGTCTGCCACCAGGACCAGGAGGTCTCCAAGGAGGACGCCCTGAAGATCATCGCCGAGCTTCGGAGCGACCCCGCCACGAAGGATGTCGTGAAGGGCTACGAAGACCCCTACCTCATGGCGATGCTCAACGAGTACGTCACCCCCTTGCCGCGGCCGGATGAGGACATCGACTACCCGGACCATCGCGTCGCCCACATCTTCGAAAAGGACGGCCACGAGGCGGTTCAGAAGAAGCTCGACCAGATGCGCAAGGCCGGCGCGGTGAAGAGCCACGAAGTGAAGGGCTCTTGCATGGTCTACGCGTCCTTCGAGCGGCGCTACCGCGTCAAGCCTAAGCCCGAGTGCCTCAAGTACGGAGCGAAGTGACGGCCATGGTGAAAAAACTTACCTACGGATGGCTGGCGCCACTCGCCCTCGGCGGCTTCTACGCGGCCACTTTTCTCGTGGCCTGCGAGTACAACGAGCCCAACCCCCGCTTCGGGTACGAGTTCGAGGACGACTACTGCAGCAACTTCGTCGACGACGACTACGACGGCCTCATCGATTGTGAAGACCCCGACTGCATCTTCACTTCCAGCCAGTGCGGCGAGAACGTCCCCCTCGGACCAGACGGCCAGGCGGCAGAGAACACCTTCGAACTCTGCACCGATGGCATCGACAACGACTTCAACGGACAATTCGACTGCGGCGATCCGAAGTGCGCGGGTATCCAGGAACTCTGCTGCTCGAAGGAGTTTACCAACGACCGCTGTTCGGACGGCATCGACAACGACGGCAACAACTTCGCCGACTGCGGCGACTTCCAGTGCCGCAACGGGATCTTCGTCGACGTGTGCTCCGGCGGAAGCACTGCGGCGGCCATCCCCTGCGAACAGTCGACGGGGGGGTGTCTGCCTGATGGCCTCGAAGAGGCCACCGACGAGACCTGCAACGACGGCGCGGACAACGATGGCGATGGGTTCTTCGATTGTGATGACTTCTCGTGCCAGGACCCGGGCATCACGGTGTGTGAGTCCACGGCTGAGACGTGCTCCGACGGCATCGACCAGGATGGAGATGGCCTGATCGATTGCCAAGAGCGTAGTTGCGACGAGTTCCCGAACTGCGAGAATAGCTACGAGACTTGCTTCGACGGGATCGACAACGATGGCGATGGATCCGTTGACTGCAACGATCGCGGATGCAACCGCGAGCCCAACTCGTCGACGAACGATCTCGGCCGCGCCCTCGCGCAGGACTGCCGCGCGACCATGGAGGGGGCCACCCTCGAGCAGTGTCGGGATGGCATCGACAACGACAACAACGGCTTTGTCGACTGCAGCGACTTCGGCTGTTCACAGAGCGATGACCCCGCGATCGTCGCGCTTTGTGCGGACATTCAAGAGAACACGTTCGAGAAGTGTCAGGACGGCGTCGACAACGACGGGAACGGCTTCGTCGACTGCGGTGACTTCTCCTGCCGCTCGGCCAGCGACCCGAACATCGTCGCCGCCTGCCAGGAGAGCGTCGAGCAGACCCTCATCGACGACGGCGATGGCAACCCCGTCGAATTCACCCTCACGCCCGACATGAAGTGCTCGGACGGGCTCGACAACGACAATGACGGCTTCGTCGACTGCGAGGACTGGGATTGCAGCTGGAATCCCGAGGTCACGATCTGTTCCTCCCCCCGGGTCTGCGAGTAGCGACCGACATCGAGTTTGAAGGATTCATGAACATGCGCGCTGCATTTCGACCTCGTTGGGCCTCTTGGCTCGGTGCCCTGCTCGTCTGCTTGTGGACGGCCACGGCCTGGGCGCAGCCCGTCGACGAAGGGGACTCCGATACGCCGGACGAGACCGGTGACGGCGACGACGGCCAGGCGGGGCCGCCCCCGGACGATCTCGTCGATGATCCGCCGGACAAGCCCGCCGATCCCAACGATCCGACGGTGCCGACGCCTCCCGTCGAGCCCGAGCCCGCGCCCATCCCCAATCGGCAGGACAAAGAGACCAACTGCACCGATCGCGTCGACAACGACGGCGACTCGGTCGTCGACTGCGGCGACGCCGACTGCATGGACCTCCCCGTCTGTCAGCCGACGGGCGTGCGCGAGCAGACCGACCAGCTCTGCAGCGACTGGATCGACAACGACGGCGACGGCTCGCTCGACTGCGACGACACCGACTGCCAGACGGGCGCCGTGTCGGTCTGCCAGGGCTTCTACGTGGGCCAACCCGGCCCGATGAACCCGAGCCAGGCGAAGGCCTACGGGCGCAACTTCAACCTCCCCGATCTCGAGGAGGGCATGAGTGTCGACGAGGTCATCGGACGGTTCGGTGACAGCGACGGCGAGCGCAACGACTACACCTGCTCCGACGGCATCGACAACGATGGCGACGGCCGTACCGACTGCGCCGACTTCGGCTGCCGCTTCGACTCGCAGGTGACGGTGTGCAACCCGCAGCCGGGCTTCCGCTTCTCGGTCGTGGGGCAGGTCGAGCAGACCTACCGCATCGAGGACACCAACGCGGCCGAGCTCGACCAGAACGACTGGGACACCCAGTTCAACCTGCTCCAGCTGCGTTTCCTCGGCCCCATCGGCAACATCGAGAACTCGTTCTTCCTCGTCAACCTCCGGGCCGAGAAGACCCCGCGGCTCACCTTCGCGCTCTTCCAGCTGCCCATCGGCGACAAGGGCCACTACTTCAACATCAACTCCGGCGGTGGTGGCCTCACCTCGCAGCTCATCATCTCCGGCAGCAAGCAGCTGCTGCTCGAGCCGGCCTTCTTGGTTTACTCCGCCTTCGAGCAGGGCAACGGCGCGGCGGTCGAGTTCGGGGGTCCCATCGACAACGGCGGCATCGTGCAGTTCCGCGTCTTCGGCGCTGGCGGTGCGGGGCGTTTCGCGGGCAACGTCGGTGGCCGCTTCTTCAGCGACGACAACACCAACTACACCTGGACCGCCGGCGCGCAGGTCTTGGTGAACGCGGTGGGTTACTACGGTCGCTTCGACACCCCCTACGTCTACAACCCGGTGCCGCTGCAGCTCGCCTTCCTCGTGGGCGGTAAGTACGACCAGCGCGCACAGGAGCGCTACCCGGCCTGGAACGGCACCGCCGTCTTCAAGTGGTGGATCTTCTCGGTCATGGCCGAGACCTACTTCAAGCGAGAGCTCGAGTTTGGGTCGTGGCAGTACTCCTACCTCGCCCAGCTCGGCGCCACCGTCTGGCCGCGCCACCTGATGGTGGCCGGCGACTTCGGCGAGTACATCGCGGGCGACATCGACAACCCGCCCGACAACATCAACTCCATCGTGGGGGACGAGATCCGACGTCAGCGCGACGAGCGTCAGGCGCGCGCGGCCCTGCACTGGTTCGCTTACGAGAAGACGGGCATCATCTCTCTGCGGTACAAGTATCGGGACGTGAAGAACGGACGCTTCGCCGAAGACGGCTTCCGCGAGCAAGAGCTGAGCGCCATCGCCACCTACCGCTTCTGACCATGACTCGCCTCGCCCCTATCGCGCTCGTGCTCTCCCTCGCTGGGGTGGGCTGCGGACCGGTCGGGGCGACCCAGGACCAGCTCCTGGCGCGGGCCACCTTCGACCTCGAGTGTCCTGCGCCTCAGGTCCAGGTGCAGGACCTCGGCAATCGCCAGCGCGGCGTGGTCGGGTGTGGCCGCCGGCTCTCCTACGTGGAGGTCTGCGAGCAGCGGGTCGATGGCAACCACTGCGCGTGGGTCATCAACGCCGCGCCCTGGGCCTACGGACCACCCATGAACAAGCGGCCGCCGACGCCACCGAAGACCTGGT
>JAUHZF010000231.1 GCA_030426145.1 Polyangia bacterium
GCCGACGAGGCACTCGTAGGCGATGACGCCCATCGCCCACAGGTCGGTGCGGTGATCGACGTTGGACTGCCCTCGCGCTTGTTCGGGGCTCATGTAGTAGGGGGTGCCGATAGGTCGTCCCAGCTCGGTCTTGACCAGGTCCATGGTGGCCAAGGGCATGCCCAAGCTCTTGACCATGCCGAAGTCGAGGACCTTGCCCACGAAGCGGCCCTCGCCCTCGTCGCAGAGGAAGATGTTCGCCGGCTTGAGGTCGCGGTGCACGATGCCGCGTTGGTGCGCGAAATCGACCGCGCGCCCCACGTGCCGGAGCATGCGCAAGGTGGTGGCGGGGTCGACGGTCTTGCGGCGCTTGAGGCGCGCCCGCAGCGGCTCGCCCACCAGAACCTCCATCGAGATGTACACCAGCTCCACCCCCACGGTCGCCGGGCCGCTGCTGCTTCCGCTCGAGCTGGGGCGCGAAGCGAGGCCGGCCTCGGAGCGGTCTCCGTGGAGCGAGCCGTGGTCGTAGACGCGCACCACGTGGGGGCTACGCAGCCTGGCCATCGCGCGCGCTTCGCGCATGAAGCGGCCGATCTTGGTGCGTGAGACCCGGCCCTCCGCGTCGACGGGCACGATGAGCTTGATGGCCACGTCGTGGTTGCGCTGCGCGTCACGCGCACGCCAAACCGAACCCACCGCACCGCTGCCGATGCGCTCGATGAGGGTGTAGCGGTGATCCAGGACCTGCCCGGGCGCGAAGTCGCGGCTCATGCGAAGGAACGCAGCATAGCCGGCGGCCGTGCTAGACTGAAGAGGTGGGCTTGCAGCCTGGCAAGCAAATCGCGGAGAACCTGAGGTTGGTCCGCCTGCTCGGCCGGGGCGCGATGGGAAGCGTCTGGTTGGCGGACCATCTCGCGTTGCAGTCGCAGGTTGCGGTCAAGTTCATGGCTCCGGCCATGGCCGAGGACGAGATCAGCATCCAGCGCTTCCGCCAGGAGGCCAAGGCCGCAGCCGAGATCCGCAGCCCCCACGTCGTCCAGGTCTTCGACCACGGCCAAACCGAAGACGGCCAGCTCTACATCGTGATGGAGCTGCTCGAGGGCGAGCCGCTCGACCGCCGGGTGAAGCGCCTCGGGGCGCTGCCCCAGAGCCAAGTGCTCTCCCTCGTGGTGCAGACGTGTAAGGCGCTGGCCAAGGCCCACGAGCGGGGCATCATCCACCGCGACATCAAGCCGGCGAACGTCTTCTTGCTCGGCGAAGACGAGGTCTTCGTGAAGCTTCTCGACTTCGGCGTCGCGAAGTTCTCGGGTGCAGAAGCGATCAACATGACCGCCGCGGGCAACATGGTGGGCACCCCGGCCTTCATGAGCCCGGAGCAGCTCTTCCACGGTCGCGAGATCGATCACCGTGGCGACCTGTGGTCGGTGGCCGTCGTCGCCTACTACGCCATCACCGGCGTGCGCCCCTTCGAAGGCGCGACGCTCGGCGAGCTCTGCGTGTCGATCAAACGTGGTGTTTTTCACATGCCGAGCCACCTCCGGTCCGAGCTGCCGGCGGAGGTCGATCAGTGGTTCGTACGCGCCTTCCATCCCGATCTCGGGCAACGATTCCGTACCGCGAAGGAGATGGCCCTCGAGATGGAGCGCTGCCTCGACGCCTCGAGCACCATTCTGCGCTCGACCCCCAGCGGGGTTGCCGATGCCCTCCACATCGCGACCTTCCCCGGAACGGCCGTCTCCAGTCACCCTGCGTCGCCCACGCGCAAGGCACGACGTTGGCCCTTCATCCTCGCCGCCGTCGCGGCCGTCGCCGGGGTGGGGGCTGCGGCCATCGTGCTCGGTACCGGGGCGCCCAAGCCCGCCGAGACCGCACCTGCCCAAGCGGGGCCTGCCGTGCCCGCGCCCCCACCGGCGACGCTGGATGAGGTCGACGAGCCGGACGGTTCTGACGATTCAGACGGCTCCAACGATTCAGACGGGGCCGACGACCCAGACGAGGCGCCTACCGCGGATGCCGCCGACGAGCCGGCGTCCACCTCCAAGAAGCCATTGCCGGTGCGGCCGCGTCCGTGGCCCAAACCGAGCACCGCGCCCAAGACGACGCCTGACCCATCGCCGGACACACCTCCTCCTGGAGGGCCGGGTGAGGACGACCGTGCCAAGCGCGCGGCCGAGCAGCTCGGTATCTAGCCGTTTGCTCGCGGGCTCCCAGACGGAGGGACTTTTCGCTTTTCATCGCGCGGCGATATAGTGGCCGTAGATGCATCGCGGCGACGTCACCAAGCGGACGGGGTCGAGAGGAGGGCGCGATTCCTTCATCTTCGTGTTGGTGACCCTGCTCGGGCTGCTCAGCTCCCCGGTGATGGCTCAGACCTCGAACGACCGCACCGCAGCCCGGAAGCTGGCCGGTGAGGGGCTCGACCTGATGAAGGCGGGCGACTTCAAGGCCGCGCTCGAGAAGTTCCAGCGTGCGGACGAGCTGGTTCCGGCCCCGACGCTCAAGATCCGGGTCGCGCGTTGCCTCGACAAGCTCGACCGGATGCAAGAGGCGGCCAACGTCTACCGCGACATCATCGCGACCGAGCTCAAGCCTTGGGCTCCCGCGCCGCACCAGAAGGCTCGCAAGGATGCCGTTCCCGAGCTCGCTGAGCTCTTGGAGCAGCTCCCGAGTGTGCTCGTGACGGTGGAGGGACCCGGTGCCGGAGATGCGGAGGTGACCATGGCTGGCACGCCGCTGCCCCCAGAGGTCTTGGCTGAGCGACAGACCCTCGATCCGGGGGTCTACGTGTTCACGGCGAAGGCGGGAGAGCGAGAAGTGCGCGAAGAGCTCGAGCTCGAGCGCGGCAAGAAGATGCGTGTCGTGCTCGTCCTTCCCCCCGTCGAGACGAAGGGGCCGGATGGCACGACGGGACCGAACGGCGAGGTCGAAGACCCGATGCCTTTTCTCATCGGCAGCTACGTGGCGTTCGGGATTGGGGGCGCCGCGCTGATCGCAGGCGCTACCACTGGGGGCTTGGTGCTTTCACAGCGGGGCGATCTCGAGGACCGATGCCCCAACGGCTGTTTGCCGGCCGACCACGACGACGCCCAGGCCTTCAACGACATGCGGATCGCCTCGACCGCCATGTTCGTCGTGGCTGGCGTAGGGGCGGCCGTGGGCACGGCGCTCTTCCTGTTGGCGCCCGATGGCGCACCCGACGAAGACCCACCGGAGGACGGAAAGATCGAGATCGAGCCCATGATCGGCCTCGGTGCGTTAGGCTTGAGGGGTAGCTTCTAGAGGAAGGCCCGAAATGCGCAGGCGCTTGTCATTTGGATTGGCCCTCACCGCGGGACTGCTTGCGATCCCCGCCGTGAGCGGCACGAGCTGTTTCGTCCCTGGATTCGAGCTCGTGGAGGTGGCCCCGTCCGGCACCGGCGGATCCAACAGCACATCGAGCGCCATGGGGGGCGGCAACGGTGGCGAGGGAGGCCTCGACCCCTGCACCTCGGCCCGGTTCCCCGGCCCTCCAGCCTCGTCCGACGGTGGAGGGGACAGCGTCGAGTTCGTGGTCGCCTTTCGGTCCATCGATTTCGGAGAAGAGCTCATCGAGACGATGGGATCGGACGGCCGGCCGGGTTTGGGCTACGACCTCGACGGTCGCTGCACGTGCATCGAGGACAACGAGGCCTCGTGCGTCGCGTCTCCAAAGGATCGCTGCGATGGCTATGGCGGCATCGACAACTCGATCAGCGTGCTCTTCGCCCTCGCGGCGACCTTCTCCGAGAACTTCCGCTCGTCCTTCCACTCGCAGAATGCTGCGAATGGCGAGTGGTCCATCCTGGTTCGGGTGAAGGACTACAACGGGCTGCCCAACGACAACCAGGTCGAGGTGTCGCTGTTCACCAGCAGCGGCATGAACGAAGACCCCTGCCTCGCTCAGAACAACGACACCGTGCCCGACTGGGACGGCTCCGATCGCTGGCCCGTGATGACGGCCTCCCTCAACCCGCTCATGGGGGCGGGAGGCGGAGGTGGAGGCACGACCGGCAGCGGGGGCGGCGTGTCTTATGCGTGCGGTGACGACGACGAAGTCGCCAAGGGGAACTACTCCTTCGACAGCCCGAAATTCTTCGACGGTCTGGCCTACGTGAACAACGGCGTGCTCGTGGCCAGCTTGCCCGAGGCGGGCCTCGTGCTCGACGGAGACGGTGGGGCCATCGATCTCACGGCGGGCTTCCTCACCGGCCGCCTTCGCCAAGACGCTGGAGCTTGGTACCTCGACGACGGTGTGCTCGCCGGTCGCTGGGCCGCGCGGGACGCGTTCTTGGCCGTCTCAGGCCTCGGCTCGGGGGGCACCCTCTGCACCGACGACTCGCTCTATCAGACGCTCAAACAAGCCGTCTGCGACGCCCAGGACATCACCTCGCAGATCAGCGGCCCCACCGCGCCGTGCGACGCGGTTTCGTTTGGCATGGGTTTCAACGCGGAGCCCGCGCAGCTGGGCTTCGTCTACGTACCGGCCCCGAGCAACGACCCCGTCTGCCCCCCGAATACCGACCCCGCCAACGACACCTGCGATTGACGGCCGAGGTTCGAGGCCGAAGCTCGACGACCGGGTCACCAATACTTCTCGAAAGAGATGTGACCGGGGCGCCGACGTCGGTGCTTGCTCATCTCTCGCTCTTTCAACGCGCTCACCGTGCCGTCGATCATGCCCGGGTTGCCGCAGAGCATGACGTGGCTGTCGGCGGGGGAGAGCTGGGCCTGAGCGCGCTCCTCGAGCATGCCGTCGGCGATGCGGTCCGGAATTCGTCCGTGGAGCACCCTTGCGCCCTCCTCACGGGTGCAAGCGGGTACGTAAGTGATGGTGCCCGCGGCGGCCATGGCCTCGAGCTCGTCCCGGTAGCCGAGGTCGGCGAGCTGGCGGACGCCGTGTACGACCACGATGCGTTCGAAACGGTCGAGACCTGCGCCGGTGCGGAGCATGGCGAGGTAGGGCGCGATCCCGGTCCCGGTGGCGACCATCCACAAATCACGTGCGTCGGGGACCTCGTCGAGCGTAAAGAAGCCGCTCGCGCGCGGGCTCAGCAGGACCTCGTCGCCCGCTCCGAGGTCGTGCAGCCGCGGGGTGAGCACGCCGCCTTCCACGCGCACGATGTAGAACTCCAGGGGGACGCCGGGCGGGGAGCCGAGGGAGTAGCTCCGCTTGACGATCTCGCCGTCGATCTCGAGGCCGAGGTTGGCAAAGCGGCCAGCCACGTAGTTGTCGAGCTCGCCCTCGAGTCGAAAGGACCAGAGGCCGGGCGCCCACTCGGTGCGGTCTAGGATCTTGGCCGGAACCATGGGGCGGTCAGACGACGCTGTGGGCTTCGTGCCGCACGGCGTAGAACCATTGGGCGGGCTCGGGGGCCTCGGCGTCGCAGCTCTTGAGGCGGGGGATGTTGCCCATGCGAGGCTCGACCACGACTTTGTGCAGCTTGCCGTCGTTGGAGCGGAACCGGGCCGACCAACGCTGGCCACGCAGGGAGTGCTCGAGGAGCTCCGGCCCGTCGAGGCTCATGTCGGACTCCTGCTCGCGCAGCCAAGCCTCGGCCGCTTGGACTGCGGCTGCGTAGCGGGTCTGACCGCGGTAATTCCGCAGGTCGTAGATGTCGCCACGACGATGAGCCGCCACGAGGTCGGGCACGTCGTCGGGCTGGAGGCGACCGTAGTGGGTGCCGTGGGGGAGGTAGACCATCGTGGCTGCGAAACGATGGCCGCCGAGGTGCGAACACTGCCAGACCTCGCCGTCGAGGTTATCGACCTCGGTCATGGCTTTGGCCAGGGCCACGCCTCGGAGTGCACAGCAGCGGTCGCGCTTGCCGTGCGTGCACACGAGGTAGAGGTGCTCAGGCGGGTTTCGCTCGCCGCCGGGCATGTCCGCGAGCAGCATCGACTCGATGTCGAGCTCGAGAAGGTCGTCGGGCTCGCCGAGCTCGAACTGCCATATCTTCGGCTTCGCCCGGCCCTGGGTCTTGGGCTGAACGAGGTATGCGCGCCGGGTACCGTCGGTGCGATCCTCGCCACCGAAACGTCGGATGAGCAGGAACCGCATCCGGAGCTTGCGGGTGAGCTCTGCGAGGTGACTTTCCAGGATGTCGGAGAAGCCACTGTCGGAGAGCGCGTCACGGCCCCACCGCTGAGGATGCTCTAGCGCCAGCCACGCCGAGACGTCGGGCGTCGCGCTCCCGGCGATCGGCTCCCCGATCGAGAGCGACTGCTGCGAGCAGGGGAGGCTGGGGTCGATGGGCGGCTCCACGGCGTGCAGACTTAGCACAACCGAACCCCCATGCTCACTAGAACGTCGAGGTGGGTCGCGCTTGATGTAGGCGCAGATTTGGTGCCTTCTTGGGCGACATGGATCGCGCCGTCCGCATCGCCTCCCTCTGGAACTGGCTGCCGACCTTTCGGGCCGTCGCCGAGCAGGAGCACGTCACGCGGGCTGCCGAGCAGCTGGGCGTGAGTCCTTCGGCCGTCTCCCGAATGGTGTCGCTGCTCGAAGACGACATCGGGCAGCCACTCTTCCATCGCGTCGGGCGCAGCATCCAGCTCAACGCGGCCGGAAGGCACCTGCTCAGTGGCGTACGCAACGCCATGCGCACGGTCGATGAGAGCCTCGCGGTGCTCGCCGACCGACAGTACGTCGGCCCGGTCCGCATCGCGTGTGAGGAGCCCATCCGCCGCGCGCTCGTCATGCCCACCCTGGCGCGATTGCGGAAAGAGCACCCCTCGCTCGTTCCGGAGCTGCGGAGCGTAGCCGGGGCCGACGTTCCCGCCGCGCTGCTTCAGGGCGATCTCGACGTGGCCTTCTGTCGCGCCAGTCCGTCACGCGAGCACCTGACGGTGCACCGTCTCGGGACGCTGGAGGGCGCGGTCTACGCAGGGCCCGGACACCCGCTCCGCGGGGCGAAGAAGTGTCGCGTGACCGAGGTGCTCGAGCACCCCTTCGTCACCGTCGAGGGGCGACCGGCGGGCTGGCCAGGCGCCTACCGGCGGCAGACGGCAGCCATCGCCGGTGATCTCGACGTCGCGGCCGAGCTCGCGGCGGCCGGGCCCCTGCTCGTGGCGCTTCCGGTCGTGGTGGCCGAGCGGCATCAGGCGGCCGGGGCGGACCTGTGGCAAGTGCCGTTGTCGGGGGTGATGCAGCCGGTCGAGCACCACGCGGTCTGCCGCGAGCAGCTCGAGCTCCCGGGGCGGGCCGAGTCGGTCATCGCCGCGGTGTCCGAGGGATTCGGGGCGCTCACCGGGGCCAAGGTGACGGCGTGAATACGGGGCCCTCTCTGTCCGACCTGCTCGGGGCCTTGGTCAAGGCGGGCCAGCTCGCCCAGAGCATCGCGCAGAACGTCTTCGAGCAAGAGAACTCGCAGCGGGCCCGGCTCATCGCCGAGGCGCGACGAGATAGCCCCAAGGCGGGTCGGCGCACCATCCCTCCGCTCGAGCTGCTGCTCTCGTTCGACCTGCGAAAGCCCAACAACGAGGTGCTCACCGAAGACGTGGTCACCGAGTATTACGCCGCGCTGGCGGGACTGCCCTACGTCAAGCTCGACCCGCTCGAGCTCGACCCCGAGCTGCTCACGAGCAAGGTGAGCAAGCCCTTCGCACGGCAGCACAGCCTGGTGGCCATCGAGGACCGCGGGGACACGCTCATCCTCGCCACGAGCCACCCGTTCAATCCCATCGCGCTCGAGACGCTGGAGCGCATGGCGATGAAGAAGCTGTCGCTCGTGGTCGCGAGCCACAGCGACATCCACCGCATCATCACCGACTTCTATGGCTTCCGAGGCTCGGTGAAACGGGCAGAGGAGAAGCTCAGCGCAGGGGTCGACATCGGCAACCTGGAGCAGCTGGTCCGGCTTAAGAGCGAGCGGGAGATCGAATCGAGCGACGAGCACGTGGTGCACGCGGTGGAGTACATGCTCAGCTACGCGTTCCAGCAGCGTGCGAGCGACATCCACGTAGAGCCCAAGCGCGACGACAGCGTGGTGCGCTACCGCATCGACGGCACGCTCCACGAGGTCAACCGTCTGCCCAAGCTGGTGCACAAGGCGGTCATCAACCGCATCAAGACGCTGGCCCGCCTCGACATCGGTGAGCGGCGACGACCCCAAGACGGACGCATCAAGACCGAGTTTCAGGGAAAGCCGGTCGAGATCCGAGTCTCCACGCTGGCCGTCGCCTTCGGCGAGAAGGCGGTGATGCGGATCTTCGATCCCGACATCGTGACCAACGACCTAGAGCAACTCGGCTTCTACCCGCGCGAGCTCTCCATCTTCGAGAAGCTCATCGCGTTGCCCCACGGGATCATCCTCGTGACCGGGCCCACCGGTTCGGGAAAGACGACCACGCTCTACACGGCGCTGCGCCGACTCGCGACCGAGGCGGTCAACGTCACGACGATCGAGGACCCGATCGAAATGGTCTTCGAGCGGATCAACCAGACGGCGGTCAACCCATCCGTCGATCTCGGCTTCTCGGAGGTGCTGCGCACCATCCTGCGCCAGGACCCGGACGTGATCATGGTGGGCGAGATCCGCGACCTGCAGACCGCGCGCTACGCGATCCAGGCTTCGCTCACGGGCCACTTGGTCTTCTCCACCCTCCACACCAACGACGCAGTCGGCGCGGTGACCCGCCTCCTAGACCTCGGCGCGGAGCACTTCTTGATGGCGTCGACCTTGTCGGGGCTCATCGCCCAGCGCCTGGTGAAGAAGGTCTGCACCGACTGCGCGATGCAGCGCGAGCTCGAGCCCGAAGAAATCGAAGCCCTGGGTGAGGCGCTTCCCGAACAACACCGAAAAGGACCCCTCGCGGCGGCCTACGGTGCGGGTTGTGTCAATTGCCGCCACAGCGGATATCGCGGCCGAAGCGCCATCTACGAGATGGTGGAAGTCACCGACGCCATCAAGGCCCTCATCATGGACCGAGCCGACGCGGGCAAGCTGAAGGTGAAGGCCCGCGAAGAGGGCATGCGCACCCTACGGGAAGCGGCGGTGCAGAAGATGCTCGACGGGGTGACCAGCTACGAACAAGTGATGAGTGTCACCCGCGGCGACCACTGATTCTCGTTCTCGTTCTCGTTCTCGTTCTCGTTCTCGTTCTCGTTCTCGTTCTCGTTCTCGTTCTCGTTCTCGTTCTCGTTCTCGATCTCGTTCTCGTTCTCGTTCTCGTTCTCGTTCTCGTTCTCGTTCTCGTTCTCGATCTCGTTCTCGATCTCGTTCTCGTTCGCGGGCTCGAGAACCTGGAACCTCGAACCTCGAACCTCGAACCTCGAACCTCGAACCTCGAACCTGGAACCCCGAACGGAGCCTTCACCACTCCAGCGACTCGGCGTCGGGACCGGCGAGCTCGCGGGCGCTTTCGACCCAGCCGTCCTTGCGGATTCGCTTGGCGTGCACCTTGAGTTGCGGCGCGATGCGCTCGATGTCTTCGTCGGTCCAGGCCGCGATGTCGGCGAAGCGTCGGATCCCGAGGTTGTGTAGCCTCTCTTCGACCTTCGGGCCGACGCCATAGAGCTTGCGCAGATCGTCGGGGGCCGTGGTGACCACGGCCGCATCGGCGCGGGCCCGCTCGGCTTGCGCCTCTGCCCGGGCCGTCTCGAGGGCCTGCTCGGCTTCGGCGAGCGCCTTGTCCCGCGCGTCGAGGAGACGCTCGAGCTCACGGATGCGCTCGGCACGCACCGTCATGAGACCGCGGAGGGCGTCGTGCTGTTCGCGAAGCTGCTCCAGCTCTTGTTCGGTGACGCTCGCCCGCTCGTCCGACGCACTCAGCTGCGCCTCGAGTTGCTCGGACTTGGCCTGGAAGCGACTCAGCTTGTGCTCGGCGGCGCGGAGGGCGCTCGCGTCGACCTTGTCGGTGCTCGAGCGCGTCGCCATGGCGGGAACCGCGGGCGCCCTGGGGATCTGTTCGACGCTGCTGCGGTGGGTTTGTGGCTCGCTGTCGGGCCCAGCGCCGGATTCGACGGGTGGGGGGTGGCTGGGCAGCAGCGGGGTCGTGCGCGAGCCGACCCGCTCGGACGATGGTCCAGGCTCGGGCGCAGCCGCCGCGGGCGGGCGCTCCGTCATGGGCTCCGGCGCGCCCTCGTCGCTGTAGGCGAGGGTGCGGTCGGACGACGGAGGTTCCGCACCGAGATCCAACGGGCCGTCGATGCGGCGCGGAGGTGGCTGACTCCCCAACGGAGGCAGCACTGCGGTCTGGCTCGACCGCGGCGCGGGGGGGGGACCTTCGCCTTGCGTCGTCGGCCCGTCGGTTCGGCGGGGGGGCGGACGACTGCCGAGCGGAGGGAAAGGGCCGGTCTGGCTCGGGGGAGGGCCTCCCGCCGACGAGAGCGGTGGGGGCGCGGCTGCCCGTGCAGGCTCGGTCGAGGGCATCTCTCGCGGCTCCTGTCGAGCGCGCGGCATCGTGACTGAAGGACCGGGCTGCGACGCGGGGTGGCTCGGCGGTGGGGGCGGCACATCACCCGGCCGTGCGGTCGGTCGTCGAGACGGTGGTGCAGCAGGGGGGCGTCGCGGCGGCGCCGGCAGCGGTCGGCGGGTCGAGGGGCGTGGAGGCACCGAGCGCGGCGCCTCCGCGGAACGCGCGCCCGGGCGAGGGGGCACCGACCTCGGCGGTCGGCTCGGCGGCGCGTCATCGACCTGCGGGAACCCTCGATTCGTGGGCCTGGCCGGTGGTGGTGCGCCCCGTGACGGCGGAGGGGCGGGGACCCGGTGAAATGGGGGCGGCGGCGGCACGTGACTCGGGATGCGCCGCGAACGAGGGGCCGGTCGAGGCGGGACCGAGCGCGGGCCCTCGGGCCTTTCACCCGAGCTCTCGGGTCGGCTCTCGTCCCGTTGTTCGCCCATTCGTCGGAGCATACTCCGAGTCCGAATCGCGCAGCCACCCGCGATCTGGGTCGCCGACATGCATTCCCGCGCGCCACGCGGTAAGAGGGGCCATGGCCGTCGTGGACGAACAGCAGTTCAAGCGCGTGATGGGGTCCTTCGCGGCCAGTGTCACGGTGCTGACCAGCCGGGACGCCGCGGGAAATCCAGTGGGCATGACGGCCACGGCCTTCACCTCGGTCTCCCTCGCGCCGCCCCTGTGTTTGGTCTGCGTGGGGCTCGATGCCTCGTGCCTCGCGGTGTTCCAGTCCGAAGGTGTGATCGCGGTCAACATGCTGCGCGCAGACCAAGAGGCCCTCTCGAATCGCTTCGCGAGCCCCGTGGTGGACCGCTTCGAAGGCGTGCGCCATCGGCCCGGCTCAGCGACGGGATGCCCCCTCCTCGAGGGCACCATGGCGACCCTCGAGGGCCGCGTTCAGGAACAGCTTCGCGCGGGAGACCACGAGGTTCTTCTCGTGGAGGTGGTCGCCGTCGAGGTCGACGAGGACGCCTCTCCGCTCGTCTATCACCGCGGTCGTTACGCGACCTTGGCGTGAGGAGCGGCTACGCCGCGCGGGGACGCCAGGTGCGGCCGTCGGCGGTGGCCTCGTGGGTGAGTGCCGGGTCGGGAAGAGCCGGCACCGCGAGGGTGGTCGCGGGCGGGCGCACCGACGTGGGCCAGGTCGCTCCGGGCCCCATGCCCCATCGTTGGGCGAAACGGGATGCGTCGCGCAGCTCGCTCGGCGTCAGAGCTCCTTCGAGCGCTTCACGCGCGACCATGGTCTGAAGGCCGCTCGCGTGAGCACGTAGCGCGAAGTCGTCCAAGGCGCGACGCGCCGAGACGAAGCCGGGATGCAGGGCTCCGAGTCGCTCGAGGGCCGAGCGGTGGAGGATCAGCGAGCGCGGGCTTGCCCTCACCACGGTGGCAGGGCTGGCGTCGGGCGCCGTGATGGCGTGGCCCTCGACGACCACGATGCGGTCGCCGCGGGCGAGGGCGAGGCCCAGATTGAGTCGGGTCACCGGCGTCGTGTCGGCGCCGGCGATGACGACCCGAGCGCAGTCGTCATCTCCGAGCGCGCTCCGCCAGGCGGCAGCGACAGCGGGAGGGATGATGGCGACGATCTCGCCCCAGGCCGTTCCGAAGCCTTCGGGCGGCGGGGCCGCATCGGTGGCGAGGACCAAGGTCGGCCCTTTCGTCGAACGGCGCGGGGCGGTGCCAGCACGAAGCTGGAGATCGAGTTCACCATCGGGGCAGAGCCACGCCCGGTAGCGGTGTAGCTCGGCCTGCATTTGGGTGAAGAGGTCGAAGCTGACGACGACCTGAAGGCGAGCCACCTGACCGTCGGACCAGGTCACTCGGGGGGCGAGAGGGTGCCCCCCGTCGATCCAACCTGGAGGAGGGGGGGCGCCCAGCACCACCGACAGCCCTGCGGTCGGTGGTGCGGACGGGGTTGTGCTCATGGCGCTACTTCTGGGGGGTGCGGATGGCATCCGCGAGGATCTGCACTTCGTCGTGGTCCGGGGCGACCTCCTGCAGACGCTGGAGGGCCGAGATGGCGCCGTTTCGGTCGCCGAGCTCGAGGGCCATCATGCCGATGGCGCCGACGACCTCGGGGGCGTCGGGGTGTACCCGAGCCGCGTGGCCGAGGAGCTCGACGCCTGCGACGTAGTTACCCGCGGCACGGCAGAGCTGTGCCAGGGACACGAGCGCGTCCTTGTGGTCGGGGTCGATGTCGAGGACCTCGAGGAAGGTCTCTTGCGAGCGCTCGAGCTTGCCGGTGTGTGCGAAAGCGACCGCGAGTTGCACCCGCAGCCCGCATTGGTCGGGATAGATTCGGCAAGCGTGCTCGAGCGCGGCGATGCCGGGTTCGATCTGACCGGTGGCGAGGGCCGCCGAGGCGAGGCCGACGTAGCCGGGGCCGAAGTTGGGCGCGATCTCGATCATCTGGTTGAAGATCTGAGCGGCTTCGCCCCAGTCTCCCTTCTGCGCCGCGGCTTCGGCGTCGTCGAAGAGACGGTTGATGTCGTCGGTCGTGGGGTTCGCTTGACTGGGGGTCGCGGGAGCAGACTCCCAGATGCGGCCTTCGGGGTTGTGGGTGTGGTCGGTTTCGATGTTGGGAAGGGGAATGAAGTCCATGACCTCCTCCGGGGGATGAAAGGTTTCGGGGTAGCCTTGTTCGAGGCGTCGGTCGGGGTCGATGCCCCACTTGGCTTTGAAAATTTCCCAGTTTTCAGTGATCTGGGCCTTGTAGTCGATGCCCTCACGGCGGAAGGCTTTGCTGCCGCCGTGGTGGATGAAGACGTCATGCGCGATGCATGCGCCGAAGCCGTGCAGGTGCGCGCGCAGGCACCAGTCGTCGTCTTCGAAGTTCCCGCGCCCGTAGCGCTCGTCGAGACCACCGATGGTGTCGATGACCTCGCGGGTCACCATCAGGCAGAAGCCGACGAGCCGCAGTGAACCCTCGGCTTGACCGAGATGGGCCTCGGTGAAGCGGGTGGCGTAGGCGTGCATCGCATCGAGGTCACGGTAGGGGACCGGGTGTACGAGCTGAGGTCCGCTCACGCAGTTGCTTCTCGGTCCGACGAGGCCCACGCCGGGTGCGCGCTCGACGGCGTCGATCATGCGTGAGACCCAGCCGTCGGTTACGACGGTGTCGTTGTTGAGCAGCACCACGTAGCGGCCACGTGAGATGGCCATGCCGAGGTTGTTGCCCCCAGAGAAGCCGAGGTTCTCGTCGTTGAGCACGAGGCGCACGTTGGGGTGCTCGGCGGCGAAGCTCCGGAGGTAGTCGGGGGTTCCGTCGGACGAAGCGTTGTCGACGACGATGATCTCGTGGGCCACGTGGGTGTGCGAAACCACGCTCTCGAGGCAGAGCTGCGTGTCTTCGATACCGTTGTAGGTGAGCACGATGATGCTCGCCTTGGGCGCGGTCTCCGGGACGACGACGCCAGCCGGCTCGGCCACCTCGGCCACACCCGCGACGGGGGTCACCGCGGGGAGGGCGACCGGGGTCACCTTGGGGAGGGCGACGGGGGTCATGGCGGCGACCTCGGGGGAAGTCACCAGCGCGACGTTGTTGTTGGTGCGGAGTGAGAACACGTTCCACATCGAGGTGAAGTGGGCTTCGTTGCGGGCCACCTCTCCGAGGAGATGGCGAGCCGCTTCGACGACCGAGATTTCGTCGCCTTCGCGCTGAGCTTCGGCGTGCACGATGAGTCCCTTGGTGCCGCGTCGTCGCTCCAGCGCCTGAACCTGGAACCCGAAGGCACTCAGCACCCAGTGCACCTTGCCCGCGAACCAACCGTCGGCGCTCTGCACGTCGATCATCTGCTCTACCGCGTGCTGGCGGGTCGCGGTGTCGACGTCGCCCATGAGCTGCTCGGCGAGCGCGCCGATGTCGTACTCGTCCACGATGAGGGTGCCTCCTTCGCAGAGCCAGTTGCGCGCTCGCACCAGGAGTGCGGTCGACTCGGCGAAGGAGAGGGTCGACAGCACGCCGTCGAGCCAGAGGGCGGCCACGATCCCGCTGGGCAGGTCGACGTCGGGGCCGGCAACGGCCCGACCCTCCGTGTGGCGCTGACCGAAGGCGATGGGGAAGAACCGCGCGGCCTCGGGGTCGGGGCGGAAATCGACGCTGATGCGTAGCTGCATGGCCGCGTCGAGGGGGAGACCGGCGTCGACCAGGGTCTCCAGACTCTGGCTCGCGTCGTTGCCGAGGGGGCGCGGCGTGGCCACGATGTAGGCTTGGGACATGATGCTCCTCGTGGGGGGTCTTCTCGATGACGACCCGTTCGGCTTCAGCATCAACAAGAAGGATGCCGTTCGCTCGCGGCGCATGATTTCAGGGGGTTGGGCCACTTTGGCGGTGGCCGGCCCCCCACGAGTGCCGGGTTCGGCGACGGGCCGCTGACGCTGGCGACGTCAACGCGATGACGCTCTTGAACGACGTCGTGCTCGGTAAGCGCTCAGAATGCCGAGGTTGCACGTGCTGGCATCGTCGTTGCTCCGTGCGCCCACGTGACCTCGTCTCGTACGTCAGCGGAGCTTTCGCCCCTCGTGTCGATCGTCTTGGTCGTGCTACGCGACGCTGCGCTCGCACGAGAAGCCATCGCTTCGATGCGTGCCCAGACCTACGAGCGTTGGGAGCTCATCGTCGTGATCGATGGGCTCGCCGATGCGGGGCTCGCCGCGGAGCTGGCGGAGGACGAGGATGGCTCAGGCCGGATCATCGTCTGCCATCTCGGCACGCCCCGCGGTCCGGCCGCGGCGCGCAACGCAGGGCTCGGCCTGGCCCGTGGTGGGCTCATCGGCTACCTCGGCGAAGACGATCTCCTCGACGAAGACCACCTCGCCACCCTCGTCGACGCGCTCCGTGATGGCGATGTGGCCTACACCGACTGCCGCCGCCTCATCGAGCGTTGGAAGAACGGAGCGCCCCTCCCGCCCGAGGTCG
>JAUHZF010000232.1 GCA_030426145.1 Polyangia bacterium
GGGGGAGACCTGGATTGGCTCGGGGTCGACGACGGCTCCCGCGCGATCCCGGAGAGCTTTGCCGGCGAGCGTATCCAAGCGCGCATCAAGCGTCCCGACGGTACCTTCTTCACCAATGAGCAGCTCGCAGAGCTCGGTCGGCAGATCGACCGACCCATGTCGACGCAGACCCAGCTCGCGCCGCCCAACCATCGCTTCTCGGCCACCATTGGCAACACCTTCAAGCTGACCGATGAGCAGAAGCTCGGCGTATCCCTCACCGGCAGCTACAACCGGAGCTTCCAGACCCGGCGCAACGTCACCGTCGTCACCGCCGACTCGACCGGAGGCGGCACAGGTCTCGCGCTCCGAAACGACTACCGGTTGAACGACTCGCAGGATTCGGTGCGTTGGGCCTTCCTCGGCGGCCTGACCTACGAGATCAACCCCGACCATCGCCTCCACCTCACGGGCCTCTATGCCATCTCGGCCGACGACACGGCGTTTGAGCTCGAGGGACCCGACCAGGAGCGCGGCAACAACAACATTCACGAGACCCGCCTCACCTTCGAGAGTCGTCGCCTCGTCTACGGTCAGCTGCGCGGTGACCACGAGTTTCCGATCCTCAACGATGCGCGGCTCGACTGGAACGCTTCTCTGGCCAATGCCGTACGCGACCAACCGGATACGCGGGCGACGGTCTTCCAGCAGCTCGATGTGGATGGGATCCCGGGCTACGTCTTCGAAGACGACTCTCAGAGCGGCTTTCATTTCTTCAGCACGCTCGACGAGCTCACGTTCGGTGCCGGCATGGACTGGCTCCAGCCGATCACCGAAGGCGAGGACAGCCAGAAGATCAAGTTCGGCAGCCGACTCGACATTCGGCGGCGCACCTTCGATGCCCGTCGCTATCGCTTCGCCTTCCCCCCGCCGCCCAATACCCCCCAAGCCGACTCCAGCTCACCCGTCTTCTGTCCCGGGACCTCGTTCACGCAGAACTGTCCCGACCGCGCCATCTCCGACGAGGCCCTCGCCGTGCCCTTCGACGAGAACGGCACCCCCGGTTTTCCCTTGTTGCGCCTCGACGAGGGCACCCGCGAGACCGACGCCTACGACGCCAATGTAGACGTCTTCGGGTTCTACGCCATGGCCGACCTGCACCCGCACGAGGACTTGCGGGTCATCATGGGGCCACGGATCGAGCTCGCGCAGCAGAGCATCCGCACCTATGCGCCCTACGACCCGGAGAATGCCGAGCTGCAGGACCAGGCGAAGGTCACGGGAGAGAACATCCTGCCTGCGCTCTCGATGGTCTACGAGGTCGTCGACAACATGAACCTTCGCCTCGCGGTGTCGCGCACGGTGGCCCGGCCCCAGCTGCGCGAGATCGCCCCCTTCGCCTTCGTCAACTACTTCGGCGGCTACCCGGAGGAGGGCAACCCCAACCTCCGCTTCACCCAGATCTGGAACGGCGACTTGCGCTGGGAGTGGTTCCCCACCCTGAGCGAGGTTCTGGCCGCGAGCTTCTTCGTGAAGCGATTCGAGGACCCGATCGAGCAGGTCATCGTGGCCAACGGCTCGCGCGGCCTCATCACCTACCAGAACTCGCCGACGGCCAACCTCATCGGTGGCGAGCTCGAGGCCCGCAAGAGCTTCGGCTTCATCAGCGACCCACTGAAGGACCTGTCGCTCATCGCCAACTTCACGCTCGCACTATCGCAGGTCGAATTCGACGAGACGGGCTTCTTGACCAACGACAAGCGCCCTCTGGCCAATCAAGCCCCGTGGATCGTCAATGCATCACTCGACTATGCGAACGACGATCCCGACGTCGGCCTGCGCGCGCGGGTCCTCTACAACATCATTGGCCCACGCATCGTACAAGTTGGCGCTGGAGGCCTGCCCGACGTCTACGAGCAGCCACGTCACCAGCTCGACGTCACGGCGGCCAAGACCATTGGCGAATCGCTCGAGATCACCGCATCCGGGCGCAACCTCGTCAACCACCGCTTCCTCGCCACATTCGGACCCAAGGCGAGCGCTCAAGCCCTGACGCGATTCACACGGGGCGTAACCGCGAGCCTCGGCTTGCGAATCAAGTACTGAGCGCCGCAATCGTGCGGCGGCTGTGGACAAAACCAACATGACCACGAGGGTGACGACGCCGTCGCCAAAACGTTTCGAACCGCGCACCCCCAAGCCATATGGCGAAGCCAATGTCTGGCAACCTCTCGCAACCGAGTAAACGGAGCAAAGACACCATGCGAAACCTTTCGATTCTTACGGCGCTCGCCCTCACCACGGCGGCCACCTCCCTCATTGCCTGTGGCGATGACGACACCACGAGCACCACTGCGGGCACCGGCGGCAGCGGCGCGAGCTCCACGAGCACGATGGGCACCGGCGCCGCGGGCGGCTCGACGGGCGACGCCTGTGGCGACCTCAATGGCCCCATCACCGAGAGCTGCACCCTGACGGCGGCCGGCGGCCCGTGGCTCATCCAGGGCGTCGTGACCGTCGAGGACGGCGCCGTCCTCACCATCGAGGCCGGCACCACCATCACCGGCGAGGCGGCCACCTCCGGCACCCTCGTCATCAAGCGGGGCGGCCAGATCAACGCGGTCGGCACCGCGGATGCGCCCATCGTCTTCACCAGCGAGCTGCCCGAAGGCCAGCGCGCGGCCGGTGACTGGGGCGGTCTCATCCTCCTCGGGCGGGCCCCCATCACGCTCAGCGGTGGCGCCACCGAGGCCACCATCGAGGGCCTCACCTCCGACGAGCTCTACGGCGGCAACGACCCGATGGATAGCAGCGGCACGCTGCAATACGTCCGCATCGAGTACTCCGGCGTCGACCTCGGCGATGGCGACGAGATCAACGGCCTCACCTTCGGCGCCGTCGGCGCCGGTACCACCATCGACCACGTGATGGTCCGCAACACCCTCGACGACGGCTTCGAGTGGTTCGGCGGCACCGTGAACGCCAGCCACCTCATCGCCTACAACGCGGGCGACGATTACTTCGACGCCGACCAGGGCTTCAGCGGCAACCTGCAGTTCCTCTTCGGCATCAGCAACACCCCGATCACCGGCGACCCCAACGGCTTCGAGATGGACTCCATCAAGGACAACGCCGACACGGCCACCGACACCCGCCCCAACATCTGGAACGTGACCCTCTGCGGTCCGTCGGGTGGCGCCAACGCCGGCTTCGGCATGGTGCTCCGCGAGGGCTTCAAGGGTGAGATCAACAACGCCCTGGTCAACGGCTTCGACGCTGGCCTGAGCGTGCGCACCGAGATGGACGAGACGAACACCACCGCCCCGACCATCAACACCAGCATCTTCTTCAGCCAGACCCTGGTCGACGCCAACTACGCGGCGCTCTCGCAGAGCACCTACGACGATGGCAACGCCAACCTGTCCACCGACCCCGGGATCCCGAACTGCGTCGGCACCACCCCCGATCCCGTGCCCGCCGTCGGCACCGTCGGCAGCACCCCGCCGGCCGGCTTCGACACCTCGGCCGACTACGTCGGTGCCTTTAGCGCTGCGAACAACTGGGCCACCGGCGCCTGGGTTGCCTACTGAGCCGCCAGTCTGAACCCGAACGCAGAAACGCCGCGGTCCTTCGGGTCCGCGGCGTTTCGTTTTGTTCGGGCGGCTCTACTTGGCTCTACTTGCCCTTGGCCTTGCTGCGCTTCGTCCAGAAGCCCCCGTAGCGGGGCCTTTGCCCGGGCTTGGAGTAGTCGATCCAGTAGGTCCAACGCTCACGAGCGTCGAGGTGCACGAAGTGGGAGTTGGGGTAGTAACCCACCCCCACGCGGTCGAGGGTCTTGCAGAAGTCGCGCAGCGCCGTGTTGGGCACGCCCTCGACCGTGAAGTCCATCGCCCGCCCGTGGCGGTGGCGCGACTTCTTGCTCGTCTTGCGGATGCGGTACCCGCTCACGATGTGGATCCGCCGCCCCCCAAAGGCATCGCTCACCCGCGTGATGTTCTGGATGAGGCGAGGATCGATGTCGATCTCCTCGTGGTTGCGGGTCTCGAGCATCTCGCGAAAGGCTTTCTTGGCCGCACTACGGACGTTGCCCTTGCTGGTGAGCGTGGTGAGCTTCATCACCTTGCCGTCGCGCCGAACCAACGTGATCTGACCGGGCTTGGGCGCCTTGCGGGCGTACTTCTTCCAGCTGGCCTCGTCGTCCCCGTCGCTCTTCTTCGCCTGCCGGGTGGGCTCCGCCTTGGGGTGATCTTTGATGTAGCGGGCCTTCGCCCCCGTCGTATCGCCCTTGGCGGGCACGATGAGCTTCTGGCCAGGCTTGATGGTCGACCGACCCGACAGGTGGTTGGCGTACATCAGCGCCTTGGTGGTCACCCCGTAGCGCTTGGCGATGCTCCCGAGGACCTGGCCCTTGGCCACCGTGTGCCATCGAACCGCGCGCCGGTCGGCGGCGCTCACCTCTTCGTCGTCGGACTTCTTGGAGGCTCCGCGCTTGGGTGGCGCGCTCTTGCTCGGCTTCTTGCCGTTGACGACGTCGCGCGTCTCTTCCCCCGTCTCGTCGCTCTTGGGGGGGATCCACAGCATCATGCCGGGCTTGAGCACCTTGTCCCGCGAGATGGAGTTCGCGGTGCAGAGGGCATGGATCGTGATGCCGTAGCGACCGGCGATGGCGCCGAGCGTATGGCCCTTGGCCACCTTGTGCTGTCGAGGTTTCTGGGGCGCGGCCGCGGCCACACCAGGACCAGTACCGGGTCCGGACCCGAGCAGGGTCGCGGTCGCCATCGTGGCCGCGAGGGCCCACGCGGCGAGGGTTCTGTTCGTTCCCCGAAGCATCGCGAGCGAGTTTGGCCTGGATAACACAGGCCCGCACGTCGGATCACGGCCTGTGCGGCCCAGCGGGGTTCTCAGCAGGACTCCAACGGGCCCCAGGCGCCTAGAAGGGGTGGATCCCCACGTGGTACGGTCACCGACTTCGCCCCATACGTCGTTATTTTGTCTCTTGACAGTCATCCTCACCCGGAAGTCACGTCCTCGTCACCGCGATAAGCGTATGTAATAAGTTCCGATTTCGCTCTTTCCGACCATGCGCCGCCGCTTCTTGCTCACATCCTGCCTCGCGCTCGCCAGCCTGTCGCTGGCCGCAGCGGGTTGCCGCGTCAGCCACGGTGCCGACGCGCGGCATGTGGTGGCCATCGACGGCTCGAGCACGGTGTTTCCGCTGATGGAGGCGGCCGCGGAGTCATTCGGCCGGAGTCGCCGAGCTCGCGTAACGCTCAACGCGTCGGGCACGAGCGGGGGCTTCGAGAAGCTCTGTCGGGGAGACGTCAACGTCATCGGCGCCTCCCGCCCCGTCGTCCACGCCGAGCTCGAAGCCTGCCGAGGCCAGGGCATCGAGCTCATCGAGCTGCCCATCGCCGTCGACGGGATCACGGTCGCGGTGCACCCCGAGAACGACTGGGTCGACGCCTTGTCGGTGGACGAGCTGCGGACCCTCTGGGCCCCCGAAGCCGCCGAGCGCGTGAAGACCTGGCGCGACCTGCGGCCCGGGTTCCCCGACCACGAGATCCACCTCTTCACCACCGGCGGCATGGAGTCGGGCACCTACCGCACCTTCGTCGACCGGGTGTTGGGCGGGGGTGGGAGCCGAAGCGACTACACCAGCAGTGAAAATGACCACCTGCTCGTCGAAGGTGTCGCCCGCGACCGTCACGCGCTGGGGATCTTCGGATTCGCCTACTTCGCACAGCACCAGGATCAGCTTCGCGCGGTGCCGATCGCGGCCGCGACCGAAGCCGTAGCTCCGTCGCCCCAAACCATCGGCAGTGGGGCCTACGCGCCACTGTCGCGTCCGCTCTTTCTCTATGTGAGTCGGAGGTCGGCCGAGCAGCCCGCGGTGAAGCAGTTCATCCAGCACGTGCTCGACCACGCCCCGTCACTCGCCCGGAAAGCCGGCTGTGTGGCCCTCCCCGACGAGGCTTACCGGCTCGTGCGCAGACGCTTCGAGCGTCGTCGCGTCGGCTCCCTCTACGCTTCTCCTCAAACCGACCTACGGATCTTCGACCTCCTTGAACACGACGAGCAACGCGAGCGCTAGCCATGACGAGCCTCTCGTCGAGCTGCCCCCCGCCGCGCCGTTGACGGCGTCCGCCCGAGGACTCCGCGAGCGTGTGGTGGAGGGCATGCTCGCGCCCTGCGGCCTCGTGTCGTTGGTGATGACGGCGGGCCTCGTGGTCACGCTGCTCGTCGAAGCGATGCGTTTCTTCGGAGATGTCTCCCCGTTGGCCTTCTTCGGGCAATTCGAGTGGGCACCACGCGTGCAGAACCAACGCTTCGGCGTCTGGCCGCTCGTGAGCGGCAGCCTCCTCACCTCTGCCGTGGGTATGGCCGTCGCCGCGCCGGCGGGCCTGCTGGCCGCCATCTACCTGGGCGAGTTCGCCTCGCCACGTTCTCGACGGTGGCTCAAGCCCGCGCTCGAGGTCCTCGCCGGCGTGCCGACCATCGTCTTCGGCTACGTCGCCCTGCTCGTGGTCACACCGGCGCTGCAATCGGTCATGGCCGATCTCTCTGGGTTCAATGCCCTATCAGCCGGCCTCGTGATCGGGATCATGCTGACCCCGATGATCTTCTCCACGAGCGCCGATGCCATCTCCGCCGTTCCGGACGACGTGCGCGAAGCGGCCTTCGCCCTCGGAGCCGATCGCCTCACCACCATCTTCCGCGTGGTCCTACCCGCCGCCTCTCGTGGGATCGGGGCCGCTCTGCTCCTCGCGTTCGGTCGGGCCCTCGGTGAGACCGTCGTCGTCGCCATCGCAGCTGGCCATCAGGCTCGCCTCACGGCCGACCCCACGGTCCCCATCGAGACCATGACGGGCTACGTGCTGCAGGTCGCATCGAGTGGCGTGCCCGCGAGGACCCTCGAGTACCAAACCATCTTCGCGGTCGGCAGCCTCCTGTTCCTCATCACCCTGGTGATCAATGTGCTCGCCCATCGCCTGCGTCGCCGCCTCAGAGCAGGCGTCACGGAGGTGTCGTGAGCGCCCGTCGTCGACGCCGCGAGGCCGCGTTCCGCCTGGTCTGCTGGGTCGCGGTCTACCTGCCATTGGCGCTGCTCGTGGTGCTGTTCGGCCACGCCCTCGTCGAGGGACTTCCGAGGCTCGACGCAGCTTTTCTCTCGGGCTTTCCGTCGTCGTCGCCAACCCAAGCCGGGGTGCTCCCCGCGATCGCGGGCTCGCTCTACGTCATCTCCCTCACGGGACTGATCTCGATCCCCCTGGGGATCGGCGCCGCCATCTACCTCGAGGAGTATGCTCCCCCGCGGTGGAGCGGACTGGTGGAGACGAACCTCGCGCAGCTCGCAGGTGTGCCGTCGATTCTCTACGGTCTGTTGGGGCTCGGGCTCTTCGTGCACGTGCTAGGGATGGGCACGAGCGTCGTGGCCGGCGCCCTATCGCTGGCGATGCTGGTGCTTCCGCTGGTCATCCTCACGACCCGCGAGGCGCTCCGCGACGTGCCCGCCACCGCGCGTGAAGCCGCCATGGCGCTCGGCGCGACCCGATGGGAGACGGTTCGACAGGTGGTCCTGCCGGTCGCTTGGCCCCGCATCACCACTGGGGTCATCTTGGCTCTATCGCGCGCCCTGGGCGAGACCGCGCCCCTCATCCTGGTGGGCGCCCTTGCCTACGTCACGTTTCTCCCCGACGGTATGGGCTCGCCTTACACCGTCTTGCCCGTGCAGATCTTCCACTGGATCACCCGTGCCCGTGAGGGCTTCGTCCCCAACGCGGCAGCTGGGGTGCTCGTTCTGCTGACGGTGACGCTCGCCCTGAATGCGTTGGCCATCATCCTCCGCCGTCGGCTGGCCCGTGGTTCTCACCCCAATGAGGTGACCCGATGAGGGGAGGCCATCGTCATGGGTGACGCAAGCGACGTCGTCGCGCGGCGCGCGCTCGGTCCGATTTCCTCACCCGTCGCGGCTTCGGAGGTCGAGGCCCCGCACCCCGAGCGGCGCGCGCGAAACCTCGACCGCGACGAGGGGCTCAGCACCGCCAAGCTGACCGTGAACGCGCTCACGGCTTGGTTCGACGACCAGCAGGTCCTCACCGACATTGCGATGGAGATCCCAGCAGAAGGGGTGACGGCGGTCATCGGGCCGAGCGGGTGCGGCAAGTCGACCTTCATCCGGATCCTCAACCGCATGTTCGAGATGAAGCGCGGAGCTCGACTCGAGGGCCGCATCACGCTCGACGGCGAAGATATCTACGCGCGTGATGTCGATCCCGTGCAGCTGAGGCGCCGCGTGGGCATGGTCTTCCAACGCCCCAACCCTTTCCCCGCCATGTCGGTTCGCGACAACGTACTCGCTGGGCTTCGACTCACGGGTAAGGTCCGACAGGTGAAAGGCGGGGACGGCGCGCTCGAACGCCTGGTGCGCCAGTCGCTCGAGTCGGCCGCGCTCTGGGATGATGTGAAGTCACGGCTCGATGCGCCAGGCGGTCAGCTGTCGAGTGGACAGCAGCAGCGACTCTGCATCGCGCGGGCCATCGCCATGGAGCCCGAGGTCTTGTTGATGGACGAGCCCTGCTCTGCGCTCGACCCCATGGCGACGGCGCGCATCGAAGATCTGATTCATGCGCTGAAGGCGCGCTATACTATCGTCATCGTCACCCACAACATCCAGCAGGCCGCCCGCGTTTCGGACCGCACCGCCTTCTTCTTGCAGGGCGAGCTCGTCGAATACGGCCCGACCGACCGCCTGTTCACCGCGCCGCGCGACCCTCGCACCGAGGACTACGTCACCGGCAAGTTCGGCTGAGTTGCACGATGGCGTTCAAGCTCCATACCGACCGCAGCTACGAATCCGACCTTCAGGAAGTCCGCAACCGGATCCTCCTCATGGCGGGGCACGTCGAGCACATGATCGCAGCAAGCGTCCGGGCCCTGAGCGAGCGCGACGCGGATCTGGCGCGTGACACCATCGCCATCGACGCCAAGGTCAACCAGGCCGAATGCGAGACCGACGAGCTCTGCCTCATCATCCTCGCCAAGCGCCATCCCATGGCGAGCGACCTCCGCTTCGTGACGCTCGCGCTCAAGATGGTGACCGACCTCGAGCGCATCGGGGACCTGGCCGTGAACATCTGCGAGCGCGCCATCGACCTCTCCAAGGTGCCCCCCCTTCGCTCCTACGAAGACATCCACCTCATGGCCGACATCGTGCAATCGATGGTCCGGGACGCGATCGACGCATTCGTGGATCGCAACGTCGAGAGGGCAGAGATGGTCATCGAGCGCGACGATGAGGTCGACCGGCTATACGACCGTGTGTTCGGGGAGATCCTCGAGGTGATGGTCCAGGACCGTGACGCCATTCAGCGTGGCATCCACTTCCAGTCGGTCGCCAAATGGCTCGAGCGTATGGCCGACCACAGCACCAACGTCGCCGAGCAGGTCATCTTCATGATCAAGGGCAAAGACATCCGTCACCCGGGCAAGCTCGGAGCCCATTCGTTCCGCGGTCAGCGCGGCTCGTGAGCTCACGCGAGGCGCGGCGCATTGCGCTAGGCGGCATGCGGCTCTCGACCGTCGCCCCACGCGACGAAACGCATGCCGCGGCCGTCTTTCGAGCCGCAGCCGGGGCCGGAGTGACCTGGTTCGACACGGCCGACGTCTACAGCCACGACGACGACGACCTCGGTCACAACGAGCGCCTCATCGCCCGGGCCCTCGAAGGGGTCTCGGCGCGTCCGCTCATCGCGAGCAAAGGAGGGCTCACCCGCCCCGGTGGTCGCTGGGTGCCCAATGGGCGGGCCACCCATCTCGAGCACGCCGCGCGCGACAGCGCGGCACGACTCCCCGGCGTCGACCTCTATCTGCTTCACGTTCCCGACCCCAAGGTCAAGCTCAGCACCAGCGCCCGTGCCCTGCAGCGGCTGGTCGATGACGGCTTGGTTCCGAGGGTGGGGCTCTGCAACGTCGACGTCACCCGCCTCGTGGAGGCGAGCGAGCACATGGAGGTCAGCGCAGTTCAGGTCGAGCTCGGTCCGCATCGCGACCACGCCTGGCTCTCGGGCCTCGTCGATGCGTGCCGCGCCCGCGAGATCGATGTCTTCGCGCACCGGCCTCTCGGCGGCGTCGACAAGGTCGGTCGATGGCGTCGTCACGCGGCGGTCACCGCCCTCGCGGCCGAGCGAGAGGTCTCCCCAGAGGTCGTGGTGCTCACCTGGCTCTGCGACCTAGGCGTCATCCCCGTCGTCGGTGCCACCACCGTCGAGCACGCGCGCGCGCTGGGTGAGGCCCTGCGATGCCCGTGGGACGATGCGGCCCGCGAGGCGATGGACGAAGCCTTCGACCCGCACCGTGTGGCGCGTGTGCCATTGGGCGCGCGGCGTCCGGCAGAACCCGAGGGCGAGGTCGTGATGCTCATGGGCATTCAAGGCGCAGGAAAGAGCACCGCCGTGGCCGACTACGAGGCACGAGGGTACCAGCGACTCAATCGCGATCAGCGCGGGGGAAGGCTCCGTGGTCTGCTGCCCGCGCTCGCGACGGGGCTGGCGAACGGCGAGCGCCATTGGGTGCTCGACAACACCTATGGCCACCGGGCCGACCGGGCCCGCGTGCGCGAGGTGGCCTGGGCTCACGGTGCGGCGGTTCGCTGCGTGGTGATGGATACGCCGCTGGAGCAGGCACAGGTCAACGTTTGCCTCCGACTGCTGGAGCGGTACGGACACCTCCCGTCTCCCGAAGAGCTGGCCGCGTGGAACAAGACCGATGCCCAGGCCTTCGGTCCGAATACGCAGTTTCGCTACTTGCGTGACTACGAGCCTCCGACCGACGATGAAGGTTTCGACGCTCTCGAGCATCGGCCCTTCGTCCGCGCTCCGATGGAGGGTGGGCGCGCGTGGTTCGTACAGGGCGACCTGCTGCTCGCGCCTGATGGGCCCGCGCTCGCCGATGCCGTCCGAGCCCGCACCTCGGGGCTGGTTCTCGGCTACGCGTGGTCCAGAGGTACGGATCCCGAGTCGGAGCGCGCAGCCATGATCGAAGCCTGGGGCAGCCCCCTGGAGGTGGCGCAATGCCCCCATGGCGGGGGACCTCCGCGCTGCTGGTGTCGGCCCCCACTGCCGGGGCTCTTGCTGTGGCTATGCCGCGAACACCAACTCGATCCCGCCCGATGTGAGCTGGTTGGCCGCAGTGCCGCCGACCGCAAGCTGGCCGAGACCCTAGGTATGACCTTCTGGGACTCTCTCGAGCTAAGCACCTAGAAGCGAGGTTCGAGGTTCGAGGTTCGAGGTTCGAGGTTCGAGGTTCGAGGTTCGAGGTTCGAGGTTCGAGGTTCGAGGTTCGAGGTTCGAGGTTCGAGGTTAGAGGTTCGAGGTTCGAGGTTCGAGGTTCGAGGTTCGAGGTTCGAGGTTCTCGAGCACGAGATCGAGATCGAGCACGAGATCGAGCACGAGATCGAGCACGAGATCGAGATCGAGATCGAGATCGAGATCGAGATCGAGCACGAGCACGAGATCGAGATGGAGATCGAGATCGAGCACGAGATCGAGACTATGGGGCTCGACGACGGCGGTAGTTGGTGGCGAGGGGGAAGCTCTGGAGGCGATGATTGCGCTCACGCGCGAGCCACGTCGCCATCCGGGTCGGGCTCCTCAGATCGATCCAGCCCGCCGCGGCGGGCACGGGCACGGCGCGCACGACGTGGGCGAGCGCGAGCAAGTCACGAGAGAGGTCGAGCGCGCCGAGGCCCTCTTGAGCTTGCGCCTCGAAGGCTTCTGCCTCGGCGTCCGGCATCGCCGCCCCGTAGAGGAAGAGGCGCAGCAAGCGCGGAGTGAGGTCCTCGAACAGCTCGAGAAAGGCACGCCCCTGTCCGACGACCACGCCCGTGTGCACGAGCGCACCGACCTGACTCAGGCGCGAGGCGGCCGCGGGGGGAGGCGACTCGAGGAGGCGGGCCGAGGCGATCACCTCGGTCCCGAGCACGCCTCTGGGAGCGAAGGGCAGGAGCCAGTCGTGTTCACCGATGGCGGCGTGCGGCTCCGCCCCGAGCAGGACCAGGTCCCGACTCACGGCCGCGGCCCGAAACGCCTTGTCGAGGGCTTCGGCGAAGATCTCTTCGGCACCTACGCTCTGGTTGATGGGCATCACAACCACGGTGGCTTCGGGGTCGCGAACCAACGCCGAGACGACGCCGGCGACGACCGCGACCGCGCTACCGTTGTCGGCGGGCATCCACCGAAGTCGACCGGACACACGCCTCTCGAGTGGCTCGGCCCAGCGCCGCTGTCGGCTATCCATCACCACCTGCACCGTCGTGGCGTCGAGGTGGGGCTCGACCCGGTGCAGCGCCTGCTCGAGCAGCGTGGGTGCACCGGGCGCCACCCGGCAGAAGGGCGTAGGGACGGGCTCGCCCGTGAGTCGCTGCGAGGCACGCACGAGCTGCGCGTCCGTCGGCCCCCCGAGGAGGATCGCGGCGCGCCTCCGAGGTCGGGTCGGGGGGCCGTGGCGCTGCCGGTGCAGGGTGATCAGATCACGCCACGCCCACCCCCTACGCGTTTCAGCTGGCGTTGACGCCGCTCCGGGGTCGTGTTTTTGGGCCGCCGACATCACGGGCTCCATCTTGCCCGCAGCAGGTGGCACCTCGTCGACCTCGGTGTGTCAATCCTGACGACGAGGCCGGATTTCAACAGCAGCACGGTTCGCGAGATTCAGGCAGCTGTCGCCAATACGTGACGTCACCGACTCGACCCCGACAACCCCAACCTCCATGGTCCCGGCCGTACGACCCGGGAACCACGACATGCTCACCGTATTCGAACGCGTCCTCCTCCTCGAAGACGTGGAGATCTTCGAGCCTCTCGATGGCTCGGCCCTGCTCGCCGTCGCGAACGAGGCCAACATCGAGTGCTTCAGTGAAGGCATGGTCGTGTGCGCACGGGGCCATCGCGATGATCGGCTCTTCGTGATGGTGAGCGGAGAGGTCCGCATCGAGCGCGGCGAACAGGAGATCGCAGTCCTGCGCCCCTACGACTGTTTCGGCGAGCTCTCCCTCTTCGACGGCACCCGCGAACCGCTGCGCGCGGTGTCGGTGGGTGACGTCATCTCGCTGAGCGTGACCCGGGCCGAGCTGCACCGCGCCCTCTCCGAACGACCGGCGCTTGCCCACGCGGTCGTGCAAGAGGTCACCACCCATCTTCGGTCTCGATTGCAGCTTCCCCTCGGGCTCACCGGCACGAGCGCCTGACACCGTCATCGAATCGTCACCGTGGCGTACGGCTGACGTGGTGTAACGAGCGGGCCCGAGGCCGACGCGATGGGGACACCGAGATGAGGACGATCCGAATGGGGACCTGCGCACTCGCGCTGGGACTCGGCGCTCCGGCCTGTACCGACGCCTCCCCCGATCGCGAAGCCGTGGTGGTCGACGCGCTCGTCACGGCTGACCTTCCTCTGATTCGGGCCAGGCCTCTCCTCACCGCCGGCAAGTACCGGCGCATGGCTTCGAGCCTCTACGCGTTCTACCGAGGGAGCTTCCCGCTCTACCTCACGGATGCGGGCGACGTGCGAACCCGGCTCTCGGTGACCGACTTCGACGTGCCGGGTGCCTTGCCCCTCACGATGGGCGACGCCCACCCCGAGAACTACGGCACCCTGCTCGCGGCCGACGGCACCTTCTCGGTGGAACCCAACGACTTCGACGGGGCAGACCGCTACCCCTACCTGTGGGAGGTCCGGCGCCTCTGCGTCGGCATGGTGCTCGCGACGCGGCTCTCGAACGAAGACGACGAGGCGGCCCGTGCCGCCGCCGTGGCGGTCGAAGCCGACGTCGCCCGCAGCGCAGCCCTCGGTTACGCCGAGACGATGGTCGCGCTCGCCGACGGCGCCGCGCCGGAGCGCTACGACGGCGACCGCGGAAGCGCAGTGTTCGAGAACCTCTTCGAGCGCTCCACGGGTGACCTCGAAGACCGCGAGGAGCTCGAAGAGCTGACCGATCTCAGTCCGGAGGGGGTACGCACGCTCAGGCGAGGGAACATCGACCCCGACGACCCCGAGAGCGTCTACCTCGACGTCCCGGAGGTGGTGCTCGACGCGTTGCCCACCACCATCGAGCACTATCGACGAAGCCTCATCGCTCCCCCACCCTCCGAACACTTCGTCCTCCTCGACGCCGCGCGTGAGCTCGCCTCGGGTATCGCGAGCTGGCCCCGGGTGCGGATCATCTTGCTGGTGCGCGGGCCGACGGACGACCCGGCCGACGACGTCGTGCTCGAGCTCAAGGAGCTCATCGACGCCGGCACCCCGGGTTGGATCGCGCCTGGCGTGAGCTTCGACACCGTGCAGGACCGGGTGCTGGGAAGCGCGCGGCAGCTCTGGTCACGCCCCGACGCCGAACCGCTCTGGGGCACGAGCGAGATGCTCGGCTTCCCGGTTCAGATCAAAAGCGAGGCCGAGGCGCTCAAGACGATTCGCGTCGCCCGACTCGAGGACGGGCTCGGCACACCGGAGGAGCTGACGCGGCTGGCCGCATTGCTCGGCGGCCTCATGGCCCGCATGCACGCGAGCAACGGCGCCCCCCTGCGAAGCGCGATCGCGGCTCGCCTTCGCGGAGACGAAGACGCCTTCGCGGCCGAGCAAGCCGACGTGGCCGTGACCTACGCCACCCAGGTCGCCCAAGACCAGGTCCATCTACAGAACGCCATTCGCTTCCTCGGGCCCAATCTCGGGGTCCCCATCCGCCCCGAAGACACCCCATCGCCCGAGCTGCAAGCCATCTACGGCACGCCGCCCCCGGAGTCCGCCCCCTGAGGCGAGCCAACCATGAAGAAGCCCGCCCTCATCCTTTGCGCCACGTTGTGGACCGGCACCGCCGCCGCCCAACCGGTCGACGAGGCCCCGCCGGTCGAAGCGCCAGCCCCCGTCGAGGCGCCAGCCCCCGTCGAGGCGCCTGAGCCCGTCGAGGCCCCGCCGGACGGCGACGAGCCCGCCCCCGTCGAACCCGCGCCGACGGAACGCCCCGCACCGGTCGAGAAGCCCGCACCGGTCGAGCCCGCACCACCACCTGCTCCAGCGCATGACCAAGAGCTGAACGCGGGGGTGAAGGTCGACGTGAGCGGCGAGAAGACCGCCACCGACCCCGCGGGCAGCTCCCCCGACGTCGACGACGGCCCGGGTCCACTCGACATGTGGGTCGGCAAGCTCAAAGCGAGCGCCGGCATCGACGTCATCACGCAGTATGTGCTCAGCCTCTACCGGGAGAACGACGAGCGGCAGTGGTTCCACGCGTTCGAGCTGCCCCGCGCCCACGGCATCCTGCACGCGCGCTACGAAGACGC
>JAUHZF010000233.1 GCA_030426145.1 Polyangia bacterium
CCCGAATGCACCTCCACGGAGCGCACACGGCCATCTTTGAGACGATGGCGAAAACGAAAGTAGCGGCGACGCCCCGCCTGGGCGCTCTCCATCTCCGCCCGCACCTGCTCGCAGGTGAGGGTGTTGATGTCGGTGATCGTCATCGCCTTCAGCTCATCGATCGACCAACCGTAGAACTCCGTCGCGGCCCGACTCGCATCGAGGATGTGGCCCGAGGTGGGGGCGATGAGCAGCTTGATGGCGGGGTTGTCCTCGAACAGCGCGCGGTAGAAGGTCTCGTCGTGACCCGGTTCGGAGCGATGTATTGCCACGGGCCGATGCATGGCGAGGATGAAGTTCTCGCCCCCGATCGTGAAGACGCTCGAACGCATGCGAACGTCGATCTCGGTGCCGTCGCCACGCCTGACCCGGGTGACGTAGCTCTCTGGCACCGGCTCGGCCATGTGGTGCCGTCGCGCCAGCTCGGTGACCATGGGGCGTGCGTCGGGCACGACGAGGTCGAGCACCAGCATTCCCATCATGTCTTCGGGGCCGGCGTAGCCGAACAGGTCGGCATAGGCCTGGTTGGCCGCACACAAGGTCAGCCCGCGCGCCAGCGCCATCGGTTCCTCGGAGCCGTCGAGGAGTTGCTGCGCGAAGGGCGCCACATCATCGGGCGCGAGGGCGTCGAGCTGCATGTCGACGACTATACTAAGCGAACTGCGCGGCGGCGGAGACCGAGGGCGATGAGGGCAAAAAGGGCCCAGGCTGCGCCGCCGGTCAGCCATCCGATCGTCGCGCGTCGCATGGCCTCCCCTTACTCGATCTGGGCGTGCCAGAATACGGAGCCGTGAGCACCAAGCTTCTCTCTTGCGCCGCCATTCTCCTCTCGCTGGGCCTCGGAGCCTGCAAGAAGGACGCTCCTCCCACGCCCGAGCCGACGCCCAGCGCTGCTCCATCTGCGTCTGCGAGCACAGTCGCCGCCGATGCGACCCCCGGCGTGGTGCACGGCGCCAAGGTCGAGGAGAAGACGATTCTCTCCCCGGTCTACGAGGTCGACGACATCTACCCGTCGATGACGGGGCCCAACAGCACCGAGAACGTGACCTTGGGCTCGGTCGACGAGCCCGAGCTGCTCTGGGTGGTGGGCTTCGAGGCGACGATGGTCGAGCCCGACGGCAAGACGGCCGCCTCGCAAGAGTTCATGTGCCACACCAACCTCGACGTGGATCCCACGGCGCACGGGTCGCGGTTCGGGGCGAAGAAGCCGATCACCGGGCGGCTGTTCACGCTCTCGCAAGGCCAGTACCGCATCGACATGCCGGTGGGCTTCGGCATCCCGATCCAGTCGGACGAGGCCATCATGGTGAACACCCAGGTCCTCAACCTGAACATGAAGGAGGGGAAGAAGAAGGTGCGGCACCGCGTGCTGATGCGCTTCGTACGCGACGCGGACCTGAAGAAGCCCCTGCAACCCCTCTACGTCGCGGGTGCATACGGTCTGAAGCTGCTCGAGGGCACCGACGGGCACTACGGACTCGAGACCAAGAACGCGGCCCACGAGGGCCATCACGAAGGTCACGGCGACCACCAAGGCCACGGCGAGGGCGAGATGGATCACACCGCATGCCTGCCGGGGAAGAATGCGGGCACCAACGCCTTCGACGACGGCAAGGGGCGTGTCTTCACCGGACACTGGGTCGTGGAGCCCGGCCGTGAGGAGAACCACACCCGCGTCACCGAGCTGATGGACCTGCCCTTCGACACCAAGCTCCACTACGTGGCCGTGCACCTGCACCCCTTCGCCGAGTCGCTCGAGCTGAAGGACCTCACCACCGGCAAGACGGTCTACAAGGCGAAGACGCGCCAGGCCGACGTCGGCGTCGGTCTGGCCCACGTGGACTTCTTCTCGAGCCCGGAGGGGATCCCGCTCTTCAAGGACCACGAGTACGAGATGATCAGCGTCTACAACAACACCTCGGGCAAGCCCCAGGACTCGATGGCGGTGATGAACCTCTACTTGCTCGACAAGGAGTTCAAGCGGCCGGAGACGGTGACCCCCAAGCCGGCGAGTAGCGCCGAGCCGGCGCCCAAGAAGAAGGCGCCCTCGATGTGAGTCGAGCCAGCGCGCCTCAGGAGAGCGGCGTCTGGATGTGGTCCTTGCCCCAGGAGGCGGCCATGACGGCGCTGGTCACCACGAAGAAGGCGATGATCGCGTAGGGGCTGTTGTCTTTGGCGCAGCTGCGGCATCCCCAGGCGAACCAGTAGGTGAGGCCGAACAGCAGGCCGACGAAGGCACCCCCCAAGGGCAACATCCAGCGGTGGTGTTTGCGCAGCATCGACGTACTCCTGGGAGAGGATACGCCAAGCGGCTACCTCCGGTTTCGGTGGACCCCAAATGCGACGAGCCGCCTTCCCAAGGGGAGGCGGCTCGATGCGGTCAGTGGATCCTACGTCCCCGTACGGGGCTCGGAGTCTGACTCAGTGTTCGAACTTGGTGGGGAGCACGAAGAGGCGGCCCTTGCTCTTCTTCGGGGCGACGAGCTGCGGGGTGGCGCGGGTCTTGAGAGCCTTGACCTCCTTCTTGGGGGGCTCGGGGGTCGGCTCCCAATCCATCACGTAGCTGCCTTCGGGCTGCATCGAGCTGTAGGGCAGCACGACGTCGAAGTCCTCTTCCTCGGCCTGAGCCGTCTCAGGAGCCTTGGCGGGCTGCACGGGCGCGGTGCTGCAACCGGTGAGCATGGCGAGGGCGGGGAGGAGGATGGCGGCGACGTTGATGGGCTTCATGGCTGGTGACCTCATGGCGACCGCGCTTCGTGTAGCGCGATGTAGGAGATGTAGGATGAGGTGGTTATAAGGGGCACGCGGCGCGCCACGCAAGCCCAAAGTGACGCACTGGGCCAAAAAACATGCGACGAGCGACGCGGGCCTGCGTCGAGCCGACTCAGTCCAGGAGCTGGGCCACGTAGCTCACGACGACTCCCCCGGTCGGGAGCACGTTGCCCGCCTGGCCCGTGTTGTCGACGACCACGTAGTAGGCCCCGGGAGGGAGGCGAAACTCACGCACCGTCGAGCGGCCGGGTTGGATGGGGGTGCCGGCGAGGATCGGGCCCGGTGGTGGTCCCAGCTGGCCTTGCTGGTACCCGAGGCGCCAGCTCTCGCCGGCCATGCGCGTGACGACGAGGGCTTCGGCCGGGGCCGACGCAGGGGAGAAGCGAAGGCTGAGTCGCTGCCCCGGCTCGGTCACGTGAAAGGGGCCGAGGTAGTCCCTTTGGCCGGCGTGCACCGAGATGGTCTCGTTGGCGAAGACGAAACGAGCCCCATCGCGCAAGGTGAACGGTGTGTAGGGCCGCATGGGAGGGCGCACGATCCCGAGCGAGAACTCGTGCGCGCGCTCGTGGTGCAGCACGGTGAAGCCTCGGTAGAGCTCGGTTCTCACGAGCTGTTCGGCCACCACGTCGAGACCCACCGGTGTCGCCATGCCGGCCAGTCCGTTCTCGACCGAGGTCACGTGCACCCGGGGCCGCGACTGCGCCGCCACCGGCACCCCCCAGATGTAGGTGCCTTGGTCGGTGATCTGGAAGTCCATGCGGTAGCGGAGGCTGGCGTCGAGCTCGAAGCCGACCCGCCCGCTCACGGGGGCGTAGCCGTAGCCGCTCCCGCCCACGTCGACGGTGACGAGGTGTTGGCGCTCGTCGAGGGTGACGCGACAGCGCTGGGGAAAGAACCGACCGACGGAGGGAGCTTTCGCGGCAGGGCGAAGGGGCACGCCTTGTCGGCGCAGCTCGGGGCAGATTTGGCTACGCCCGTAGTTGGAGAACAGCCACCATCGCAGGCCGGGGCTCGCATTGACCGGCTGGCGAAACACGGTGGTGCACCCCGCCAGGGTCATCAGCAGCAAGAGGGCCGCCGCGCGGGCGATCATTCGCTCGCGACCTCGACCGTGGGGAGCGGGTCGTCGAAGAGCTCCTCGTAGGCGGTCCGGGCGCGGGCCCGGAGGGTCTCGTCGTCGATGGCCATCAGCTCATCGTAGGCATCGGCCATGGCGGCCGCATCCACCCGAGCCGTATCCAGACGCAGCTTCCGTGCTGCGAGGGCCTCGAAGAGCAAGACCGCGGCGTGATGGTAGACCCCACGGTCCTGTAGCAGCGCGAACCGGAGCGGGATCACCAGGGCGAGCTTTGGCGAGCCCTCGGCCATGGTGCACTGGGCGACGTATGCGCTCAGCTCGCGGTTGACCCGCTCCTTCACCTCGTCGGCATAAGCGCCGAGCTTGCGCAGCACCGGCGTGGCCAAGGGTAGGAGGGGACCGTCGATCTGGTGCTGGAGCTCGTGCCGTTCGACCTTGGCTGTGACGGCATTTCGCACCATCGCTTCGTCGGCTGCGAGCTGCGCCTTCACCATCGCGCCGCAGGCCTGCATCGCGCGGTCGCGCTCCGCGTCGAAGGCCACCCCGCAGCTCGGTGGCTCGGTGCGCACGAAGTCCTTCAGCTCGTCGAAGTGAGCTTCGGTCTCGGCCGTGATCACGAGCGCGAAGGGCTGCTGGTCACGCGAGAATCCGAGCAGTCCCATACGGTGGCCTGAGCGATGGGGGCCGAACACCCGAACGTGCAGTACCGCGTGCGCGTCGCCGTCCACGGCGAAGCGGCGCACGCGTTCGACCCGGTAGCTGTCGATGAGCAGTCGCCGACGGATCCCCTCCTTCGACTTGAGCAGGCTCACCCTAGGATCGAGGTAGTAGGGCAGCGAAGCGGCTCGCATGGCTGCGTTGACCTGGGCCACACGCCGGTACCAGGCGCGCGACGGGGTATCGAGGTGGTGGGCCGCGCGGGCGAGGTCTTTCATCGCCCGGCCGAGCTCCGGGTCGAGGCCCTCGGCGGCGCGGGTCATGTCGTTGGCCTTCGACTTCACCTCCAAGAAGGCCTGTGCGGAGCTGTCGCGCCGCACCTCCACGTCCCACCGATAGCGCTCGTCGCTCCACGCCACGACGAGCTCGCCGAAGAGCGCATCGGCTTCGGGGGAGGCCTCCCCGAGCGTCCAGGCGCGCAGGCCCTTGTCGGGTGGTCGCGACAGCCACCACTGCACGCCCCCGAGCAAGGCCATCACCCCGGCTGCCACGCCCGCGACCTTCGGCAGTGCCCAACCGGCGGGCTCCGACTCCGGTCGATCGCCCAGCAGGGCCTGCAGCAGCACCTCGAGCGATGCCGCCCAGAGGCCGAGCACCGCAGTGAGCTGCAAGGCCTCGCCGAGCGCACCGAAGACGGCCGCGCCGGGGTTGCTACGGATGTACCAGGTGAAGAGCAGCATCATCAGCACCAGCGGGAACCCGAACACGGCGAAGAGTCCCATCATCGAGTTGGGACGCGCCGCCGGACGGCGCAGGTGAACGAGGCCGATGAACGACATGAGCGCCGGCCAGAGGGCCACGGTGGCGAGGGTGACCAGCCCGAGCTGGAAGTGCACCGTCGGCATGTCCGGCAGCGACGAGAGGTTGCGTGCGACGGTCACTCCCGGCGCCTCGCCACGCCCCGGCCACAGGTAGAAGGCGAGCGCGCAGACGACGCCGCCGGTGAGCGCGACCTTGGCCGCGCGGCGCGTCGGCTCGCGGGCCGAGAGGTTGCTGCCGGCCGAGGTGAGGGAGAGCGCCAGAATGGCGAGGGTCGCGCGACCCGCGAAGCTACCCGGAAGGGGCAGCATGCCCCAGGCGGCAGCATCCTGGCCGAGCTTGTCGACCATGGTCTGGGCCGCGAGGGCGGCCACCACGAGGACGGCGAGCGAGGTCCCGCGTCGGGTTCGCCACGCGGCCCCCAAGATGAGCAGCCCGACCACCACCGGCGCGATGGCGGCCAGCACCGCCGCCGACGGGAGCTCGCCGAACAGGTTCCACAGGAACTGAGGTTGGTTGTCGATGACCTCGTAGGGCAGCAGGATCGAGGCCGCGATCACGGGACCGGCCCAGCGCGACCGGCTGCGCAGCCGGTCCTCGCTGAGGCGGTGGAAGAGGTCGACCTCGCTCATCGCCGGGCAGGATAGCCCAGTCGCTCAGCGAATCGTCGTCGTGCCGGTCACCGTCGTGTCCGAAGGGCTGTCGCCCGCCGTCGACCAGCTCCGCGCAGCCGGAGGTGGTTCGGGGGGCGCTTCTTCGGGAAGGGCTTCGACGATGGGTTCTTCGGCCACGGGTTCGGGGGCGGCGACCGGGGCCACAGGGGCGGGGGCCCGCCTGGGGGCGGGAGGGAGAGCTTCGGCGCGCATCTTCTTCGGCGTCGACGCGCTTGCCGGCGGCGCGGGCGCCACCACAGGCAGCTCCGGGGGCACCGTGGGTCGCGGCTTCGGCGGCGCGGGGATCACCTCGGCCGGTGCCGCCGCGGGGGCCGTTTTCGCCTCGGGGGAGGGGCGTGGCATGACGACCGCCACCGTCGCGAGCACGGCGAGCAGGCCCACGGCCGCCGCTCGACGGTCGGGCTTGGTCGAAGGCGCGGCGGGCGGGGTGCCCTCGAGAGGGGCTGACTCGGGGGCCGGAGCGATGGGGCGCACCGAACCGCCGAGGGTATCGGCTGGCGAGATCGACGGCGCCGGGATAGCCCGGACGGGCAGGCTCGGGATGGCGGGGGGCCGATCGACGTTCACCGTCACGGCGCGCGGTACGGGGTCGGTGTCACAGCGCGCCAGATCGCCCAGGCGGGTGCCGTCGGCGGTGGTGATCACTTCGGGGAGCGGCTCGTAGAGGGCCGCGCACAGGGCCGAGATCATGGCCGTCGCGTTGGTGAACCGATCTCGTGGCTGCGCGGCCGCGGCTGTCTCCCACCAGGCATCGAAGCCGCGCGGCACGCCAGGCGCATCTTCGCTGGGCACGGGCTTGTGGCCACTGAGGATGGTGCAGATGAGCTCCCCGAGCGACTCTCCCTCGAAGGGGCGCCTTCCGGTGATGCACTGGTAGACGACGACCGCCAGTGACCAGAGGTCGGCCCGGTAGTCGACCTTCTTCGCGCCGTGGGCCTGCTCGGGACTCATGTAGTGCGGCGTTCCGAGCAAGGCGCCGGTCATGGTGATCGGGGCGGCGTCGGTCCCGGCGAGCTTCGCGATCCCGAAGTCGAGGACCTTGGCCACCACGCCTCCGGAGCGAAGGAGGAAGATGTTCTCGGGCTTGAGGTCGCGGTGCACGATGCCGGCAGCGTGGGCCGCCTCGAGGGCGGCGGCGACGTCGGTTGCGATGGCGATGGTCTCGCTGCGGGACAGCCTCGTCTCACGGGCGAGGCGCTCGCCGAGGTTCTCGCCGTCGAGGATCTCCATCGCGATGAAGGGCAGGTCCTCCCACACGCCGAAGTCCATCATCTTCACCACGTGGGGATCGTTGAGGCGTGCGGCGGCGCGCGCCTCGAGCTTGAAGCGCTCGCGCACGTCATCGCGGCTCGCGGCGGGCCCGATGATGAACTTGAGCGCACAGGGCATGTCGAGGCTCTCGTGTCGCGCGCGCCACACCGCGCCCATGCCCCCTTGTCCCAGCTCGCGCTCGAGCCGGAACCGACCCGCGACCAACTGCCCCTCACGCAGATCCATGCACGAGGGAGAACGACGCCACGGCCTCGAACTTTAGCCCTTCACGGCACGGTGAAGGCGATGGCCACCCCGCGGTGGTCACTGAGCCACGTGCTGCCCGACGACGCGTCGAGCTGCTTGGCGCCGAGCAGGGCGCCCTCTACGAGCGCCTTGGTCGCGAGCACGTAGTCCACACGATCGAGGGGGGACGAGGCGGGGAAGGTGGGGCCCGCTTGGTTCGGATTGGCGACGGACCAGGCGTCGCGCAGCACGTCGGTGGCGATGACGTTGGCCACGCCCTCGTCGGGGCCCGCGCCGAGGTCGCCGGTGACGATCGAGATGGCCCCCGAGGGAAGGTCGCCCGCGATCTCCTGGGCGCCCTGGCGACGCACGTCGACCAGGTTGGGCGCGTTTTCCAGCTGGGTCGTGTAGAAGCGGATGGGCTGGCCGCGGATCACGACGTCGACGGCCAGAGCCTTGGCGGGCATGGCCTCGTGAGGGAGCTGGATCCAGTGGTCGTTGGTCACCGGGTGCGCGCTCAGAATCGAGAGCCGCGTCTCGTAGGTCTGACCGCCGAGGTCGACTTGCTCGATCGCGACTTCACGCCGGTCGTAGCCGCGGCGGGTGTAGCTCGACAGCGCGCTCCGTACCTCCTCCGACTGCGTGGGGCCGGTGCCCTCGGCGCAGTCTTCTTGGAAGCCGATCAGGTCTGGGTCGATGCGGGCGAGCGACTCGACCACGAGGGCGCGACGCTGGCTCCAGTCGGCGGTGCGGCAGCCGAGGTTGAGCGTGGCCACCACGAGGGGGGCGGGCGCGGTTTTGGTCTCGGCCACCACCATGCGTCCGCCCTCGACGAGCGCGATGTCGTCGTCGCTGCCGTTGAGGTCGCCGTAGCGCCAGGCGCCGCCCGGCGGGCGGTAGCGGAAGAAGTAGTTGAAGAGCCCGGGTTGGGTGGGCGTGAGGGTGATCTCGTACTCGTCGTCGTTGCCCACATCGACGTTGAAGGCTGCGGGCAAAAAGCTGTAACAGCGCGCCTCTCCGTCGGGGAGCGTGCCGAGGGGGCCCACCGCCAGCTCGGCTTCCCACCCCGAGGCCTGGCCCGCACCGTCGGTGACCCCGGCCTGGTAGGTCCGCCCGTAGATGGTGGGCGAGGTCTGGCCCGCGGTCACATCGATGGTGGCCGGGAACTGGAGGTTGCCCCAGCCCGTCCACGACGCGCCGGTGTCGGCAGGTTGCGCGTTGCAGCGCGTGGGCAGGGTGTCGTCGAGCGGCCAGCCGAGGTCGGGTGAGAGGCCGCCGGAGCCGCCGCCACCGCCCACGTTCGTGGTGTTCGAACCTCCGGCGCCACCGACGCCGGTCGTGGTGGCGCCGCCCGCGCCACCGGTGGCGGGGCCGTCGAGCAACAGGTCGTCCGAGTAGACGAGGCAGCTCGCCGTGACGGTCAGGCCCGCCACGATGAGGTGAACGCCCCACCTTGCCTTCATGTCGTCACTTTATCCGCTCGGTTTCGCCTTGTCGATGGGGCGTAACTCAATTCTGAGTGTCCATGTGGGCCGAGATCACGTCACGGAGGCGCTCGAGGTGCCGCGGCTCGGTGTGGCGGTGACCCACACTCACCCGGATGAAGGCCTCGTCGCCATGGGCAGAGAGCGTGATGTAGAGGTCGCCACTCGCGTTGATGGCGCTGGCGAGGGCGCGCGTTGCCGCGTCGCCCGCGGCACATCGGAAACAGACCAGCGCGAGCGGTACGGGGGCGATGCGGGTCAGGGCGGGGTGCGCGTCGACCCACTCGGCGAAGGACCGGGCGAGGCCGAGGTGGCGCCGCACCTGGCTTCGGATCCCCTCCGCGCCATAGGCTCGCAGCACGAACCAGAGCTTGAGAGCGCGAAACCGCCGTCCCAGCGCGAGCTGCCAGTCGCGATAGTCGACCACCTCCCGCGTCTCGGCCGCCTCGGCGCGCAGGTAGGGGGGGAGGATGCTCATCGCATCGAGCAGCGGCTTGCGGTCGGCCACGTAGAAGCACGAGCAGTCGAAGCCCACGCCCATCCATTTGTGCGGATTGAAGACGTAGGAGTCACAGAGTTCGAGCCCATCCTGAAGCGGCCGCAGCTCGGGACACAACATGGCCGTGCCGGCGTAGGCGGCGTCGACGTGGTGCCAGAGGTTCTCGGCGCGCGCGATCTCACCCACCTTTCGCACCGGGTCGATGGCGGTGGTCCCGGTGGTGCCGACCGTGCTGCTCACGAAGGCCGGGTGAAGCCCGTGCCTTCGGTCCTCGGCGATCTGGGCCTCGAGGGTTTCGGGCTGCAGCGCGAAGACGTCGTCGGTGGGCAAGGCTCGGATGTGCTCGAAGCCCGCGATGCGCGCGCCCTTCTCGATCGAGCTGTGCGCCTGATCGGAGGCATAGACGACCATCTTCTCGATGCTCGCGTGGGCGCGGGCCTGGTTGCGCGCCACCACGAGGGCGACGTGCGTCGCGTCGGAGGCGGTCATCTGGATCACGCCTCCTCCGGGACCGTCCATGCGCCAGCCCCTGGGCAGCCCCAGGAGCTCGACGAGCCAGTTCATCATGGCCATCTCGATCTCGGTGCAGGCGGGGCTGGTCGCCCAGAGCATGCCCTGCTGGCCGAGCCCAGCCGCGGCGAGGTCACCGAGGATCGAAGGCACCGTGGTGTTGGACGGGAAGTAGGCGAACCAGCCCGGCGACTGCCAGTGGGTCACCCCCGGCAGCACGACGTCCTCCAGGTCGCGCACGATGGCCTCGAGGGGCTCGCCGTGCTCGGGGGGCGCATCGCCGACCCGTCGCAGGATGGCCCCTGGCTCCACCTTGGGCCGAATGGGCATCTCGTGCACGCGTTCGAGGTATCGCGCCAAGAAGTCCAGCACCGCCTGGCCCTGGGTGCGCAGCTCGTCCGGTTCGGAATCGTCCACCAGGCCCCCAGCGTGGGCCGGCGGGGAGGTGACGTCGAGCCCAAGTTGTCGCAACCCCTTACCTGAACCGCCATTCGTAGTAGATGCGAAGGATGCGGATCGAACAGTGGCTGGACGGCGTCGCCCGGGCTGCCATCGCCGAGGCCATCGGCGAGGAGGCGCCGCCCGTGGTGCGCCCGACCCAGGACCCCAAGCACGGGGATTACCAGCTCAACGGAGCGCTGCCGCTGGCCAAGCGCCAGAAGAAGAACCCGCGCGAGCTCGCGACGCCCATCGCCGAGGCCTTGCTGAAGCACGAGGCCATCGCGTCGGCCGAGGTGGCGGGCCCGGGCTTCGTGAACCTGCGCTTCGACGACGCCTGGCTCGCGGCGCGCCTGCAAGAGATGCTCGCCGACCACGCGCGCGACGGCGTGCCGGCGGTGGAGAAGGCCGAGAAGATCGTGGTCGACTTCTCCAGCCCCAACATCGCCAAGCAGATGCATGTGGGGCATCTACGCTCGACCATCATCGGGGCCGCCATCGTCGCGATGCTGCGCTTCGTTGGTCACGAGGTCATCGGCGACAACCACATCGGCGACTGGGGCACGCAGTTCGGCCTGCTCATCGTGGGCATGCGCACCTTCGGCGACGAGAAGGCTCTCGCGGCATCGCCCATCGAAGAGTTGGAGCGCGTCTACAAGCTCGCCAGCGACCGCGCCGAGGGAGACGAAGACTTCCGCAACGAGGCCCGTGCGGAACTCGCGAAGCTCCAGAGTGGAGACACCGAAAACCGCGCCATGTGGGAGACGATGGTCGCCGCCACCCGCGAGAGCCTCGACGTCATCTACGACCGCCTCGGCATCTCCTTCGACGCGTGGCTCGGCGAGAGCGCCTACGAGGCGGCGCTGCCGGGCGTGATCGATCGTCTCATCGACGAGAAGCTCGTTCGCGAAGATGAGGGGGCGCTGTGTGTCTTCTTCAACGAGCTCGACGCGGTCGAGGACAAGAAGCTCAAGAAGCAGAAGAACCCCTTCATCGTGCGCAAGAAGGACGGTGCCTTTCTCTACAGCACCACCGACATCGCTACGGTGATGCATCGGATTCGCGAGTTCGATGCCGATCGCGCGGTTTATGTGGTCGACGCGCGGCAGGGGCTGCATTTCAAGCAGCTGTTCGAGGTGTGTCGGCTCCTCGGCCTCGAGATCGCGCTCGAGCACGTCGGCTTTGGCGTTGTGCTCGGCCCCGACGGCAAGCCCATGCGAACGCGGGACGTGAACAACCGCGTCATCACACTCGCATCGCTGCTCGACGAGTCTGAAGAGCGGGCGGAGAAGCTGATGCGGGAGGAGACCGAACTCGACGAAGCGCTCATCACCGAGCTCAAGTCGGTGGTCGGTCTCGGCGCCGTCAAGTACGCCGATCTCTCGTCGAATCGGACCAGCGACTACCAGTTCGACTTCGACAAGATGATCAGCTTCAAGGGCAACTGTTGTCCCTACCTGCAATACGCTCATGCCCGCTGTCTTTCGATTCTCCGAAAGGCCGGGGAGGAGGACGTGAGCAAGGTCACGGGGCGCATCGTCATTGCCGAACCCGCGGAGCGGACGTTGGCGCTGCGCTTGATGCGTTTCGGGGACGTCGTTCACGCCGCCGCGGGCGGGTACCACCCGCACCTCATCTGCGATCACGTCTACGCCTTGGCGCGAGATCTCTCGGCGTTCTACGAGCATTGCCCGGTGCTCAAGAGCGAAGACGCCGTGCGCGAGAGCCGCCTCGCGCTCACGGCCCTCACCGCGCGGCAGATCGCGCGCGGCCTCGGCCTGCTCGGAATTACCGCCCCCGAGCGCATGTAGGGGGTTCCCACAGTGGGCGTTGGTGTGCTACCAGCGCCCACTGTATGACACACCGCAGCATCCTGAGCCTGGCCGTCGCCGGCCTTCTGTTCAACTTCGGCGCCGGCTGCGCCGTCGACACCACCGACACCGACGACCGCGTCGATGGCTACGAGGTGGAAGAGGGTCGGGGTCGCAGCGGCAAGGCCGACAAGCTCGGAAGCTGTGCCCCCAGCCAGTGCGGCGGCAAAGGCACGGGTCAGTGCTGGTGCGATGAGATGTGCGTTCAGTACGGCGACTGCTGCTCGAACGTGAACGCGGTGTGCTCGCTCGGGCCCAACACATGCGCGACGGACGAGGACTGCGCCGAGGGCTGGTGCGGCTGGGAGAGCGACAACGTGACCCGGGCCTGCAAGCCCTTCGCCCAGATCGGCGAGAGCTGCGATGGCTTCGTCATCCTGTCGGCCCGCAACAAGTGCGACCCGTCGCTCGAGTGCCAGTTCTCGGAGCCGACCCACGATGTGCCGGGCACCTGCCAGCCCGCGAGCTGTGACCCGAACCTCATCTGCACCCAGGCCACGAGCTGCGTAGACGGCGCCCTCTACCCCACCGGCTGTGGACCCGCCAACTGTGACGAGCCGATTGGGATCTGCTTCGTGCCTCCGCCTCCCCCGCCGCCCGCACCCACCTGCGAGAACATGTGCGGCGGCCCGGCCGTCGACAAAGCCTGCTTCTGCGACAGCGTGTGCAGCGACTACGGCGACTGCTGCGACGACTACGCCGACCACTGCGAGTGACGGCGTCGGTGGCCGTCACTTCGGGACGGCCACCGAGGCGATGCGGATCAATTCGCGGCGCCCGGTGAAGACCGGGTCCTCGGCGCGCATCTCGAAGTAGAGGCGCGCGCCGTCGGGCGCGAAGGCCGGGAAGCGCTCGCTGTAGGGCGTGTTGGTGAGGGTCTTCGCGGTGCCACTCTTGGTGTCGAGCAGTCCCAGCTCTTTGCCGCGCTTGCCCTTGGGCCTCAGCTCGTAGGCCACGAAGCGGCCGTCGGGCGAGATGGCGAGCGAGGTCGCTTTGCCGTCGACGGGGTACTGCTTCAGCTCCCCGGCCGTCACGTCGACCACGGCGATCATGCCCGCGTGATAGCGGCTGATCGCGACGTGTCTTCCGTCGGTCGTGGCCGCGGGGTCGGTGAGCACGGTGTTGCCCTCCGCCACCACGATCGAGGCCTTCTCGCCGGTGGCGAGATCGATCGACCATAGGGTCATGGCCGGTGGCGGTTCTTCGGGGTCAGCTTCTGGGTCGGGGGGCTCGGAGTAGAGCGCGAGCAGGTGGCCGTCACCAGCCCACCGAAAGGTCTCGAGACGAGCGTATTCGCCCTTGCGCAGGCGGTACTTCTCTTTCCCGTCGGGCAGCGACAGCACGGAGAGCTCGTTGGCGCAGTCCTTACAGGGTCGGTCGATGAGAGCGATGGCCTTGCCACTCGGTGAGACCCTCGGCTCGCTGAGCCGCCGCTTGGGCTCGACCTTCAGACGATTCAGCTTCTGACCGGGGCTCGCGATGGCGAGGGTGCGCGCATAGCCGTAGAGGTTCTCGACGATGGCGACCGTCTTCCCGTCGCCAGAGCTCGTGGGGTAGGTGAACGCTTGATAGCCGAGCCACAGCTGCTGGTCTGCCTTCACCACATCTTCGGTGCCCGGCTTCAGCTGTCGCAGCACCACCGCCTCGAGCGATTCGTTGCGCAGCATCTCGAGGCTCTTGGGGGAGAAGAAGGGTTTGGTATCGCTGGTCGCGACCACGATGTGGTTCGGCGTGACCCCAAGGAGTCGGTCCTGCGAATTGGCCGGCGAATGGAACGCGACCCCCTCGGTGCTGTCCTGCGCTGCGCCGAGGTCTTTGTAGGCGGCGTTGGCCTCGGACAGGTTGCGCTCGAGGGCCGCGACGTAGTTCTTGCCCGGGGTGAGGGCGTCGATGAGCTTCGGGTCGCCACCGCCGAGGATGTCCTGGATGGAGACGTGGCCGAAGATGGCGGGCAGCGCATTGTGCAGGGCGTGCCGCGCGGCGGACCGCCCGTACATTTCTTTCACGCGGTCGGGTGATCGCGAGCCGGCAAAGGTCTCGATCTTCACCTCGGCGAGGGGCGCGTCATCGAGCAGGTGCCGCACCTCGAGATGACCCTTCACCCGCGCCTCGTGGTAGCCGTCTTTGACCGGCAGCTCCACCACTTCGGGGGTGACGACGCCCGTGATCACGAAGGCCGCCCGCAGCTTTCGCGCGGCTTCGATGGGGTCGTCGGTCGATTCGAGCACCTCGATGATCTCGGGATCGCCGCCTTTGACCGGCTCGAGCCCCATGTCGCTGAGGTGGTCGGAGAGGTAGTCGGCCATCACCGCCGCGGGCTTGCTGCCGTCCCACCAGTAGCCCTCGACGTCGACGGCGACCAAGACCCGCAGGGGCAGCGGCGCCGTCAGCTCGCGATAGACGAGGAAGCCGATCCCGCCGAGCAGCGCGAAGAGCACCGCGAAGACGGGCCAGATCCGCCGCTTGGGAAGCGGCATGTCCATCGACGGCAGGGGCTCCTCGGGAACCCCTGCGTCGATGCCGGTATCGTCGTCCACGGCCATAGGCGGCCGACTCTACCAAGGTCGGCCCGGCCCGCCACCACGCTGTGCTCGTTGAGGGGCGCCAGTGTCGCTCTCAGGCACCACGAGAACGAGAACGCTACGAGCGTCGAGACCGAGCACGCTCACGAGACCGAGAACGCTCACGAGCGTCGAGACCGAGAACGCTCACGAGACCGCCTATCCGAACGGCATGGCCATTGAACACAGGTCCTCGGATAGGAGATGGTGTGCGTCGATTCGCTGCTGCCGCTGGCCGGCTGTCAGCCCTGCGATCACCGCTCGCTTCCTAGGTCTCGGTCTCGTGCTCGGTCTCGTGCTCGTGCTCGGTCTCGTGCTCGGTCTCGGTCTCGGTCTCGAGGACCTCGAACCTCGAACCTCGAACCTCGAACCTCGAACCTCGAACCTCGAA
>JAUHZF010000607.1 GCA_030426145.1 Polyangia bacterium
GCTGACGGCGGAACATCTCAGCCGACGCTTGGAGCCTTCGCTCCTGAGCGCGTTTCTCTACCTCGTCCTCTCGGGCGTCCTCACGCTAGCCCTGAGCGTGGTGTCCTTCTCGCTCTTGGAGCGTCCGCTTCTCAGGTTGAAGCGCTTCTTCGTGACGAGGCCGGCACCGAAGCAAACCATGAATGGCTGAGTCCCCGTGAGCACCAAGGTCTTACGACACCTGTTCGTCTTCGCTCCCGTGGACTAGACTCGTACCGTGGCAGCCACCACCGCACCCGCTCCCCACAGCGCACACAGTGTGCGGGAGCACGTGGATGTATCGCACAGCCTCGCCCTGCCGATCGGGTTGTGCATGGCGCTCGGCATCGTCCACCTCACAGCCGACACCTACGCCCCGCTCGGGGCGCGAATCGTGACGTGGTCAATCGGGTGTGTCGCCGTGCTTGCGGGCTCACGCTACCTGCGCCGACGGCTCTATCATCGTCTCCCACTTCCGGAGTATGCCCTGCTTCAAGGGTATATCGTGTGGGGTCTGCCCACGATCACCGACTCCTTGCGACGTGGCATACCCGTTAGCCGAGCCGCTGTCGTGGAAGCCGCACTCGCCTGTGGCTTCTTCCTGGTCTTTGCCCTCCTGGCGTGCCCTCTCGGCCTCTACCTGGGGACCAAGCTGCGACCCAAGTTCGCGAAGGCGCTGCCTCGAGCTTTGCCCGCCGGTGGACGTTGGTTCTTTCCGCTGTGGCTTGCGACCGCGGTCGTCGTCCACACCGGGGCGGTGCGCATGCTTCCAACCGCCCTGCGCTATCCCGTCTACATCCTGGCCGGCCTCTACGGTGTGCTGATCTACGTGGCCGATCGTTCGTCGCGACGAGGTGAAGCAAAACCCGGGCGCAAGCTGCTCCTGGTCGCGGGCGTCTTTGCAATGTCGGGAATGCTCTCAGGAATGCTCGTGGCAGTGCTCCTGCCCCTGGCTGCCGCCGCCGTGCTTTCGTTCATGTCCTACCGCCGGGTGCCATGGCGGTGGCTCGTCGCCGGATTGCTCATCTACGTGGTCCTCAATCCCGCCAAGCACATCTTCAGAGAGCAGCAGAACTGGCACAAGTACGACAAGACGCGCGGCGCAGATGGCATCGGCGAACTCGTTGCGGGCCCTGGTGAGGCTGCCGAGGACTGGTGGGACGGTCTGTCCGCCACGTGGGGAGGCGAAGTGGACACGACGCGAAACACAGACTCGTCCGTCGACCGCTTCAATGCCCTCTCCTCCATCGCGCGCGCGGTCGACTACACCGGGCGACGGGTGCCCTATGACCACGGCCGACAATGGCGGCTCATGCCATACTCGTTCTTGCCGCGCGTCTTGTACCCTGAGAAACCTGATTTCACCGTCGAGTTCAACGACCGGTACAACCTCGTCTTCGGGATCAAGACCGAGCGCGGCATGCGGAACTCCACTTTCCTGTTTCCCGTGGTCGCCGACGGATACTGGAACTTCGGGTGGCTCGGCGTAGCGATCGTCGGCCTCATCGTCGGCGCATACTGGGGCTTCATCGCCAATCTTTGGCAGGCGGACCACTGGGGACTGAGGTGGCTCGCACTGGGCCTTTTCGCCAGCTACAACATTATGAACCACCTTTATGGCCATGTGGGCGGCTTGCCGCAGACCATCGTCGGCGTCGCGCTGGCGGGTTGGGGTCTGACGCTGCTGGCGAGGCTTCTTTCCTCGGGGGACCCACCAACGGGTTCGGTCAGTCCTTCTCAGCAAGAACGTTGAAGTTCGTCACCCTCGACATCGCCAATGTCTGTCCGATGTCGTCGGGGATGACGATCGGCGTTGGCTGTCGGTGTAGCCGCGTGAACCGCGTGAATCCCAGCTCCGCGAGCTCATCGAAGAGCTGAGACGCGCTGATGTTCATCTGCTCGAGGTTGGCGTAGTGAAACTCGAAGATGAGCTTCATGCCTGGGTTGCGTGCGCTCAGCTCCCGCATCCCACGCATCGCATCTAGCTCGGCTCCCTCCACATCCATCTTGATAAGATCGACAGATGGCCAGCCCAGCTCTCCGAAGTAGGCATCGAGGCTGGTCGCTCGTAGCGTCATGGTCTCCCCGGCGGTTCCCGCCGCGCGGGCCATCTTGTTGGATACGGAGTGCTCGCGACTAATAGTGAACACGAGGTCGCGAGGCTCATCCGAGATGGCGAGTCGTACGCCGGTGACCACATTCTCGAGCCCATTGGCGGCAACGTTCGCGTCCAATAGGTCAGCCGTCTCGGCGATGGGTTCGAATGCATAGACGTGGCCTTCTCCTCCCACGCGCTTCGCTGCCAGTAGCGTGAGGAAACCGATGTGCGCGCCGAGGTCGACGAAGGTCTTTCCTGCCCCGAGCGCATCCTCGATGACCTGGCGTGTCTCCGGTTCGTAGTCCTCGTGCATGAGTAGCGGTGCAACCACGCCCAGGTCCTGGGGACGGTAGCTCAGCGTGATACCCCTGACCTCGAGGGTTCCGCCCGCAGCCTCCGCTTGGCGTTGTACGGCACGCAGCCCCACGAGGCGCTTCTCGAGCCTCCTAAGCCAGTTGCCGACCGTGTTGTCCACGACCGTGTTGTGGATGACCACATCTCGAACGTGCCGCCTCAGCCAGATGTAGGCGCCGTTGAGCCGCCCCGCCTTACCCATGGCCGACCACCTCGGAAACATCCAGAACGTAGACCTGACGCTCGTCGTGCTCGTGCATCGAATCAATGATAACCCGTGTCCCACTGCGGTCCCACCGGGGGTGGAGGTCGCAGCGATATCCGGTACTGCACGTCGAGGGTGGAGAGTGAAATCGACCGATCTCGATGCACCGATCTTCATCCATGTCGTAGATGAACAGATGCCTGTCGTAGTGGTCGTCCTCGTAGGTGTCGGTCAGCATCCAGCGCTTGTTGTGAGGGTGCCAAGTGCAGTGGCCATCACCGGGCCACGACACAGAACGGGACAGGAGACGTCGTTCGCCGGCGCGATCGACCATGTGCACGTAGTTGCCTCCTCCGATGGCGGCACGCAGCTTGTTGGTTGGG
>JAUHZF010000234.1 GCA_030426145.1 Polyangia bacterium
GGGCGATATCTGGGATGCGCAGTGGGACATGTTCCTCGCCCTGGTCGGGGCCGCCGTCTTCATGGCTACCCTCGGCGGCGTGCACGATCGCTCGATGAAGGCCGTCACCGACCGCTGAGCATGGGTGACCCTTTCCGTCCCGTGCGCGCCGGGTGAGGCTCGCGTCCATGACGGCCAACACCCTGCGATGTGAAGGAGACCGCAACCTCGCCGCCCAGCTCATCGAGGACCCGCACGTCAAACGCGTGGTGCGGCGCCTCGAAGCCCATGAGGCCGAGTCGCCGACCAACGTTCGGCGCCAGCTGCTCGCCACCTCGCTCCGGCTCACCCGTGGCATGGCACCCAACGTCTACGCGATGGTCGATCATTGCATCGAGCGACTCGCGGTCGACGATCCGCTCGAGCTCTTCGTCTACCCGAGTCCGGTATTCAACGCGGCCGCGGTCAAGCCCGAGGCCGGTCGGCTCTTCGTCATGCTCAGCTCGAGTCTGCTCGAGGCTTTTCGGGGCAAAGAGCTCCAGTTCGTGCTCGGCCACGAGCTGGCCCACCACGTGTTCGGCCATCACGACATCCCCATCGGCGTGATCCTCAAAGGCAACACGCGTCCTTCTCCCGAGCTCGCGCTCAAGCTCTTCTCGTGGTCGCGGTACGCGGAGATCAGCGCCGACCGGGCCGGCGCCGCCTGCGCCGACGACCCCGATGCTGCGGCAGGCGCGCTCTTTCGCCTCGCCTCGGGCCTCCGGACCGACGTGGTGCGCGTGAGCATCGACGAGTTCGCAGCCCAGGTCGACGACATGAGCGGCGATGAGCACGACGACCCGCGCGCCAGGTCGACCCACACGGACTGGTTCACGACCCACCCCTTCAGTCCGCTCCGCGTGAAGGCGCTCAAACGTTTCGCCGACTCGGAGCTCAACCAGGAGGGAGGCGACTCGGTCGACATGCTCGAGGCCCATACCGAGACCCTCATGGCCCTGATGGAGCCGAGCTATCTCGACGCCAAGACCGACACCGCCGAGCGCATGCGGCGACTTCTCTTCGCGGGCGCGATCGCGGTGGCCGACGCCGACGAGAAGATCACCGAAGAAGAGGTGGCGGTCTTCGAGAAGTTCTTCGGTAAGCGCTCGCTCAGCGACAAGCTCGACTTCGAGCAGATCAAAGACGACCTCGACGACCGCATCGCGGATGCGGTCGAGCACATCCCCCCGCCCAAGCGCGTTCAGGTCTTGCGCGATCTGTGTGTGGTGGCTCGAGCTGGCGACGCGCCCGATCCCGCCGCCAATCGCGTGCTGACGGAGATCGCCACCAAACTTCAGGTCAACGTCGCCGTCGTCGATCAAACCCTCGCCTGCGCCCTCGACCCCGACTGATGTCGGACGACGACCTCCTCCTCACGCACGCGGCCCTCGTGGCCCTCACGCCCCTGGTGCCCCTTCCCTTCGTGGACGAGATGGCGCGACGGCACCTCGAGCGTCGCCTGCTGCGCGAGCTCGCACGACGGCACACGGTCGTTCTCTCCGAGGCGGACATCGAGCTGCTCACCGCATCGACCGAGGGTTTCCTCGACGGCAAGGCGATCGGACGACGGCTGCTGCTCATGCCCTTCAAGTGGGTCTTCAAGCGTGTGCTCCTCGCCCTACGAGGCAAAGCCATCATCGAGGCCGCGAGCCTGGCGCTACACCGCGCCGCCCTCTACGACGCCGCGCTCGAGCGCGACCTCGTGCGCATCCACGGCCCCGATCGTCTGCGCGAAGCGGTGGAGGCGACGCTGAAAGGCGTGCCGATCGCTACCTCGCCGGTGACCGCTGCCATCAAAGCCGGGCTCACCGCCTCACAGGACGCATTGGCGCGCGGCTATGACCGGCTTCGCCGTGGCGTGCTCTCGGGTGGGCTCGATGGCGCCTACGACGGCGCGGCGAGCGCCATGCGTGAAGACGGAGGCCTCGCGGGGTTGCGACGCAGCCTGAGCGCACGCCCACGCGAACACCTGGCTCGTCTCGAGCGCGATCTGCTCGAGCGACTCAACGACTGACGGAAGCGGTCTCCGCTTCGACCTCGTCCTCTTCGTCTGGCTCGAGGGTGGTCTCGACGCGGTAGCGCACGTAGTCGCGCGCCGCCTCGAGCGCGGGTGCGCTCGGGTGGAAGGTGCGGTCCTGCCGCTCCTTGGCGCGCCGGAGCTCTTCGAGCAGCTCGTGCAGGGTCTCGGCTTCTTGCAGCCGTTCGGCGTGCACCATGCGGTAGGCCTTGGCGCGCTCGGCGAGGATGAGAAAGTCGCTCGAGATCTTGCGGTGGCGCTCGAGCGCGTCGCGGTGCTGACGCTGGTGTCTGGAGGTGCTGACCAATACCAACCCGAGCACGAGGATCAGCGTGCTGACCGCAGCCCAGAACCACGTGGCGTCGAGCCCTGCGTGAGCGAGGGCGGCCACCACCCCCGGTGCAGCGAGGGTGAGCACGATGCCAAGGGGCGTGGCCCACCCGGAGCGGCTCGTTAGGGCCTGATCGGACTCGTCGGCGATGCGCGAGGCCATGGTGGCCTGGGCGTAGCTGTCGAGCTCGACCTCCTCCACGAAGGCGACGAAAGCCCGGCGATCGTCCTCGGAAGGCGCGCGAGACCGTTGCTCGGCCAGGAGCTCGTCGCGCGCCTTTCGCCGCACGTCCTCGCGTACCTTGCGTTCGATGTCGGCCCGCATCTCGGTCGACAGCTCACGACGGATCTCCTTCTGCAGCTCCTTTCGGATCCGCGCCGCCTGGCTGTCATCGATGCCGTCCCAGAGGCTCAACCCATCGGGGAGCCTGCACCGGTTGTCACAGGGTGCGGAGGAAGGCGACCAGCGCCCGGCGTTGGCCGGCGCTGAGCTCGGCGTCGTAGCCCATGGTGCCCGCCGAGTGGCGCAGCAGCTCGTCGAGGTTCGCGTAGCGATGTGCAATTTTCCGACGGTGCCGTCAGGTGGGCTCGGCGGCGTCGGGGGCAGCCTCGAGCCGCCGTGCGCGGCGGCCGCCCACGCGAATGATCATCTCGAGCAGCATGAGCGCAAGCAGCGCGAGCGCGATGTGAGATGAGATGTCGACCGAGGCCTCCACGCCGCCGAGCTCTTCGCCCCGTTGACCGGCCGAGGCCGGACGGGGTCGAAGATCGACCTCGGCTTCGCTCACCGCCGCCACCCGCGTCGCCTCGTTGCCGTCGAGCTGGAGCAGGTAGAGACCCGCGAGCTCGGGCACGACCCGGCGTGTCTTGCCCCCCGGCGCCAGCTCGACGTCGAGCGGCGTCTTGTCGTCGTCGCGAGAGAGGCGGAAGACCTTCACGTCGTCGAAGCCCTGGAGCGACCAGGCGTGACCAGCCGTGCTACGCGACACCCCGCCGAGGGTGCGAGCCGTGTCGGCCATGCGCTTGAGCAGCTCGAGGAAACCAGGTCGGAGCGCGAGGTCGCTCTGGTGGGTGTCGAAGGGCAGCGTGAGGGCGACGACCACCCCGCGGCCCATACGATGCTCGAGGGCAAAGGGGCGCCCGTCAGCCCAGGCCACCAGCACCTTCACCTCGTCATCGGGCTCGAGCTCGAGCTCGGCACGTCCCTGCGGCGCGAGGTCTTCGAGGCCGCCACCGGCCTCGGTGAAGAGCTGGTCTTGCTCGCGGTTGATACCCTTCGGAGGGTCCTTGCGCCACCGGATGAGGCCGGGAACCATCGGGGCGAAGCCCTGACCGATGGGGGCCGATGCGGCCCCAGGGCCGAGGGTGAGCAGGAGCACCCCTCCCCGCTCGACCCACCCCTCGAGCTCGCGACGCTGAGAGGGGGTGAAGCCGGGGACGTCGTCGACGATGAGCAAACCGAGATCGTCGAGGTCGGCCGCGCGATCGGGAACGGTGGACAGCGGCCTCACCTGCACCCCGAGCTGAAGCGCTGAGAACGCCTGCTCGACGGGTGGCGGGCCGCCCGTGGCCACCGCGCTCTCGGTGGCGTCGGTTGCAACGCCAACCCTCAGCTTGCCACCCATGGTGACGACGGGCGCGATGTCGTCCTCGGCGATGGCATCGCCCGCGGTCAGCGCGACGTAGAGTTGGATCGAGGTGTCGAGGTTCGCGCCGTCGGGCACGGTCACGGTGATGTCCTGGGGCCCGTCGACCCGCCGGATGGGCACCTCGACCAGCGTCTCACGGCCGGCCAAGACCTGGAGTCGTCGCTTCTCGCCTTCGGGACTCCCCTCGGGCTTGGGCCCGCACGCGACACGGACGGAGATCCGGCGACCATGGCGCTCTGCGCCGACGACCGCACAGTCGTCGGCCGCGCCCTGCAGCTCTTCGAGGGGCACCCATATCTTCATGCCCTCGGGGGCCTCGAGCGCCGGTGCCGTGGGGCCGCCGTCGGCGAGGTCGCTCAGCACGACCACCCGCTTGTCGACGTGACTCAGCTCGCGCATCAGCTCGCCGGCAAGCTTGACCGCCGCTTCGAGATCCGTGCCCCGATCGGAGGGCTGGGCCGAAGCCACCGCGTCGCGCGCGGCTTCGAGGTTGGTGGTGGCCGCCAGGCCCACCCTGGGCGGAGCCCCGGCCATCACGATGGCCACCGCGTCCCCCTCCTGCAATCCGAGCAGCAACTCCTGGGCCGCCTCCTTGGCGCGCGCAAAGCGGGTCCTGGCTTCGCCCTCGGTCTCGGCGGCAGCCCGCATGCTGAGGGAGTCATCGATGACGATGGTGATGGCGACCGAAGCGCCGCCCTGACGGGCGAGGGAGAGTCGCTGACAGGTGACGAATGGCGTGGCCCCGAGGATGGCGAGCACGAGCACGGCGATGGCGCGTACGAAGAAGAGAGCCCGATCCTCGAGCGCGGTGCGCCGCTGCGCGATGGCCGGCGTCGCGGGCACCAACTTCACCGCCGTGAAGGGAACCTCTTCCGGCGGCTTGCGACGAAGGAGGTGCGCGATGACAGGCGCCACCACCAGCAGCCCCACCGCGAGGGCAGCGACGGTGAGAAAGCTCATCGGCGGGCCTCCGCCACCGCCTGCAACACCGTGCGCAGGTGGAGCACGGGATCACCGTCGGTGACCGTCTCGATGAAGCGTGCCCCGGCGGCTTCAATCGTCTTGCGGAGCTGGGCGTTGTGGGCCTCGAGGGCGGCTCGATATCGAGCGCGCACCGCGTCGGCGTCGGTGGTGACGATCTGTCCGCCTTCGAGGGCCTTGAGCCGAACTTTGCCCCGAAAGGAGAGGTCGCGTTCTTGGGGGTCGAGGACCTGCACGAAGACCACCGCGCGAGGGGCCGCCGCGAGCGCGGTGAGGGGACGAAGCGCGTCGGGGGGCAAGTCGATGAGGTCGCTGAAGATGACGATGGCGCTGCCGCGCGAGGCACGCCGGTCGAGCATGCGCGCGGCGCGCACCACCTCGCCGAGGTCCTCGCGTAGATCGCCGCTCGCCCCGAGCGTCTCGAGGCGACTCACGACGCGCTCGAACGTGGCGTTGCCGAAGCCGGCGGGTACGCCCGCCGGGTCGTGGCCACCGATGAAGCTCAGGCCCACGGGGTCCTGTCCCGCCACGGCCACGCGCGCCATGGCGGCGGCGAGGAGGGCGGCGTAGGCCACCTTGGCTCCGGGCGCGTCGGGTCCCCGAAGCGCCATGGATCCCGTGGCGTCGATGCAGAGCCAAAGCGCGCGCTCGGTCTCCGTCTCGAATTCCCTCACCATGAGCCGGTCGTGGCGAAGGAGCGCACGAAGGTCGAGGAAGCGCAGGTCGTCGCCTGGCACGTAGGGGCGCTGGCCGCCGAACTCGACCCCGGCCCCGCGACGACGGCTGCGATGCACGCCGGAGTAGGCCCCCTCGGCCAAGAGCTGAGCCCGGAGACGAAGCGGCGTGATGGCCCCCCAGTCGATGGGAAGCAGCTTCTCGCCGGGGCGCCGGACGGGGCTCTCCATGGGCGCGGTATAGCTCATGCGGCTCAGAACTGCCGCGTCGAGTCCAAGAGAATGGTGACGGGCCCGTCGTTGTCGACGATGACCCTCATGTCGGCCTGAAACTGACCGGTGGCGACCTCGAGACCGCGATCGCGCAGCATCTTGACGAACTGCAGGTAGCGGGCCCGCGCCGGCGCGGGCGGCATCGCGCCCCCGAAGCTCGGCCGGCGTCCCTTGCGACAGTCGCCGTAGAGGGTGAACTGACTCACCGCGAGCACCGCGCCCCCTACGTCGAGGGCAGAGCGGTTCATCTTGCCTTGCTCGTCCTCGAAGATACGGAGGTTCACGATCTTGTCGGCGAGGTAGGTCAAGTCTTGGTCCGTGTCGTCTTTTCCGGCGCCCACGAAGACCACGAGGCCCCGACCGATGGATCCCACCACCGCGCCGTCGACCTCCACCCGCCCCTGCAGGCACCGCTGGACCACCGCTCGCACCGCCTCCGGACGCTAGCGCATGACCCCGCCCGCTGCAGCCGATCTGGTCCGCCCCGCCCCAGCCCCGCTAACATGGGCCACCTCATGTCCCGGCGCCTCCCCCTCCGCGGTCTCGCTCTGCTCGTCGCGCTCTGCGGTGGGCTCTCACCGCGCCCGGTCGAGGCCTTCCCCTACGTGGTCCAGCAAGGCGAAACGGTGGCGCAGCTCGCCGAGCGCATGTACGGCCGCGTGGAGCTCGAACGCCTGGTGGTGCAAGCCAACGGCCTCGAAGGGCGGCGCGGCGCCGCGATCGTCCCGGGCATGCGGCTCGAGATCCCGGCCGTCGGCTATCACAAGGCCCTCCCGGGAGACACGTGGAAGAGCATCGCCTCCACGCACCTCGGCGAACCGAAGCGCGCCGACGTGCTCGCCCATTACAACGACACCCACCCCTGGCTTCCCCCGGCCATCGGGCGTGAGGTCCTCATCCCCTACAACCTCCGCTACGTCGCATCCCGAGGCGACACGACGGAGAGCGTCGCGTACCGCTTCCTCGGCCGCCGCGACAAAGCCTGGGTCATCGCGAGCTACAACCGACTGCGACGAGCCAAGCTGCTCCAGGGCGAGGTGCTCTTGGTGCCCCTCGTCGAGCTCTCGCTCACCGACGCGGGACGAAAGGCCGCCGTCGATGCGGGGGCCCTCATCCGCAGCCAATCGGGCGGTCGGGCGCTCGAGACGCAGCGCGAGGCAGCAGCGGCCATTCCACGCCTGGTGCAGGCCGTTCGACGCGGCCGCTACATCGACGGCATCGCGCGCGGCGCCGCCCTGCTCTCCCAAGAGGGACTCACCGAACCTCAGCTCGCGACGGTTCACCGACAGCTCACCGAGGCCTACGTGGCCCTCGACGAGCGCGGCGCCGCGGCCACGTCGTGTGCCAAGTGGCGTGAGCACGACCCGGCGGCGGCCCTCGACCCCATCGAGCTGAGCCCGAAGATCATCGAGGTCTGCCTCGGGAGGCGCCCCGAAGCCGTACCGAGTGGACCCGAGACCCGCGGGGTCGTCGGCGCCCCCGAGGAGGAGTCGGACCCGTGAGCGACCAAGAGCTTCGTCTCCCCTGCTTCGACGAGGGCCACGTGGTGGCCGAGCGCTACGAGATCCTCGAGGCGGTGGGCCAAGGAACGACCGGTACCGTCTACCGGGCGCGCGACCTGTGGTGTGACACCGACCAGGAGATCGTCGCCCTCAAGGCCATCCATCCCCATCTCCACTCCGACAAGCAGATCTTCGGGCGCGTGCGCCGCGAGGTGAAAATCCTCCAGCAGATCGAGGGTCCCAACCTCGTGAAGCTCCTCGACTACATCGAGGACGACGGGTTGCTCCTCATCTCGCTCGACTACGTCGATGGTCCATCCCTCGACACCTATCTCGAGAAGCGCGGTCCGATGCCCCTGAGCGAGGTCATCGCCATCGTGGAACAGATCTGCGCCGCCCTCACCTCAGCCCACGACGCGGGCATCATCCACCGCGATCTCAAGCCATCGAACGTTCTGGTGGAGGGGACCCGACCGCTCGAAGACCTCGGCGAGGACGACGTGCCCCCGTCCTTCCTCGAGGAGCTGAAGATCAAGGTGGTCGACTTCGGCCTCGCCAAGATCGTCGCCGGCGACATGACGGGCACCGCGCTCACCGAAGCAGACATGATCTTCGGGACCCCCGACTACATGTCGCCCGAGCAGGTTGCGGGCGACGAGCTCGACCCCCGCAGCGACGTCTATGCGGCGGCCGTCCTCCTCTATGAGCTCGTCTGTGGAAAGGTGCCCTTCGATGCACCGAGCGCGCTCGCAACCATGACCGCCCACCTCCACGATCCTCCGCCTCCGCCGAGCGCGAAGGCCCCAGACCGAGACATCCCGCCTGGGCTCGACGCCGTCATTCTGCGGGCCTTGAGCAAGAAACCAGAAGAGCGCTTCGCGTCGGCCAAAGACTTCGCGCGCGCCCTGCGCAACGCAGACATGACCCCGGCCGCCGACGACGACTGGGGCTCGGACACGGATGAGCAGCCCCTGCCCACCGAAGCGGAAGGCGACACCGGTCTCGCCCACTCCGAGACGGCGATCCACAACACGCTCAACTCGGAGCAGGACACCGAGACCCCCACCGGACAAGGGGCGAAGGTGCGGGTGGTCGTGCGCGAGGGCACCCCCGACAGCAAACCTTCGTCGACCCCGCGCTCGCGTCCGTCGACCCGCCCGCGCTCCCAGCCTCCGTCGAGCATGGGCACCACGGCGGGGGAGACGCGGCTCTGGACCGTGGTCGCGGTGGTCTTCGCCTTGGCTGCCGTCGCAGCCGGGATCTTCTTCGGGATCCGCGGCTGACTCAGAGCGCGTTCGGCGTCGCGGCTAGATCGTTGTCGGCGCGAGGCCCCAGTGTCTCTGGGTCACACAGCCAGCCGCGGGGCATCACGGTCTCTTCGCTGCAACGCGACTTGAGCCACCCGCGCATGCGAGCGGTGTCGGCGCCGGAGAGATTGGCCTCGGAGAAGTCGGCACCGGTCACGTCCGTCCCATCGAAGGTGCTGGCCGACAGATCGGTTCCCACACAACGGGCGGCGCGGAAGCTCGCGAGGTCGAAACGGAGACCCCCGAGCTGCAGGCGGGACAGGTCGGCACCGCTGAGGTCGAGCTTGCCGAAATCACGCCAGCCGCGATTGCGGAGGTTGACGAGGCTCTGCCCGCGGGCCTGCGGGGCACCGCGCTCCACCATCGCGCGCCGTCCGGCGAGAGCCACCTGAGGCACCGGATCGAGGAACCAGGTCATGAGCCCGAGGATGAGGGCACTGAAGAAGCGGCTGATCACCGGATTGCCCACCGGGGGAATGAGCAGGCTCGCCCCCACGGCCCCGACCACCGCACAGATCGCGGCGGCCACCGTGGGCACGCCCGTTTGGTAGGCGAAGACGATGGCTCCGACGAGCAGCGCGATGCCAAGGCCCCCGAAGAGCCTGACCTGAAGCGGCGAGAGCGGGTCGACCTCGGCGTCGTCGACCGCAGCCCCGACGTACGTCGCGGGGATCGGAGGCGGCGGCGTAGAAGCCGGCCCCTCCTTGGAAGCGGCGGCCGGCGCCGCGGCTCCCGTGCCGGATGGAGCGGGCGCTGGAGGGCGCTCGGTGGTGCCGCTGCGCTCGATGGGGTGCTCCTCCCCGTCGACGGCACCGTAGCGACCACTGTCGTCGGGACTGCCCTCTCGGCCCTCGGGATGGGCGATGCCGACCACGTGGTGGTCGCGCCACCGCTCGAGGTCGAGCAGCATGGCGTCGATGGAGGCGTACCGCTTGTTGGGCTCGCGGAGGGTTGCCCTACGGGTGATCCGCACGAGGCCCGCGGGCAGATCGCTCATCGCGTCGAGCCGCGGAACGTCGCTGTCGTCGTGGGCGGGGGTCTCACCGAGGAGCGCGAACTTGAGCAGTCGGCCGAGGCTGAAGATGTCGGAACGCGGCCCCGGGCGCTCGCCGAGCCGAACCTCGCGTGCGGCAAAGGTCGCGTAGTCGTGCTTCATGTCGCTCGGGCCGTCGTAGCTGTCGTCGATGACCAGACAGCCCACGTCGGCGAGGCGCGGCTTGAGGTCGTCGTCGAGCAGGACGTTCCCGGGCTGCATGCAACCGTGCACGAGCCCCGCCTTGTGCACGCGCTGCACCGCGCGGCATAGATGACGGAAGAAGGTGAGCGTATCCTCGACGCCCCAACCGAGGATGGGGATGTCGCTCATGGTGCCGGCCACGCCACCGAGGGCGATGTAGATCCGCTCGTTGGGGACCACGGCGATGACTTCGACCACGCCCTCGAGGGGCCGCACCCGCGAGGCCGACGCGAGCTGGCGCGCCCCGTCGAGGAAGTTCTGGACCTCGCGCGCCTTCGCGTCGTCCGCGAGGCAGTGCATGGTCACGTTGACCCCGTCGTTGCGGTGACCTCGGAAGCTCGAAATGCGCTCGCCGCGGGTCAGGGGCTCGTCGATCGTCGCCCCTCCCGTCGCAAAGCCCTTTACGAGCCGAGAGTCACTCGGTGGTTGGCTCGCCATCGTGCAGCGAAAAGCTTAAGCGACGGCTGCGAAAGGGACCAAGCAAACAGCCCCTGCAGTCCTGGAGGACCGAGGGGCCGCAGGGTTGTCGACGGGCCACAAGCCCGGTCTTCGGGCGCTACTGCACGGGTGCGCCGGGCACGCACAGACCGGTGGCGCAGCCCATGCCAGCGGCGCAGTCGGTGGCCGCGTTGGCGCAGGGGAAGGCACACTTGCCGGTCTGCAGGTTGCACTTGTGGGTGCCACAGGTGATGTCGCTCTGGCAGGGCAGCGCCAGGGGGCTCGCTGGAGCCGCTGCGGGCTGCGGAACCGGCTGCGGGTAGGCGCCCGGCTGCGGGTAGGCACCCGGCTGCGGGTAGGCACCCGGCTGCGGGTAGGCACCCGGCTGCGGGTAGGCACCCGGCTGCTGCTGACCCGGCTGCCCATAGATCGGGTTGCCGTACTGGTCGTACCCGATGGGCTGCTGGTACTGCGACGGATCCTGGGCGTCGCGGTCTTCACAAGCGACGGTAAAGAGCCCGACGAATGCGAGCCCAACGACCAAACGGTAACGGTTCATCAGCGTAAGTCTCCTGAAGTCTCGGGGTACCCTAGCAAGTTCGCGGGGCACGGGAACATCTTTCGCCCAATTCCGACGGGCTACAGCATGGATGACGCGGGGAGGCCCCGAGATAGCTCACCAGGGGCTGTTCTTCTGGGCGGCACGAGCGAGCTCGACCGCGCGGCGACCCACGTACTCTTCCACGTCCTTGGGGGCGAGATGCCGGTCCTTGGCGAAGTCGAAGTCACGGGGGCGCCCCTCGTTGTAGGTCACCTTGAGCACGGCATCGTCACGCGACAGGTCGACCGCGATGCTCAACTCGTTGAGGCTGAGGCGAAGCGCCCCCGCCTCGTCGGCGAAGGCGCTCGGCTGCTTCTTGCTCTCGAGCTGTTCGTGGGCGAAGCCGAGGGCTTCGCGGGCCTGGGTCATGGCCGCGTCCGCGACCTCGAGGGCGGCCTCGAGGCGCTTGCGCTGGCGCGCCGCCTCCTCGGCCTCGCGCTCCTCCTTGGACTTGACCGTCTCGACCAGCTCTTCGCGCCAGTTGGCCATGGTTTCCCTACTTCTCCTTCTCTTCCGCTTCGAGGTGACTGATGTCGTCGGCCGACAGGGCCGGGTTCATCAGCTCGTGGTAGGCCTCGCGCGCCATGCTGCCCACGGGGTCCTTCTCGTCGCGTAGGGCCAGCAGCGTCCCCTGCTCCTTCATGAACTTCAGGGTCTCGATGGCGCCCGTCATCTTGGCCTCGTCTCCGCTCGTCGCCGCCTTGCGCAGCCGGTAGCGGAGCACGACGCGGGTCTCGGAGTGAGGCCCGTTGTCGTATTCGAGGTTGTCGAACTGAGCCTGGAGCCGGGTGATGGCCCACTGCTGCGGGGCGTCGCCGATCTTCACGCGCGCGATGGCGTGGGCGTTGCGCACGTAGCGGTAGAGGTTGCCCCGGTCGAGGTCCTCGTCGGACCAGTAGCCGAAGGCGCGGTACCACATGTCCTTGAGGTCGTTCAGCGCCATCTCGCGGTCCTTGGCCCCGTAGGTGGCCACGGTGCGCGACGCGATGTCGGCCGAGCCGCCCATCATGAGGGCGAGGGCCGCGGCGTTGCGCATCTCGGGGTTCTCGAGCATCGCAAAGAGCTTCTGCTCGGCGGCTTCGTTACCCTCGAGCCCGGTCGTGCCGATGGCGCGGCCGAGCACGGTTCGCACCCCGACCTCGAGGCTGGGCTGCAGCAGGTCGACCATCATGTTGACGGCGGACGGGATGGGCTTGCGCGAGAGCGTGACCGCGTAGCAAGCGCCGATGAACTGGTCCTTGGGGTCCTTCGACGAGGCGTACTTGCCGACCCGCTCGACGACCTTGGCCAAAGTCTCCTCGTTGGAGGTCCACGCGAGGGCGTCGCAGGCGGCCTCACGGGCCTCCTCGTGCCAGAGCTTGTCCTCGATGAACTCCATCAGCTTGTCTTCGACGGCGGTGTCGTCCTGCGGTCCCCACTGGGCCAGGCCCTGTGCCGCACCGTAGGCCACCGCGCGAAGCGCCATGCCGAGCATGGCCAGGCCGGCGCCTTCGAGGCCGCCCTGCGTGATGTCCATCTTCTCGTCGTCCTTGCGGCCGAACTGATCGAGCAGCTTGCTTCGCGAGTCCTTCATCCATCCGAGGTAGCGAAGGGCGCTTTGAGCGGTGGCGTAGCTGTCCGGGAACGGTGGCTGGGCGCCCTCCTCGGGCAGCGGATCGCTCGGGAAGGCCCAATCACGAATGAGGCCCTTGCCCTTCTTCGAGCCCACGGCAGCGAGGAAGCGCAGGCCGTTGGCGTGAGGCTGCGGACGGCTGGTGAGCCAGGTGATGACGGGCTCTTCGGCGTTCTCGCGAATGGTCTCCAGCGACGCCTCGTCGCCCTTGTGGATGACGGCGAGGTCCGCGAGCATGCGCGCCGCGACGACGCGCGAGCGGTCCGTCTTGGTGAGGTGGCCGCCCTTGTCGGCCTGCCAGAACTTCGCCTTGTCGTAGATGTCCTTGGGCTCGACCCCCATGCGCTCGCCGAGGAGCTTGGCGGCGCGCACGTCGCCGATCTCGGCGAGGGCGATGCCGGCCTCTGTCTTCCAGTGCGGGTGCGGGTCCGCCACCTTGGTCCACTTGACGAGGGCGTCGCCCATGCGGGGATCCGCAACGCGGTGGATCATGTCGAACAGCTGCTTGTGCTGGAACCAGCGGCGCTGCTCGGGCTCCTTCACCACGGTATCGAGGGCGAGCACGAGACCTTCGCCGCCGATGCCGTCGCGGAGGGCCTCGATGAACTTGGAGCGCGTGTCCTTGTCGGCCTTGGAGAGGGCGTCGAGGAGAGGCTGACGCGCCTTGTCGTCGCCGATCTTGCCCAGACCGACCGCGGCCTCGGAGGCCACGACGATCTCAGGGTCCTTCACCAGCTTGATGAGGACCTCGGTGTGCTTGGGGTCGGCCTTCTCGGAGAGAATGGTGGCGACGAGCTGGCGCACGGCCGAGCTCTCGTCGCCCGCCTTGCCCGCGAGCTCGTCGAGCGAGACGAGGCGCGTGACCTTCAGCGGGTCGAAGGCGCGACCGCCCTCGAGGCGCTGAACCGTTGTGATCTCGCCGATCTTGTACGACTCCATGGCCTGGTTGAAGACCTGCGCCTCGCCGAGCTCGACGAGGGCCCAGAGGATCTGCCGCCGGTCGCCGGACTCGGACTCCTTGAGCGCCGCGAGGAGGGGCTGCTTGCCGTCGGCCGCTTTGTCCTTGCCCCAGTAGGCGAGGACCTGGGCCGCCGACGCACGAACGCCGTGGTCGGGATCTTTGAGGGCGTTGATCGCGATCTGAATCGACTCCTCGTCTCCGAGGAGAGCGAGCTGCGTCAGCGCCTCCTGGCGGAGCTTCGGATCGGCATTCGCGTCCTTGGCCCACGTCTTCCATCGGGGGATCTGCTCCGCCTTGGGGAGGACGAAGATGTCGGCCTGCTCTTGCAGGCGCTGAGCATCGTCCATCTTCTCCGTATCCTTGCGGAACCCAATGAATAGGAGCGCGCCGCCAAGCCCTGCGATGACCAGTGCCAACGCGATCATCGCCGGGTTGAAGCGCTTGGGCTTCATCTCGGCTTCCGTAATCTCGACCTCAGCCATATCGTGTACCTCGGGGCCGCCATCAGCGGTGGGCAGCCCTCGACGCGCGCACCTTATACGCGGTGTGGCATCGTGTCATCCCATGGCGGCAGCTGTGGTGACCAGCGCCGCCGATGCTGCTAAAGGCTGGGATCCTGGACGCCCAACCTGGAGTCGATCATGAATTTCGAGCTCACCGAGGACCAACAGCTCATCCTGCAGACCGCCCGTGACTTCGCCAAGAAGGAGGTCGAGCCCTACGCAGCCATGCTCGACAAAGAGGCCAAGTGGCCCACCGACCAGGTGAAGAAGATGGGCGAGCTGGGCTTCCTCGGCGTCGCCATCCCCCCCGAGTACGGCGGCAGTGGCCTCGACAACGTGACCTACTCCCTGGTGTGTGAAGAGGTGAGCCGCGCCTGCGCCAGCACCGGCGTCATCCTCAGCGTGAACAACTCTCTCTTCTGCGACCCGCTCTACAAGTTCGGGACCGACTGGCAGAAGGAGAACATCCTCGCCCCCACCGCAAGGGGCGAGATCCTCGGCGCCTACGGTCTCACCGAGCCTGCGAGTGGCTCCGACGCCCAGACGATGAAGACGGTGGCCGAGCGCCAGGGCGACGGCTCCTACATCGTCAACGGCAGCAAGAACTTCATCACCGTGGGCCCCCACGCCGAGCACATCATCGTCTTCGCCATCACGGGTGAAAAGAACGGCAAGAAGCTCCACACCGCCCTCATCGTGCAGAAGGACCAGGAGGGCTTCTCCGTCGCTCCGCACGACGAGAAGATGGGCATCAAGGCGGCGCACTCGAGCACCATCTTCCTCGAGAACGTCAAGGTGCCGGCCAGCCACGTGCTCGGCGAGCACGGCCACGGCTTCAAGGTGGCCATGGCCACCCTCGACGGCGGCCGCATCGGCATCGCGAGCCAGGCCAACGGCATCGCCCGGGCCGCGCTCGAAAAGGCCATCGAGTACAGCAAGGAGCGTCACTCCTTCGGTAAGCCCATCAGTAGCTTCCAGGCCATCCAGTGGATG
>JAUHZF010000235.1 GCA_030426145.1 Polyangia bacterium
TCACGATGGCGCCGCCGAGACCGAGCACCAGCACGGCGAGCACTATGCGTTTGATCCAACGACTGATGGCGCGTCGCCGTAGCTTGCGCTGGCGGGCCCGATCGTCGCGCGGTGGCTTGACCGGCTCGGGCGGGGGCGCAGCTTCTGGCTCGACTGGCGCTGGTGTCGGGTCGTCGGGCACGGTGGGTTGGGGCATGGCGGTGGACATGGACACTACTCCCGGGTCTTGAGCACCCCGATGAGGTCGAGCTTGTCGAGTTTGCGCCGCACGAGCAGGGCCGAGAGGGCGCTGGCCGCGATGGCTACGGTGGCCGCGTAGGCGTGGGTGCGGGCGGTGATGATGATGGGCAGGCGGTAGGTCTCGGGGTCGACGGTGCTCGCGATGCCGTGGATGAGCACCCCGCCGAACCACAGCCCCATGGGAAGGGCCAGGAGAACCTGGACCGCCATCTCGCCGAGCAGGATCGTACTGATCTCACGCCGTCGAAAGCCGAGCACGCGGAGGCTGGCCAGGTCACGCGCGCGCATGCTGAGGGAGATGCGCGCATTGTTGTAGACCACCCCCACCGTAATGGTCGCGGCGAAGAGGGTGATGAGGAAGGTCATGGTCGCGATCATCTGGCCGCTCTGTTCGCGGAAGCGCTCGAAGATGTCGCTGCGACGGGTGACGGCGACCACGTAGGGCATGCGCTTGAGGGAGCGGTCGAGCTTGGCCTGCTCCGCTGGATCGACGCGCAGGAGCCCGGACGTGACCATGGGCTCTTCACCCACGAAGGCGTGCAGCGCGCTCGCCTGCATGTGGCCCGCGAGGCCGAAACCCTCGTCCACGAAGCCCACCACGCGAAGCTCCTTGGTGGGCCTCGAGCCCTCGCGTAGCTCGACGGTGATGGTGTCGCCGATCGACACGTCGAGGATCTCGCCGAGGATCTCCGTCAGCACCACCCCCTCCGGCGGCAGCGGCGCGATGCGGCCCCACTTGTCGCGGAGGGCGCGCATCTTGGGCCGCTCGTGGTAGCCGATGATGCTGGCTTCGCGGCTTCGGTGACCGGCTCTGAAGCGCACCGCCAAGTGGCGTTGCCCCTCGGCATCGAGCACGCCCGGGAGATGCATCAGCTCGCGCACGGCGCGTTGAGGACGTGGCTCCGTGAAGGTCACCATCACGTCCTCGCGCATCACTTCGTGGAACTGTGTGTACATGAGGGCGTCGAGCCCATCCTGGTACCAGCCGCCCACCACCATGAGGCCGACCGAGGCCGCGATGGCCACCGAGCTGCCGAGGGTGCGCAGGGGACGACGCTCGAGCTCGCGCACGATCATCTGGAGGCTGGGCCCCAGGACGCGCGCGAGGCCCAGAAGGTCGACGAGCGACTGGCGATAGCGCGCCGGCGCCGCGGGCCGCATGGCCTCGGCCGGAGGCAAGACCATCACCCGACGCACGGCCCCGAACGCGCCCACCCCGGCGGCGAGCAACGAGATCCCAACCGCGGTGCCGGCCGCGCCGAAGTCGAGCACGAAGCGGAGGTTCGGGAACTTGAAGTACTCGCCGTAGAGGTTGACCAGCCCGCCCCCCATCCACACCCCGAGGCCTACGCCCAGCATGCCCCCGGTGAGGCCGATGACGGCGACGAGCTTGAAGAAGTGCAGCCCGACCTCGCGGTCGCTGTAGCCCACGGCCTTGAGGGTGGCGATCTCCGGGCGCTGGAGATGCACGAGCCGCGACAACACGACGTTGAGGAGCAATGCGGCGACGGCGAGGAAGATGGCCGGGACCACCTTGGCCATGCTCTGGATCTGAAGCAGCTCGCCATCGAGCACGTAGTTGGAGAGCTGCTTGGCGCGCGGGATCGCGCCCAACCCCCCATAGGGCGCGAGCATGCGGTCGGCGCGATCGATGACCTGATCGAGAGAAGCACCGGGCTGCAACTGAAGAGCCGCGTCGTTGAACGCGCCGTCCATGTCGAACCCGGCCGACAGCGCGTCTTCGCTCATCCACACGACGCCAAAGCGAGCCGGGTCCTGCGTCATGTCACCGGCGCCGATGGCCATCACGTACTCGGGGCTGAGGGCGGTCCCCACCACCCGGAGCTGCCGCCAGACGCCATTGATGACCGCCGGCACCTCGGTCCCGACCTCGATCTCGTTGGCGACGGCGAAGCTGTGGAGGAGCACCGCCTCGTCGGCGTGATGTGGCTCCACCATGCGGCCCTGCATCAGCTCCAGCTCGTTCAGCGGCGAGCGACCAGGGGACACGCTCATCACCTGCGCGCGGACCGGCTCGCTCTGGTTTTCCAGGGGCATCATGGCGCCGGCGGAGATGCGGGTGTGAACCCGCGCCACGCCCGGGATGGCCTCGAGGTCGGCGGCCACCGATCGCGGCGCCCGCTCGAGGTGCACGAAGACGTCGGCGAATCGGGTTCGGGCGTAGAAGGCGTCGCGGGCGGCGGTGAGCGAATGGTAGTTGCCCCGCATCGCGATGAAGGCGGCGATGCCGGACGCCACCACGAGCGCGATGGTGAGCACCTGACCCCGCAGGCGCGAGAGGTCGCGGATCAGCTTGCGATCGAGCGGGCTCATGAGGCCTCACCAGCGCAGCGACGAGGCCGTCACCTTGGTGTCGATCTGGCGCACCTCGCTCACGCGGCCGTCTTGCAGCGTGATCACGCGATTGGCCATGCTCGCGATGGGCGCGTTGTGGGTGATGACGGCCGTGGTGGTGCCCATCTCTCGGTTCACCCGCTCGAGCACCTCTAGAACCATGACCCCAGTGCGGTAGTCGAGGGCACCGGTCGGCTCGTCGCAGAGCAAGACATCGGGCTGCTTGGCGATGGCCCTCGCAATGGCGACGCGCTGCTGCTCACCACCCGAAAGCTGGGCCGGGAAGTGGTCCATGCGCTCCTCGAGGCCGACCATGGCCAGCGCGTCCTCGGGCTCGAGCGGGTCGTCGGCGATGTCGGTGACGAGGGCCACGTTCTCGCGCGCCGTGAGGCTGGGGATGAGGTTGTAGAACTGGAAGACGAAACCCACGTGCTCGCGGCGGTAAGTGGTGAGCTCATCGGGGTCGGCGTGGGTGAGCTCGTGGTCGGCGTAGAAGACCCGACCTTCGGTCGGGGTGTCGAGGCCGCCCATGATGTTGAGCAGGGTCGACTTCCCGCTACCGGAGGCGCCGAGCAGCACCACCAGCTCGCCGGGATAGAGCGCGGCGTCGACGCCGCGGAGGGCGTGCACGTCCACCTCGCCCATGCGGTAGACCTTGGTCACCCCCTGCGCTTCGAGCACAGGGCTGAGCCGTGGGGCACGGGGGGCGGTCATAGGCGCTCGCTAGCTGCAAGATGACGGCCAGGACGCGATCCCCCAACCGCTTGAAAACGCGTCGCAACGTGCGGTTGCGACACAGCTCTACGCAAAGCGTGCACGGGGAAGTGGCGCCGGCGCAAGCCTTGCCGATGCGGTGAGCGCTACTTGCGGTCGTCGGGCGCGCGCTCGCCGGGGGCGGTTTCGTTCTCGGTACGGCCTGGCACCACGATGCGAACCCGATTGGGGTTCTGGTCCCGGTCTTCGGGATTGGCGCAGCGGTCCTCGAGCAGGCCCAAGCGAGCGAGCTCGTCGATGGCGTTGAAGCCGCCGATGAATTCGCCACGGACGTAGACGAACGGCGGCTTCTGCTGCTGGGTCTCTCGAACCAAGCGACCCTCGAGGCGTGGGGGCGTGTCCTCGCTCTCGAGGTCGACGAACTGATGCTCGATGGAGCGATCGTCGAGGAGCTGGAGCACACGTCCGGTCCAGGGATCGGTGCCTGGGCCATAGACCTGCGCAGGCTGCTCTGGATCGCCGAGGGGCGTGTCGTCTTCGGGCGCCGTGGGCGGGGGAGCGAACGGGGACGCGTTCGACTCGGGGTTCGGCACCGCGCTCGTATCGAGATCTGCGGGGAGGATGCGGTCGCGCACCTTGGACGCCAGCGGTGACTTGTCGATGAGCGGGTCGACCCGCTGCTTCACGTCCCCGGACACCTTCACCGCAGTGTCGATGGCGTCCATCGCCGCTTTGCCCACCTTGTCCAGCCAGCTCATGTCTGGTGCGTTGCCACATCTCCCCCCGGCGGGCCAGGCGCGGACGCCTTTCGCGGCGTTTTCTCAGCGATTTCAGGTGGAAGCTGACGTCGGGCTGCGGGCTGCTAAAGTCTCCCGGGCATGGCCGAAGGCGAACAGATCGCGGTGCGCATCCTGTCCCGGGTACGCGACGTTCCGGCCGAGCAGTGGGACGCCTGCGCGGGCGACGCCCCCTTCCTGTCCCACGCCTTTCTCGATGCGCTCGAAGAGAGCCAGTCGGCGGTGGCAGAAGAAGGATGGCTGCCCCACCACCTCGCGGTCGAGAAGGACGGTCGGCTGGTCGCGGCGGCGCCGCTCTACGTGAAGGGCCACTCCTACGGCGAGTACGTCTTCGACTGGAGTTGGGCCAACGCCTACCAGCGCGCGGGCCAGGCCTATTACCCCAAGCTCCAGTGCTGCGTTCCCTTCACACCGGTGGGGGGCAACCGTCTGCTCATCCACCCCGAAGCGGAGCACGACAAGTACGCGGGGGCCCTGGTGGGGGCCATGGTCGAGCTCACCGAGCGCATGGATCTCTCGGGGGCCCACCTCACCTTTCTCAACCGCAAACAGTGGGAGCTGTGCGGCGAGGTGGGTCTGCTGCAGCGGGTGGGCGTGCAGTACCACTGGCGCAACGAAGGCTACGAGAGCTACGACGACTTCCTCGAGGCGCTGATCGCCCGCAAGCGAAAGAACCTCCGCAAGGAGCGCAAACAAGCGGCGGCGTCCGGCGTCGAGCTGGTGACCCTCACGGGGGAGGAGATCACGCGCGAGCACTGGTCGGCCTTCTATCGGTTCTACACCAACACGATCGATCGCAAGTGGGGCAGCGCGTACCTCACCAAAGACTTCTTCCATATCCTCGGTGACACCATGCCCGAGCGTGTGGTGCTCGTGATGGGACGCCACGAGGGCCGCTGGATCGCCGGTGCGCTCAACCTCCGTAGCGAGAAAGCCATCTACGGGCGCTACTGGGGTTGCAGCGAGCGCTACAAGTCTCTGCACTTCGAGGTCTGCTACCACCGCGCCATCGACTTCGCGATCGAGCACGGCCTCGAGCGGGTGGAGGCCGGAGCGCAGGGACAACACAAGATCCAGCGCGGCTACGTGCCCGTCGAAACCTACAGCGCCCACTACCTGTCGCGCCCCGACTTTCGTGCGGCCATCGAGGCTTTCCTCGAGCGTGAGCGCGAGGGCATGCGCGAAGACATCGCCGACCTCACGACGCAGAGCCCATACCGCGAAGACCGCGCTCAAGCCCGCTGCGCCGAATAGTCCTGGGAGCCCGTTTGGCCCACCTGAAGCGCGAGCACAGCTACGCGGGTTTGTCGCCGCGCGCGAGGATGATGTCGCCGCCCACGCTCGCGGGCGCATCGAGCTTTTCGAAGGAGAAGTCGTCGGCCACCGCCTCGAGCTCGGTCCACACGCGGCGTCGGATGTCGGCCCGTGCCGTGAGGTTGACCATGCGGCCCTGAAAGCCGAGCTTCTTGGTGTGGGCGTCGACGATGACGAGGCGCCCACCCGGCTTCACGCGGGTCCATACCTGCGCGAAGGCCTCGGGCCAGTCTTTCAGGGCACTGAGCACGAGGAAGCACAGTGCGCGGTCGACGGGCACGATGTGCTCCGCGTCGAGCTCGAGGAGAGATGCCTCCACCAGCTCGACGTTGCCCATCGGCTCGGCCCGCCGCCGAGCCTGGGCCAGCATCCCGCTCGACGCGTCGACCCCGATGACCTTGCCTTCCGGCCCCACCGCTGGCGACAACACGTCGAAGCTCTGGCCGGTGCCGCAGCCCGCGTCGAGCACACGCTGTCCCGCCGAGAGCTCCAGCCGCTCGGCCGCGGTCGCCCGAAACGGCCGGTAGAGGTCCTCGAGGGCGCGGTCGTAGAAGGGCGCAAAGGCGTCGTACCAACCCATGACCCGTGTTCGCACGGAGTCGGTGTCGGCGGAAGCGGCGGGTCGTGTGTGACGGGAAGGCGTCAATTCCCGGGAGAACCCTTTTCGTCGCGTGCTTTTCTGCTACGAACGGCGACTGCCATGATTCAGACCGAAGGTCTTACGCTCGCTTACGGCGCCAAGCCGCTCTTCGAGAACGTCGACATCAAGTTCACCCCGGGCAACTGCTACGGGCTGATCGGCGCGAACGGTGCCGGAAAGTCGACCTTTCTGCGCGTGCTCTCGGGCGAAGAGGACCGCGCCTCAGGCCACGTCCACATCCCGAACGGTCTGCGTCTCAGCCAGCTCAAGCAGGACCACTACGCGTTCCAGGACGTGGAGTGCCTCACCACGGTCATCATGGGCCACAAGCGGCTTCACGAGGTCATGGTCGAGCGCGACGAGCTCTACGCCAAGGGCGACCTGAGCGACGAAGACGGCATGAAGGCGGCCGAGCTCGAGGCCGAGTTCGCCGACCTCGACGGCTGGACCGCCGAGTCCGATGCCGCCGCGCTGCTGAGTGGCCTCGGCATTCCCGAGTCGCGGCACAACAAGCTCATGAAGGACCTCGACGACGACGAGAAGGTCCGCGTGCTCTTGGCGCAAGCCATCTTCGGAAAGCCCGACATCCTCCTCCTCGACGAGCCCACCAACGAGCTCGACACCGACTCCATCCTCTGGCTCGAGGAGTTCCTGCTCGACGTGAAGGCGTGCGTCATCGTGGTCAGCCACGATCGCCACTTCTTGGACAAGGTGTGCACGCACATCGCCGACGTCGACTTCGGCACCGTCAAGCTCTACTCCGGCAACTACACCTTCTGGTACGAGTCGAGCCAGCTCGCCCTCGCGCAGAAGCGGCAGGCCAACAAGAAGAAGGCCGACAAGATCAAAGAGCTCAAGACCTTCATCCAGCGCTTCAGCGCCAACGCGAGCAAGTCGCGCCAGGCCTCGGCGCGGCGGTCACAGCTCGACAAGATCACGCTCGACGACATCCAGCCGTCGCGCCGCAAGTACCCCTACATCATCTGGAAGACCGAGCGGCCCCTCGGCAAGCAGGTCTTGATGGTCGACAAGATCAGCAAGACCCTCGACGGCGAGGTGCTCTTCAAAGACCTCACCTTCACCATCGGACGCGACGAGAAGGTCGCCCTCACCGGCGCCGATACCGCGACGCGCGTGCTGATGGACATTCTCGCGGGTGAAGACGAGCCGGACAGCGGCACCATCGATTGGGGCGGCAAGGTCAACCGCGCCTACCTGCCTCGTGACAACACCAAGTACTTCGAGAGCGACCTCGACATCGTGAACTGGCTCCGCCAGTACTCGCCCAACGCCGAGGAGGAGTTCGTCCGTGGGTTCCTCGGACGCATGCTCTTCAAGGGCAACGAGACCCAGAAGCCGGTCAACGTGCTCTCCGGTGGAGAGAAGATGCGCTGCATGGTCTCCCGCATGATGCTGCAGGATCCGAACTTCCTGCTTCTCGATGGTCCGACCAACCATCTCGACCTCGAGTCGATCATCGCCTTCAACAACAGTCTGAAGGAGTTCGAGGGCAGTCTCATCATCGCCTCGCACGACGTGCACTTCGTCAACTCCCTCGTCGATCGGGTCATCGAGCTCGACGGCGAGAAGTTCCACGACCTCGGCATCTCGTCCTACGAGGACTACCTCGAAGACGAGGTCCGAAAGGCCCGCGTCCTCGCTCGGCAGCGCTGAGGCCACCGCCCGGGCGCGGAGGTGCTAGCCTATCCGGCGGTGAAACCAGCGCCGGGCACAGTCATCGGGGGGCGCTTCCGCCTCGAGCGTCGGCTGGACGAAGGCGGGATGGGAGAGGTTTGGCGGGCCGAGCACCTCACGCTCGGCTCACCATGCGCGGTCAAGGTGTTGCTCCAGGCGGCCCAGAGCCGGCCTGACGCGATCCACCGGTTCGAGCGGGAGGCTCAGGCCGCGGCCAGGCTCCGGAGCCCCTACGTGGTCCAGATCCTCGACTACGGGGTGGAGGACGGCACGCCCTACATCGCGATGGAGTACCTCGAGGGTGAGTCGCTCCTCACCAAGCTCAAGCGCAGCAAGCGCTTGTCGCCCCAGGAGACCTGTCGATGGGTCGACGACGTCGCGCGGGCCCTCGAGAAAGCGCATAAGGCAGGGGTCATTCACCGAGACCTCAAGCCGGGGAACATCTTCCTCGAGCACGACGAGGACGGCGTTCGCGCCAAGGTGCTCGACTTCGGCGTGGCGAAGAAGACCGGCTCCGTCAAGAACCTCACCCAGACCGGCACCGTGCTCGGCACGCCGTACTACATGAGCCCCGAGCAGGCGATGCGACCCGCCGAGGTGGACCATCGTGCCGACCTTTGGTCCCTCGCCGTCATCGTCTACCGGTGCCTCACGGGAAAGCGTCCGTTCCCGGGCAAGTCGATGGGCGACCTCGTGACGGCCATCATGGGAGATCCGCCCGTGCCCAGCGAGCACGCGCCCTTCCTGCCGCGCAAGTTCGACGCCTGGTTTCGCAAGGGCGTGCGCAAAGACCCGGACCAGCGCTTCGACGACGCGCGGAGCATGGCCGAGCAGCTGCGACGGGCGCTGAGTTTGGGCGCACCGTCACGACCCTCGCTTCCGAGCATCGGCGCCGCGGCCGATCCTTGGCTCGACGACGACGCTACGCGGAAAGTGCAGCGCCCTTCGCCCGACGACGTGAAGACCAAGGCATCCCGCCCCTCAGATGCGTCTCAGGATGAGACGAGGAAGTGGAAGCCGTCCGACGAGGCCGACGAGGCCGACGAGGCGACGGTGCGGATCGATGCCGACGAGCGCACCATCGAGATGGCGGTCGACGCGAGCGAACAGGCACCGGACGGGGCGCGCCCTGGGCCCCACTGGCGCAGTCTGGCGGTGGGCATGTTGGCCGCCGGCGGCCTCATGCTCGGCTACCAGGCGCTGACCCAAGAGCCTGCCTCGGGGGTGTCCCCCCTGGACGCAACGGCTGCGCCGACGACGGAGCCCCTTCCGGAAGCTTCGCCCACGGTGGTGTCGGCCGTCGATGCGCCGCCGTCCCCCACGTCGGCCCCTGCCGCCGAGCCCGAGCCCACCGCGCGCCCATCGTCGACGTTTCGTCTCCCGCCGGCCGTGCCGCAATCGACCGGCTCGTCGGTACCGTCGGCAGAACCGAGCGCGACCCCCGAGGCGAGCGCATCGGCCCCCGAGCCGGCGCCCAAGTACGGCGACTACGGTTTCTAGAATTTTAGGACGTGCTTCCCCATGTGCGGCGGGCGTGAGATGCTGCGCACAATGGCAGAGGATGGCCAGGTTCTCATCGTCGAGGATGACGACCGGACGGCGCGCTCCCTAGCGCGTCTCGTCGCCTGTGAGGCGCCGGTCCGGGTTGCGACCACGGTCGCGGAGGGCAAGCACGTGGTGCGCTCGTCGAACCACCTCGCCGCTGTGTTGCTCGACTACCGCCTCCCGGATGGCACCGGGCTCGAGATCATCGACCTGCTCGGACCGGGCGTACCGGTGCTCATCCTCACGGGGACCGACGACCCGGGCTTGCCCAATCGGGTGATGGCGAAAGGGGCGCAGTTTGCGACCAAGCCCCTTCAGCGAGGCGACCTTCTGAGCTTCATTCGTCGCGCGCTCGCCCGTCGGCCCGTGCCCACGGTGGATGCACGCTTGCCCGCCAACCTCACCAACCGACAGCGTGAGATCGCGTCGCTCTTGGTGTCGGGGCTCACCCGCGCGCAGGTCGCCGACCGGCTCGGCGTCGCCGAGAGCACCATCAAGTCGGCGGTGCAGGTCATCTGCCGCAAGTGTGGTGTCGACTCCATTCGCGAGCTGCGTGTGGGTCTGCTGAACCGCGACTGAGAGGCCCGTCAGGGCACCTCGGCCACCGGGCCGAAGACGAGGATGTCGTCCTGCTCGAGCGTGTAGGTAGTCTCGAGCCAGGCGTCGGTCGGACGACCCACGCGAATCCGGGCTTCGTCGATGTCGCCTTCGAAGCGGCGCTCGTCACCGGGGGGGCCGGCGCCGAACTGAGCGAGATCGCCCGACGCGATGCCGCTCGTGAGCCCGGGAAAGGACTCGTTCGCCCGGACCGTGCCGTCGGTGTAGATGGTGATGATGCCCGTTTGGCGATCCACCACGGCGTCGAAGCGGTGCCAGTTCGAGTCACCATAGTCACCGAGACCGCCGTTGCTCACGACGAGGTAGGTCGAGTTGCAGTCGTCGGTGTTGAACCGGATGTTGGTGTTCGCGAAGGGGTCGCCGAAGATGCTGAGCCACCATCCCTGACAGCTGGGTCCCGAGGCTCGGTTCGACATCGGGGTCATCGACCGCATGGGCATCTCGTTGGGGTCGGTGATCTGACGTCGAAACCAGACGCTCATGGTGCGGATCTCTCCGGCCGGGATGTCCCAGTTGTCGTCGTTGGAGACGTCGACGAGAGATGTGAGACCGTCGAATGCGACACCTCGACCGATGGGGGTGCTGATGGGCGTGACGTTCGAACCCGCGCCGTCCGACACCCCGAGGGTGTCGCGCACCGTGCTGTTGGGGTCGGCATCGGCGAAGTGATAGACGGCGTTGAACCCGCTCCAGACTTCGGTCGCCGGGGGACCCGCAGGCGCATTGGGATCACCGAAGCGTAGCGAGAACGCGCCTCCCTCTGTGGCCATCGTCGGAAGTCGAACCCACACCAGCGAGGCGCCATCGGGGTCCCAGACCTCCACCTCCATCGGGAGCGGCTGGCCTTGGTCGTCGAACGCCCGAACGTCCGCGCCGTCCGGGGCCGCACGTCCATAGTCCATCCGGGAGCCGTCGAGAAAGACGGGTACGGGAACGTCGGTAATGGGCGAGCTCACCGCGCCGCTCGGATAGGACACGGGCAGCGCGTAGATCTGTGCGCTCCCACCGGCGCTGCTCGAAGTGCTGCTCACGCCGGCGCCGGTGCCCGTGCCCCCCACACCGCCGGCGCCCCCTACACCTTCGGCGAGGGGAGGAAGGTCGAAGAAGCAAGATGAGGCGGCGACCGCGAGAGGGACCGCCCAGAGAATGGCGCGCGCCATGGCCGTCAGGCTATCCGGTCCTCTCAGCGTGGTCGAGCGCCCGTCCGTCATGGCGGTCGAGCCAGTCGTCGATGTGAGGAAAGACCTCACGCCGGGCGCGCAGGCCCATCAGCAGGTCGAAGTGGCCGTAATGGTCGGCGTGGCCGTGCTCGGGGCCGAACATCTGCACCCGTCCCGATGCTCGGGCTGCGGTGCGGGAGACGGCGGTGGGGGGGCACTGCGCATCGCGGTCGCCGCCGAGGGCGAGGACGGGCGACGTGGCTCGTTCGAGGTGTTGCAGGTACGGCGTGCCGCCCGTTCGAGGTCGTAGGCCCCCCGGCTCGAGCGCCGAGGCCAGCTGGCCCATGACCGGGGTGGAGACGGGATGAAAACCGTGGTTGCAGATCCGCTTCCAAAGCCGCTTGTCGGTATTGCTGGGCCACACGTTGAAGCGCTCGTAGGGGGTCGTGATGCGCCCCACGAAGCGCCCGGAGGCGCGAGCCACGGTGTGCACCGGAACGCGCGGAAGCACGTTGATGAGGCGGCGGAAGGGCATGAGGTGACCGAAGCCGCTTCCACCCTCCGAGTAGTCGAGAGACGAGCCGACGGTGATGGCCGACTGAAAGTCTCGGCTCCCCCCGCGCGCCAGGTGTGCGTAGGCGAGCAGGCCTCCCATGCTGTGTCCGATCCAGTGGACCTTCTCGGCGCCGGTGTGCGCACGGATGGCATCGATCGCGGCCGGCACGTCGCGCTCGATGTAGTGGTCGAAGTCCCACCCCCACCGGGGCGGGCGCTGGCTCGCGCCGTGGCCGCGCAGTTCGAGGAGGAACACGTCGTAGCCTCGATGGGCGAGGTGGCGGGCCAAGGACACCTCGGCGTCGACGTCGAACGCGAGCCGGTTGCTGGCCAGGCCATGGCAACAGATCACTGGGAAGCGGCGCTCGCGTCGGCCTCGGTAGTGGTGAAGAGCGAGGCGCACCCGGTCTCGTGTGCGTGCCGTCAGAATCGTGTCTGCCTTGGCGAAGTCGACCACGTGCGGGAACATAGCCCGGAGCCCCTGCCTCGTACGAGGGGAGGCGAAGGCGCGCCCCCGTCATTTTTCGGGAAAGCCTGAGCGCGCCCACGCGTGACAGGAGCAGGTCCCGCACGATCGAGGACCATCGAGGACGACATGACCGCACGACCCCACTCCTTCGATCTCGGCTGGCTTCGCCCGATCTTCGGCGCCCTCTGGGTGCTCTTCGTGGCGATGCTGAGCACGGGTTGCTCCGTCCAGCGACTCTACGCGCCCACGGCGGTTCTCGCCGATGTGCACGTGAAGATCTACGACGCGCACATCGTGGGGGACGACCACGTCTACGTGAAGATGATGGTCCGCAACAACACCGAGGTCCCGGTGGAGCTCGATCGGGACGGGATCTCCCTTCGCTTGCCCAACGGCGACATCCTGCCGCAGGACTTGCCGCCGGACTATGACCACCCCGGCCCCTACCTCATCGAGCCCGGCCATCGGCGCCCGGTGATGGTGCACTTCGAGGCCACCGACGACATCGTCGTGAGCCGCGAGCTCTACCTCATCATGGGTGGTGTGCGCTTTGCCGGCGAGGACTACGCCCGGGTCATCGGCGAGATCCCGCTCATGGATACCTTCGACCACTTCGACGGGGATACCCGCCTCGCAGGGCCGCCACCGGTGCCCGCACGGCAGTCTCCGGCCGAAGGAACCCCCGAGCCTCCGGCCATCTCGCTCGACGAGCCCAAGCCCGCCAGTCCCAACGTGCGCCGCACGGTCGGGATCGACATGAGCAAGCTCGACCGCGCGGCCTTCGACGCCATCGATGGGGTCGAGCTCGAAGAGCGGCTCCTGGTGCGGCTTGTCCAGGATGGCTTCGCGGTGGTCGCGGCCACCGAGAAGCCCGACACCATCATCTTCGTGCGCCAGGAGGGAGACCGGATGGTGCTGGAGGTGCGAGGGCGCGCCTACACCGAGGCGCGGGAGGTGGCCGACACGGGACAGACCCGAGAGGCCCTCCACCACGAGCTCGCCCAGAAGGCCTCGGCGCTCGTGCACCACACGCTCGAGCGGCAGGCGGAGGCCGAAGCGGCCGCTTCCAAGCCCGCCGCCGCTGCCACCCCGAGCGAAACGGCGGCCACCGAACCCTGAGCTCACAGGGTTGGGAAAAAATAAGGAAACTCTGGGAAAGGTCAGGCGTGTGACGAGCATGAGCCTCGCCAAGTCGGGCGGCGTCGGTACAATCCGCGTCGCGATGAGCGCCGACGCCCCCACCTCGGGACGGCTCGCCCCCGAGGAGGCGAGCGCGCGTGGCGCCGAGGAGGCCTTTCTCGAATGTTATCGAGAGTATCGGGACCACGTCTTCCGTTCTGCCATGCGCTATGCAGGCGGGCGCCGCGATGTGGCGGACGACCTGACCCAGGAGGTCTTCATCAAGTTGATGGACCGCTGGGAAGAGCTCTCGGCCCGCGGTGAGCTGCACGGCTGGCTCTACCGCGTCACGGCCAACCTCGCGATTTCAAAGCTCAGAAGAGAGCAGCGATGGACCGACCGGGTGCGCACCCTGCTCGCCAGCAAGCCTGCGGGCCCGGTGGGGCCCGATCAGGAGCTGGCCACGCGCCAGGCCATGGATCAGGTGGTGGCCGCGCTGGACGCACTGCCCCCCAAGCAGCGCGTGGTGCTGGTGATGCGGGTTCTCGACGGCAAGTCGCAGCGCGAGATCGCCGAGGTCATCGGGGTGTCCGAGGGCTACGCCTCCAAGCTGCTCAAGCGTGCCCAAGCCAAGCTCCGCAAGGCGGGGTGGGAGGTGCTCGATGGCTGAGCACGACTTCGAAGCCGCGCTTCGGGACGCCGACCGCGTCTGGTCGGAGGAGAGCGCGTCGCCGCGCGTGGAGCGCCAGCTCCGGCGCCGCCTGAGGGGAGAGGTCGAAGAGCTTGCCGATCCCAAACCCACGCACTGGTGGCGCTTCGGTGCCATCGTGGCCGTGGCGGCGTTGCTGGTGCTGTGGTTGTCGCAGGACGACGCAGCCTCGACTCAGGTCGCCGGGTTTGCCGTGCCCAAGACCTGCGGTGCCCACGCCGAGGGGCCATCGCTGGTGGTCGAAGGCGACTGCGCGCTCGTGACCCCGCGGACGGGGATCACCGTCGAGGTGAGCGGGGCCGCTCAGATCTCGGCGACGGACGATGGCGTCGCGGTCACCCGCGGCTCGATGACCTTCGATGTCGAGCCCCGCGCTCGTCGTCGTCGGATCGCGGTGTCGGGGGGGGTGATCGAGATCCTCGGGACTCGCTTCGAGGTGCAGGAGAGCGGCAGCAGTGGCAGCGTGCACCTCGTGCATGGGTCGATTCGTTTCGTCGGGACCGATGGTCGCACCGTGCTCATGAAGCCCGGCGAGTCACTTCGCTGGCCGCTCGAGCCCGAGGCCGACGCGACCGCGGCGCCCCCGGCGCCCACCGAGGTGACGCCCAGCGAACAGCCCAGCGAAGAGCCCGCCGAGCCCACGACGGAGCCAGCCCCGGTACCGAGTGAGGTGCCTTCCGCCACGGCGACGACGGCCCCGAGCGCTGCCTTGCCACCCCGCCCCCGCGACCTCATGGCCGAGATCACCGCGTTGGTCGAGCAAGGCTCTCTCTCCCCACTTCCCTATCGCGCCTTCCCCGCGAATCGCATCGATGCGGCTTTCCGCCTCATGGCGGCCGGGAAACACATCGGCAAGGTGGTGATCGAGATCGATCCGGAGCTGCCCGCCCTGGAGGGACCGAAGTTCCTCAAGCGCAACGGCTGGTACTACATCTCGGCCCCGTCGGGCGGGGTGCCGACCGGCTGGCAGACGATCTTCCGCTCGCGCGACATCTACGGGCCCTACGAGGAGAAGATCGTGCTGGCGCAGCGCGGCACCGCCGTGAACGGGCCGCACCAGGGAGCCCTGGTGGACACGCCCGCCG
>JAUHZF010000236.1 GCA_030426145.1 Polyangia bacterium
CTCGCGATCATCATCTTCACGATGCATCCCGAAGATCGTCTCGCGGTGAGACTCCTGCGTTCTGGCGCGTCTGGATTCATCAACAAGTCCCGTCCCCCCACCGAGGTCATCGACGCGATTCGCAAGGTGTCATCCGGTGGGCGCTACGTCCCTCCGGCAGTGGGCGAACTGCTCCTCGATGGGCCCGCGTCGGCAGGGCCCAAACACGAAACGCTCACCGACCGGGAGTATCAGGTCTTCTTGCTGATTCTCGAGGGACGTGACCCGTCCGACATCGCGATCGCGCTACACTTGAGCCCTAGCACCGTCAGCACACATCTGCGCCGCATCAAGGAGAAGCTGGGCACACGCACGACCGCCGACATCATTCGTTACGGCTTCAGGACCGGCCTCGTCGAATAGGCAAGAACGCGTGAACCCGGGTCCCATCGCCTCGGCGACTGGTCACCTCAAACCATCCCCCGGCCGCCTCCGCGCGTTCGCGCATCCCCGTCAGTCCGTGCCGCCCCGTCGACCCCACGACGAAACCGACTCCATCGTCGCGAACGTCGAGGGTGAGCCCTTCATCGTCGCCCTTCACCACGACCACCAGACGCGTCGCCATCGCGTGACGAATGACGTTCGTCGTGGCCTCCTGCACGATGCGATAGGCATCCCTCGCTAGCTCCTCCGGCACCTGATCGAGATCCCCGTCACACACCATCTCCGTTCTCACGGCAGACATCTGCGACACCTCGCCCATCAGTCCCTCGAGCCCGGCTCCGAGCCCTCGCTCAGCCACCACCGCGGGCGCGCGACCTCGCCGCGCATCCCCCACCGCCGAAGAGGCACGCTCGAGCAAACCTCGTAGCGCGGCAAGGTGCTCACGCATCACGTTCGGCCCCTTCTCTCGCATGATGGCCAGCTCGATCCGCATTCCGCTGAGCACCTGGCCTAGTTCGTCGTGGATCTCACGCGCGATTCGCTGCCTCTCCCCGGCCCGCCCCTTGTCGATGCTCGCCAGAAGGGTCGTCACGTGGTCGTGCTCCACCGCTAGCCGAGCCGTCAGTCTCTCGTTGACCTCCTCGAGCGACCCGATGACCTTCTCGACCTCGCCCCTCGTCCTCGCCAACTCGATGAGCAGTTCGATTCTCGCGAAGAGCACGGGCTCCTCGAATGGCTTCGCAACGAAGTCCCAGGCCCCCTTCGCGAGGAGCTCCGCCTGCAAGCCGCGGGTGCCACGCGCGGACAAGACGATGACGGGCGTCCGGCAGAGCAAGTCGTCAGCGCGGAGTCGTTCGAGCAACTCTCCACCCCCCATCTCCGGCATGCTGTAGTCCGTGAGCACGAGGTCTGGCCTGCATGCCCTGCCGCGCACGAGCGCTTCCGCCCCATGGCTCGCCACATCGACCACGTAGCGACGACTGAGCAGTCGGTGCAAATACGCTCGGAGGTCGGGATGGTCTTCCACCACCAGCACGCGAGGCGCCCCCGCCGGCGCACGTTCGATCACGCGCGACGGTGGTGCGGCCTCGACAATCTCTGCGTACCGGCGCATCGACAGGCTCGCACCTTCATTCGAGCCACGCGCATCCCCCATCGGAAGCACGACCCGAAAGCAGGACCCCTCACCCTCGACGCTACGCACCGAGATGGTCCCGCCATGCCGCTCGACGATCCTCTTCGCATAGGCCAAACCGACACCGCTTCCGAGATGGCGCTGCGCTCCTGTCCCATAGAAACGATTGAACGCGGACGCGGCCTCCTCCTCCGTCATCCCCACCCCGTCGTCCTCTACGACCACGGCGACGTCCCTTCCTTCCGCAACAACCTCGACCCTAACCGTCCCTTCACGTTCATCGGTGGCCTTCACGGCATTCGAGACCAGGTTGAACACAACATCCTGCAGTCGGCGCGGGTCCAGGTACGCCATGACTTCGTCATCGCCGGCAACCTCGATGCAGCGCCCCCTCGACGTCGCATCCTGAAAGCAGTCTACGACCTGCTCCATCATTGCTCTGACGTCGACCACTCGCCGCTCGAGTGAGAGGTCACCGCTGTCGAGGCGTGACAGCTCCAGAATCTGATGAACCAGATGAAGGAGCCGCCCAGCGTTCCGACGTGCGGGCACGGTGATCGAATGGGTCGCATCCGGCATCTGTCCCTGTTCCACCGTCAGCTGCTTGATCCCCTCGAGCGACCCCATCAACAGGGTCAGGGGAGTTCGCAGCTCGTGACTGAGGCCTTCGAAGAACTCGCGCTTCTCGTCCGCAAGCGCGGCGAGCTCCTCCGCACGTGCAACCAGCGTACGTCTTTGCCCGAACTGCGCCTCGAGCAAAGTGCGTCCGACCTCACCCATGACGATGCTGATGACGGTGCTCAACGTGAGTATTCCGACCGGCCACGCGAGCACAGGAACCCGCAACAGCTGCCAGTTGAGGGGAAGAAAGATCCCTACGGCCACGGCCACCGTCGCGAGTGTGGTCGCGATGCGCGCCCGCACGTCCACCACAAAAAACATCGTGAGGAAGGGCAATAGGTAGATGACCCAGAACCACGGTTGCCGAGTAGGGCTCGATGGGTCGTACACGAACCTGTTCGTATACGAGACCCAAAGCGCAACCACGCCCACGAAGATGATGAAGGCGTGGCCGGAGTGCTGGCGCACGACCTCGCTTCGCACGAGGAGTTGATGGAGACCGATGAGCGCCACCACGAGAACCAGCCGATTGAGCGCGAGCACCCCTACAGTGCCCCACTGCCCCTGATAGACCCATAGGTCGGTCGGCCAGGGGAGAATGGTGAGCATCAGCCCGAGCAGGCAGAATCGCTCCATGTTCTTGGCAGAGAGCCAACGTGCGTACTCTGAGAAGTTCGAGCGTGACAGCTGCTCGACCGGATCCACGTCGAAGCGCATCGCATCGACGAGACGCCGAAATAGACTGTGGCCACGACTCTGCCTCATGGGGCAGATGCTCCAACTTCGAGCCTGATATCGGTGGTCCCATCAGCGGCGCGGGAGACGCTGAGAGACGCCCCCATGGTCACGAGGCGCTGGCGGACCTCTTCGAGGTCTCCCGAGTCGAGAAAGTAGGCCCCCGCGACGACGCCGCGTTCGTCGTCTCTGGCCCCGTGGGCCATGTCGAGGCGGACCGAAGTGCGATGGCCTTCGAGGCCGCTCAGCACACGTTGCACGACCTCGAGAATCGAGCTCGCAGCCGAGGGCGACGGTGCTGCGACCAGTGACGACACTTCACACCGTCGTCCCGTGCGCCGTTCGAACGCCTCCGTCGCCAGCGCAATCGCCCCTGGGAGCTGGCACGGATCGATCTGCTTCGACCGCAGTAGACGAATGTTCTCTGCGACCGCCTCGAGTGTACTCTCGCAAAGGCGGTCGATGAACGACAGCGTCGTGAGCATCAACGCGGGAGAGGCGATGCGTGCGCTCGCGAGGTCCAGCTCCCTACGAATAGCCTCGAGGTGGCGCCCCAGGTCGCGCTCTAGACCCGCAGCCACCCTGTGGCGCTCCTGCCCTTCGGCGCTGGTCGCGACCGCCAAAAGGGCATTGACGCTACTCAGCTTCGTCGCGACCTGCTGGGCGAGTCGTTCGTTCACGAACTCGAGGTCCCGCGCGAGACGTTCGAGCGCTCGGCGCTCATTCCTCAAGGCTACGTGATTGCGGACTCGAGCCAACAGTTCCGCTTCGTCGTGAGGTTTGACCACGTAGTCGTTGGCACCGCGCTCGAGTGCCTCGACATGAAGGGTGTCGCTCGCGCGCGCCGTCAGGAATACGACCGGTACATCCTGCAGGTGCTGGTCGTCGCGAAGCGCTTCCAGCAGTTCGATTCCGCCCATCACGGGCATCATCATGTCGGACAACACCAGGTCGGGACGTGATGCGCGCGCCATGGCCAAGGCGTTGCTTCCGTCCTTGGCCGTCAGAACCCTGAAGCCGTCGTGCATCAAAGTCCGCCGTAGCGACGCGGCCAGCTCGGGATGGTCTTCGGCTACGAGCACGAGAGGAGCGTCGTCGGCGACGACGGGCAGAGAATCCCCGGTGGCGCTAGACCCCTCCCATGTGAGCTGTCGCGGCGCGTCCGAGCCCGATCGCATGGTCCGTTCTCCGGCCGGTGCATCGGGAAGGACGAGGACGAAGCGGGCCCCCTGTTCGCAGCTCAGGTCGACGGCAACGCGTCCGCCGTGGAGTTCTGCAACCTGCCGAACGTAGGCAAGCCCAATCCCGGTACCCCCATGTGGACTGTTCGCAGCAGCGGTCCCCTGGCGGTGGCGCTCGAAGATGCGTTCAACCTCGTTCGGCGCCACACCCGCACCATCGTCCTCCACGCGAACGACGATTTCGCGACCTCGTCTGGTGACATCGAGCACGATGGCTCCGCCGTCGCTCGTAAACTTCACCGCATTGGACAAGAGATTGTGCAACGCATCTTCGACGAGTCGCTCATCCACGTTCGCAACGAGGCTACCTTCGAAGCGCAATGTGAAGGCGCGCTCGGAGATGGCGAAGCGTGCGGCCACGCGACGTGAAAGGCTTTCGAGGTCGCAGCGCGACCGTCGCGCAGTCGCCTCGCCCGCACTGAAGCGAGCCAGCTCGAGGATCTGGCGCACGAGATACAAGAGACGCGCACAGTTGCGCAGGCCGACATCGGCGGCGCGCGCCAGGCCCTCGCGGTCGCCTCGCTCCGCATGCTGATTCACGTGCTCCAGCGATGTCATGACGAGCGTGAGAGGCGTTCGAAGCTCGTGGCTAACGTTGGCGAAGAACTGACTGCGCGCCCGGTCCTGGTGCGCCAGGTCGTCGGCGCGGCGCGTCAGCTGTCTGCGCTGATGAAAGTTGATGCGCACCAAGCGGTAACCCACGTGTCCGACACCGGTGCTCACGATCGCCGCCACGAGGAGGTTGACGATGGGCTGCGCCAGCATGCTGATCCGACGAAGCTGAGGGTGGATGAGCACGAAGGGCAGCAAGGCCCCGAAAGCCACGACCAAGTTGAGCATCACCCGACCCCGCAACGGTACGAGGACGGCCACCGTGAACATGGGCATCAGCAGAACCACGTAGAGCCACTGCAGGTCACGCTGATCGGCGACGGTGGACACGGGTAGGAGACCCAACGCGGTGATGACGCACGAGGCGACGGTGGCCACCGCGATCACCGAGGCCGTACGTGCCGTAGAGAGAGGCACGAACCGAAGGCCGAGATGGGTGAGCGCCAGAACGATGGCGATGCCCGTCCGTACCAGGAGCATCGCATCCCGCCCGCCACTGGCCTCGCTCCACCACCACGCGTCGATGGGCCACGTGACGACGCAGAGGACGAGCGTCACGAGCGAAGCGACCTTCACGTAGTTGGCAGACGTTACAGCGGCGTAGTCACGAAAGGCTCGAGCCTCGAGGTCATCGGACGACGATGCGGCCTCACCTGTCGTGACGCCCTTGACCGAGGGCCATGGCACGGCCGCGAGCATACCCAGGTCCAGCGTCGCTCGGGCATCGAAGGATTTCGACCCCCAGCCCGCCCAGAACTTCGAGGCGCCATTGCGTTCATCGACCATGGCAGCCCAGACGAGCCGTGGCGACCTTGTCGAGGACCCCAACTCTCCAGGAGGCTCGATGAAGCGCACCACCTACTTCCCCGTCACCACACTGTTTCTGTTCCTCGGCGCTCTCGTCGTCGGTTGCGAAGTATCCGCGCCGGCAGATGACGATGACGACGACGGCTCCGGCGGGACTCCGAGCGGCTCCTCGGGAACCAGCGGTACCGGAGGTGGCGGCCACCCCCTGGCACCGTACGCCCACGCCTACTGCGAGCAGCGGGTTGCCTGTGCCTGTCCGCAGGTGGACGGCCTCTCGGTGGAAGCGTGCACGAACCAGCTCCTCGCGCTCTCTCCGGGGGCCAACGCAGACTTCGACGTGGATGCTGACTGCGTCGCATACCGCGTCGCGCAGCTCGACCGCACCGCATGCGCGGGCGCCGACCCCGACGGGTACGGTTGCATGGACCAGTGTCAAATGATGGTCGGCCGCGCTCAGCTGGGAGCGCCTTGTAGCCTGAGTGGCGGCGTCGACCAGATCTGTGCCGCGGGACTTCGCTGCGACTTCTTGGCCGATGCGCCGACCTGCCTTCCGCTCTGCCCCAACCTAAGTGCGGGACAGGCCTGTTCGAACCCATTCGATTGCGGTCCAGGTCTCGCGTGCACGAGCGCTGAGATCTGCGAGCCCGAGAGCGGAGAAGGTCAGCCTTGCGGGATCGGCGACTGTGCCAGCGGCCTGCACTGCACCCACGAGACCTGCGTTCGCACGCCGGGTATCGGTGAACCATGTCCGGACAACTTCTGTGGCCCGGGCGCGGAGTGCACCACCGACGGCGTCTGTGTCGCCGGATCCCCCATGATTTGCTTTTGACACGGAGCTCAGACAACGACCATGCATCGAACAACACTCCCCTTGGCCTTCTTGACCGTCGCGTTTCTGTTCACCGCCGGGTGCCGAGAAGACGCTGGCGAACCCCCTGCTGATGATGATGGTGGTCGAGCGACCACTGGCAACGGCGGCTCAGGTGGCTCTGGCGTCACCACTACGGGCGTGGGCGGTTCGCCCGCGGCCGGAGGCGGAGCGCCAGCACCAGCCTTCAGTCTTCGGTTCGACGTGGACGGCGTGCCTCAGCAATTCGCGACCAACGCCAACATCGTTCGCATGTCGCAACTCGAGCTCTGGCGCGGCTGGGCCGGAGCAACCACGTCGGATGATGAGAACTTTCTCAACTTCCACGTGCCAGAGACCATCGGAACGCACACCTGTGCGAACGCACGCATCACGTACAAGAGTGCGACGGCTCAATATCGCGCGTCCGACCAGGACGGTAGCTGCGAGATCTCGGTCGACAGCGTCGGTGACCTCGGCGAGGCGGTCACCGGAACGTTCTCCGGTACGCTCGTGCGGTTCGGCAGTGACGAGGTCACCGTGCGGATCGACAATGGCAGATTCGAGCTCCAGCGAGGGTCGGACCAGTAGCGCTGCCCTCAGTGCTTCGTCTCGTCGCAGCCCCCGGTGCTGGGGGCTGCGGTGGCGCGATAGCTACCAGCAGTGGAGTACTGGACGCCGAAGTCGAAGCATGTCGCGTTGATGAAGGCCACGTTGGTCTGACAGCTGTTGCTGGTTTGGCCGATGATCTCGCCGGGATCGCCCCCTTGTCCCGCCGCTGCCCAGTAGCCCGACGTGTGAATCCGGTCACGCAGGACGGCGCTGCCTCCGTAGGCGTCACGGGCCAGGTCGGCGAAGGGCACCTTGCCGATCGCGCCGAAGATCGTGTTGGACGTGTAGTTCGGGTTGTTGTCGATCGTCTCGCAGAACTCGTCCGCGAGGGCATCGACCACGACTTCGGCGATCGCCTGGCCTAGCTGTTCGAGCAGGTCCCACAGGGTCTGTTCGACCATCTCATCGGAGGAGCCGCCGCCGGAGGTGCTAGCTGCGGTCGTGCTCGCCGTGGTGCTACCTGCTGCTCCGCCCGTTCCCTCCACATCAGGGTCGACGATGACGCAGCGATCGGGCCTAAATGCTGACTCGAGGTCGTCGCACTCAGCCTGGGCTTCTCGTTCTGTCTCGGCCTCGATCGTCGTTCGCGTATCGGGGCCGAACGCGACGCTGCACACACATTCGTACTCATGCGTCGGGGCGCACGCCTCGAGAACGAGGAGAGCGGCGACCGACGATGCCATGACGAGGGTGGGTTTCATGGGTCCATGGTGCCGAGGCGCCTCGTCCGCCACCATCGAAGTAGTTCTAGATGGCCACCGAAGTCGCTCGAAATTTGGGGCCTGGTCGCAACGCAGGCCCGTCGCCATCGAGCCCACCTCCAATCAGCGCAAGGCTTGCCCTCCTCGAGTGCAAGCCCTGCTCTGCCCCGCGCAAGTTCGCGAAACGAGACACAGCTCCCTAGGGCATTCCGGTTGCATCAGGGAGGGTTGGAAGGTCATCCAAGATGCGCCAACACCAATCCACGACGAGCGACGAAGTCGATTCCGATACCCCCCAAACACCTCCTCCCCCCGAGCTCCTGGCCGTTTTCCTCCTGCCGCTCCTGGTGCTGATCGTCTGGGCCCTCAGCCAGGGGTAGCCATGACCTCCGCAGCCCGGGACTTTCTCGAACCAGTTCGCGTCTTCACCCCGAGCCACCTCCTCGCCGACGCCGTCCCCGTGCTCACGCAGGGCATGCCTGCCTTCGTGCGCGGAGACCCGTGGGGTGCGGTCTTGCCGCGTCACGCGATCGGCCATGCAGTGGGGCGGCGGCTCGAGGAGCTGCCCTCCGTCGAAGTCGAGATCGTCGCGCCCAGCACTCCCCTCGCTCGTCTTCGGGACGCGCGCGCGGCGGGCGGCTACCTGCTCGTGGTGGGAGGTGGCACGGCGCTCGGTCAGATCCGTTGCGCGAGCCTCCCGGCGACCGTGTCCGGGACGGAGCTGCGGGCCATCGCGCACGACCTCAACAATGCCCTGCAGCTGCTGGCCGTGCTGGCCTCGGGAGAGGGCCCTTCCGACCCGACCATCGAGGCGGCCTTCGACCACGCCGTTCGTCTCGTGGGGCGCCTCGCAAACCTCGCCGGTCCCGACGTCGACCCGCCGGCATTGCTCGACGTGGTGGCGATCTGCGAGGAGGCCATCGCCTGGTTGCAGCCGAGTCTCTCACCCCACCAGCTGGACTTCTCCGCGGACAGCGACCACCTCCTGGCGCGGGGGCATCGGGCCGCGGTGGAGCGGATCCTGATCAACTTGGTGCTCAACGCCCAGGCCGCCGTTGGTCATGGCGGCACGGTGTCGGTGGCGGTGCATCGCAACGAGCACCTCGTCCTCATCGACGTCACCGACGACGGGCCCGGGGTGCCGGCGCACCTGCGCAACCGGCTCTTCGAGGTTGGCGTGAGCAGCCACGAAGAACCTCAGCGCGGCGTGGGTCTCGCTGCAGCGCGAACGCTCGCGAAGAAGATGCGCGGGGAGCTGCGGTTGCTTCGCACCTCGTCCCTCGGCACCACCCTCCGCCTCGAGCTCCCGGCCGCCCGGCGGGTCTAGAACGACAAACGGTGTGAAGCCTGCGTTTCGGCCCCCTCTGGTCTCGACGCACCGCCCACGCGGCGCTAGGCAAGCGCGATGGCGGATGAGACTTTGGCCGAGACCCCGCTGCACGCCGAGCACGTTGCGCTCGGCGGGCGGATGGTGCCCTTCGCCGGCTACGAGATGCCGGTCCAATACAGCGGTGTGAAGCAGGAGCACCTCGCCGTGCGCACCGCCGCCGGGCTGTTCGACGTCTCGCACATGGGTGAGATGGAGCTCACCGGCGCCGCAGCGGGCGAGGTCATCGACGCCCTCATCACCAACAACGCGGGCAAGCTCGTCGACGGCCAGGCGGTTTACACCTGCGCCTGCAACCAGAAGGGCACGATCCTCGACGACCTCATCGTCTACCGCCTCGCCGCCGAACGATGGCTCGTGGTCTGCAACGCCTCCAACCGCGACAAGATGGTCCCGCACTTCCGGACCGCGGCCGAGAAGGCCGGCGTGGCCTTCGACGACGCCTCCGACCGCACCGCCCTCATCGCTCTCCAGGGCCCGAAGGCCCTCGCCGTGGCCGCCGAGAGCGGCGACGACGGCAAAGCCCTGAGCGACCTCGGCCCCTTCCGCCTCGCGGAGACCACGCTCTTCGGGGTGAAGGTCATCGCCGCCCGCACCGGCTACACCGGCGAAGACGGGGTCGAGATCTTCTGCGCCAACGATGACGCAGTCGCGCTCTGGCGCGCGATCCTGAAGGCGGGCGAAGCACACGGCCTCGAGCCGGCTGGTCTGGCGGCGCGCGACACCCTGCGCCTCGAGGCGCGGCTGTCGCTCTACGGCAACGACATCGACGAGACCACCAACCCCATCGAGGCTGGCCTCGGCTGGACGGTGAAGCTGAAGAAGCCTACGCCGTTCCTCGGCCAAGAGGCCATCCGCGCCATCAAGGCCGAAGGGGTGAGCCGCAAGCTGGTCGGCTTCGAGATGGTAGGCCGCGGCATCGCGCGCCAGGGTTACCCCATCCTCGACGGCGACGGGAACGAGGTCGGCGTCTGCACCAGCGGCAGCCCGGGTCCGACGGTAGGCAAGAACATCGGCCTCGGCTACGTGCCCGTGGCCATGGCCGAGGTCGGCACCCGCATCACCGTCGACTGTCGCGGCCGGAAGGTCGACGCCGAGGTGGTCAAGACCCCCTTCTACAAGCGCGCCTGACCCTCGAAGCCAACCGGCTCCGCCAACAGCGTCCCTTGACGAGACAAGCCCCTCCGGGGCACGAGCAGAGAACAGAACGATGACCGACATCAAAGACGACCGCCGCTACACCAAGGACCACGAGTGGGCCCAGGCCAAGGACGGGGAGATCCTCATCGGGATCACCGCCTACGCCGTCGAGCAGCTCGGAGACATCACCCTGGTCAACATCGACGTCTCGGCCGGCGACACCGTCGAGGCCGGCAAGGGTTTCGGCACGGTAGAGAGCGTGAAGACGCTTGCGGACCTCTTCGCCCCCATCGGCGGCAAGATCACCCGCATCAACGACAAGCTCGAGGACGAGCCGGAGCTGGTCAACGACGACTGCTACGGTGACGCGTGGATGGTCGCCATCGAGGGTGACGAGGCCGCGATCGCTGACTTGCTCGACCCGAGCGACTACGAGAAGTTCCTGAGCGAGCAGGACTGACCGCTCGCCCTCATCCCCGACGAAGCCCCCGAGGTCCCATGCGCTACCTGCCCCACACGCCAGAAGAGATCGACGCCATGCTGGAGGCGGTCGGCAAGTCGTCGATCGACGAGCTCTTCGCGTCGGTGCCGGACGAGATCCGGGCCAAGGCGCCCATGCAGTTCGACCCCGCCCTCGACGAGGTGACCCTCATGCGTCACGTCGAAGAGCTCGCGGAGAAGAACCGCGCGGGCAAGATGGTCAGCTTTCTCGGGGCGGGGGCCTACGATCACTGGTTCCCGCAGGCCGCCGACCAGATCATCCTGCGCAGCGAGCTCTACACGGCCTACACGCCCTACCAGGCTGAGGTCGCCCAGGGCACGCTGCAGATCATCTTCGAGTTCCAGACCATCGTCAGCGAGATCCTGGGGCTCCCGGCGGCCAACGCGTCGATGTACGACGCCTCGACGGCGGTGGCCGAAGCGGTGCTGATGGCGCGCCGGCTCACCAAGAAGAACCACGCGATCATCTCCGGCTGCGTGCACCCGCAGTACGTCGAGACGACGCGGACCTACATCAGCGAGATCGACCACGGTACCCCGGACATGACGGAGGTCCCGGTCGGGAGCGACCTCTGCGCCGACGTCGACGCCATCGTGGCTGCCATCGACGCCAAGGCCGAGACCGGCGTGGCGGCGGTCGTGGTGGGCTACCCCTCGTTCTACGGCCCGGTGGGTGATCTCCGTCCCCTCGCCGCGGCCTGCAAGGACAAGGGGGTGAAGCTCATCACCGTCACCCAGGACCCCTTCGCGCTCGCCCTGCTCGCGCCGCCCGGCGAGATCGGCGCCGACATCGCAGTCGCCGAAGGCCAGCCTCTTGGCTTGCCACCTCAGTACGGCGGCCCTGGCGTGGGTCTCTTCGCCACCCACGATGACCGCAAGTCGCTCCAGCAGATGCCCGGCCGGCTCTGCGGCCAGACCGTCGACAAGGACGGCAAGCCCGGCTACGTGCTCACGCTCTCGACCCGCGAGCAGCACATCCGACGCGACCGGGCCACGAGCAACATCTGCACGAACAGCGGCCTCTGCGCGACGGCGCTCACCATCAAGATGTGCATGCTCGGCAAGCAAGGCTTCGTCGAGGTCGCCCAACAGTGTCTGGCCAAAGCAGCCTACCTTCAGGCCGGTCTCGAGGCGCTCGACGGTTACGGCATCGCGACCGACAAACCCCTCTTCAACGAGCTGCCGGTCACCGTGCGCGGCGGCGACGCCGAGGCGGTGGTGAAACGCCTCACCGACGAGGGCGTCATCGCAGGCGTACCCGCCAGCCGCCTCGTTGCGGGGCGGCCCGAGCTACTCCTCATCGCCGTGACCGAGAAGCACCGCAAAGAAGACCTCGACCGCCTCCTGAAGGCGCTCGGCGACATCTGAGAACCCCGCGCCGACTTCGGGGCGTGAAGAACTGCCCGCCCGTGTAAGATCGCGGGCCTATGCAGCAGAATCCGTATCAAGCGCCCATGGGCCCGCCAGGGATGGCGCCGCCAGGGGGACCGGCGCTGTCCACGGGGACCTACGAGTTCGGGCCCGCAGAAGACGCCATCATCCGCAAAGCAGGTAGCCGCGCGCGCATCTGGGGGATCATCTCCTTGGTGGGCGGCATCCTCACCCTCGGTGGCGGCGTGGTGCTCATCGCCCTCGCAGCAGGACTTCCGGCGCCCTTCAACACCATCGGTCCGGGCGTCGGCGCAGGCCTCTTGCCCCTCGCGGTAGCGAATCTGGTCGGGGCCTTCTTCTACTTCCAGAGCGGCCAGAGCTTGGAAGCCGTGGCCCATACGCAGGGCAACGACATCGAGCACATGATGCAAGGGCTGAACAAGCTCGCCAAAGCGTTCATGATCGAAGCCATCCTCACCATCATCGCCGTCGTCGTGGGCTTTGGCCTCGGTGTCGCCGTCGCGGGCTCGGGCCTGGGCACCTGAAGGAGAACGAGACCATGCAACAAGGTCCTGGCGGTTTTGGTGGTCCCGGAGGTGGTCCTCCGGGTGGTGGTTGGGGTCCTCCTGGAGGCCCGCCCGGCGGTCCTCCCCCTCACGGGGGTCCCCCTCCCGGCTGGGGAGGTCCACCTCCTGGCGGCGGACCTCCCGGGGGATTCGGTGGCTACGGTGGTCCGATGGGGCCACCTCCCGGCGCGGGCTACGAGTTCAGCGCGACCGAGAACGAGACGATCGGCAAGGTGGCGCTCTGGGCCAAGGTGCTCGCGGGCGCGCTCGCGGTGCAGGCACTCACGAGCGTCGTCGGCGGCAACTACCTCGGGGTCATCGTCGAGGTCATCGTCATCATCTCGCTGTTCCAAGGAGCGCAGGCGTTCGACAACGTCGTCAACTCACAAGGGAACGACGTGATGCACCTGATGGAGGCGCTGGAGAAGGTCTCCACCGTCTTCGCGATCCGCCTCCGGCTGTTCATCTTCGCCATGGTGATCGCGCTCTGCCTGGTCATCGCGCTCATGGCGGCTGGCGGCGCGGCGCTGAGCAACGCGTTTTGAGCGCAAAGCCCAGCCTTCAACGGAGCCCCCAACGGAGTTTGCAACGGCCGTCGCGACACACCCGTGTTGCGGCGGTCGTGGCCCTCGTGGGATGATCGGTTCCGTGCCTCGAGAGACCGAAGCGCCCACCCTGCGCAATTTCAAAGTCCCCGTAGTGCTCGTCGTCGGCGGGGACGACGACCTCATCCGAACGGTGAGTGAGGCAGCGCTGAGTCTTCAGGTTCTGGTGGTGGATTGCAGCCCAGAGGACGCCATGAACACCGCGGTGCAGATGCAGCCGCTGGTCATGGTCATTCCCGGCAGCGTCTACGACCGCGACCAGAATAATTTCGATGCCTTGGCTCGTGACATCAGGGCTGAGCTCCTGCGCGTCGACCCCACGACGTCCAACGACGAGCTCGGCAAAGCGCTGACCGTCATGATGCAGGAGGCCGAAGCCAAGCGTCCCTCCTGGGTCCCACCGGCCTGACGCAGGCAAAAGAATCTCGGCCGGTGTGTAAGGGGCACCGGTGGGCTTCGTTCTCCCCAACGACGGAGGATGCAGATGAAGCTCACGACCACCCTTTGCACGTCCCTTTTTGCCCTCGGCACCCTGACCGCTTGCAGCGGCGGGTCGTCGCCCTACGTCGACTCCCCGGCGACGAGCAAGGGTGGCAGCTACCAGGACGCCGCACCCACCACGGCCGGCTACAACGAAGCTCCTGGGGACTACGAGCAGGAGGCCGGCCCCGCCGCCGAGCCCTCCCCCTCCCCGCCTCCCGGCGCTGCGGCCCGGAGCGACGTCGACGCAGGAGGCGACGAAGCTTGGCAGGAGCGGCCGACGCAACGGCGCCCGGGTCTCGCGACCAGCTGGGGTGAGCGACGCCAATCCCGCGTGAGCAGCGCTCCCTTCACCCGCGCCGATCGCAGCTCTCCCTTCGCCCTCGGCAAGATCTTCTACAACGACCCCGACGGCATCGACGCCATGACCTCGTCGAGCCACGTCCAGCGCGGCTTCCGCACCTTCCCGGTCGGCGGCGGCCACGTCGAGCTCGGCCTGCGCGACGGCAGTGGCCGCTTCATGTCGGGCCTGCGCGCTTCGGGCGACAACTACGTCAGCGCCCACTCTGGCCACCGCTATTCGATCGTCGTCAGAAACCTCAGCCCCGGCCGCATCGAGGCCGTGATCAGCGTCGACGGCCTCGACGTCATCGACGGCAAGTCGGCGAGCCTCGGCAAGCGCGGCTACCTCATCCAACCCTTCGGCACCTTGGAGGTCGAAGGCTTCCGCACCAGCACCACCGACGTGGCCGCCTTCCGCTTCGGCAGCGTGAGCAACAGCTACGCGAACCGCAAGCACGGGGAGACCCGCAACGTGGGGGTCATCGGCCTCGCCCTCTTCCACGAGCGCGGCGACAACCCGTCCTTCTGGGGCACCCCGCGCCGCGACGACACCGACCGGCGCCACGACGCCAACCCCTTCCCCAACACCTTCGCCCAGCCCCCAAACTGAGCGATGGATCTGCCCCTCGGCGGGCCGATCTTCTTCGAGGCGGGTCGCCAGCGCGGTGACCTGCCTCGCTTCGCATTCAAGCGGCCAGTGACTCGTGGGCGCTCTCGGGCTCGAGCGCGAGAACGAGCGCGAGAACGAGCGCGAGAACGAGCGCGAGAACGAGCGCGAGAACGAGCGCGAGAACGAGCGCGAGAACGAGCGCGAGAACGAGAACAACCACCGCCACCGACACGCCATGACCTCCGGCGCCCAGATCGTCTTCAT
>JAUHZF010000237.1 GCA_030426145.1 Polyangia bacterium
GCGGCACAAAGCGATCATCGATCGCTCTGTAGGCCTCTCCGTCGACGGTGACCGGCGCAAAGCGATCGTCGAGCGCTCTGTGGGCCTCTCCGTCGACGGTAACCGGCACAACGCGATCGACGAGCGCCTTGCGCACAACTCCGTGGAGCCCTCCACGCCCAGGGTGCCCCGCGACCGCCCGGCCGCGATGCGGCCCAAAGCGAACGCCCGGCGGCCGGAATGCGGCACAAAGCGATCATCGATCGCTCTGTAGGCCTCTCCGTCGACGGTGACCGGCGCAAAGCGATCGTCGATCGCTCTGTGGGCCTCTCCGTCGACGGTAACCGGCACAACGCGATCGACGAGCGCCTTGCGCACAACGCCGTGGAGCCCTCCACGCCCGGGGCGCCCCGCGACCGCCCGGCCGGGATGCGGCCCAAAGCGAACGCCCGGCGGGAATGCGGCATAAAGCGATCATCGAGCGCTCTGTGGGCCTCTCCGTCGACGGTGACCGGCATAACGCGATCGACGAGCGCCTTGCGCACAACTCCGTGGAGCCCTCCACGCCCGGGACGCCCCGCGACCGCCCGGCCGGGATGCGGCGCAACGCGAACGCCCGGCCGGAATGCGGCGTAGAGGGACGACCGATCGCTCTGTGGGCCTCTGCGTCGACGGCAACCGGCACAACGCCATCGACGAGCGCTTTGCACCGGTACTCCGCGGAACTCTCCACGCCCAGGGCGCCGCGCGACCGCCCGCGGCCGGGATGCGGCGCAGAGCGAACGCGGCGTAGAGCGCGCAACTCCGCGGATCCGCAGAGGATCGGGTCGAGCCGGTGGGTGTGAACCAAGCGCACTACGCGGCCGGGCACGCCCTTCGGCGACACCGCTGACGCGGTCGCCCGGGCGCCTCCCACGTGCCCCCCCGGCACGAAACCAATCGATGATCGCTTTTTACGCAACTCCGCAGAGGCTCGGGTCGAGGGGTAGGCATGAACCAGGCGCACTATGTGGCCCGGGCACGCCCCGGTCGCCTCCCTTTCGACAACGATGATGTGTGCCGGGCGGTGTGGGTCGCCCTGCGGCGGGCGTTCCCGCGGGCGTTGGCTGCGATCCTCATGCCCGACCATCTTCACGTGGTGGCCCCCGAAGGTGGAGAGGCCCGGCTCAGCGCCGTGCTTCGGGCGACGTCGCGGCAACTCGGAGAGGGTCGCAGCCGACTGTGGGATCCCGTACCGAACGCGCGCCCCATCACCTCGACCGACAAGGTGCGCCGCAACGTGCGCTACGTATGGCTCAATCCGTGTCGGCGCTGGCGGGGTGCGGGAGGGCTCGTCACGGACCCCTTGGCCTGGCCATGGTCGAGCCTGCGCGACGTGATAGGCGCCATCGCCGACCCATGGACGCGCGCTGAAACCGTGAGCGCCGCCTTCGGGTGGCCGCACGATCCCGTGCGGTTGCACGACTACGCGATGCGCGATGCGCATGTGGTTCCGGCCCCATTTCCCCATGCCCCTTCGCCATCGCGGCTGCCGGACCGCGCTGTCGACGACATCTTCGCCGCCGCCATGGCGACCACGCGCAGCTCACCTGCGATGCTGGCCCGCAAGACCACGACCCGCCGGGTCGCGATAGGGCTCGCGTACCGCCAGGGGTGGACCTTCCCCACCCGCTTGGCCCCCGTGCTCGGGCTTCGACGCAGCAACTCCATCAGCCGCATCGCCGCCCGCACCGACCCCGACGCCGTCGAAGCCGCCGCCTTGTGCCTCCACCCCCGCCTGCTTCACCCAAGGCGAGCATCGATCGCTTTGCGGGCCTCCGCGTAGACCGTAACCGGCGAAGTCCGCCGCCTGCTTCGCCCAGGGCGAGCATCGAGCGCCTTGCGGGCCTCTGCGTAGACCGGAACCGGCGAAATCCGACGCCTGCTTCGCCCAGGGCGAGCATCGATCGCTCTGCGGGCCTCTGCGTAGACCGTGACCGGCGAGGCCACCGCCTGCCTCGGAGCGATCATCGACCGCTTTGCGGGCCTCTGCGTAGACCGTGACCGGCGAAGCCACCGCCTTGTGCCTTCACTCCCGTGGGCTTCGAGCAAGGCGATCATCGATCGCCTTGCGGGCCTCTGCGTAGACCGTGACCGGCGAAGCCACCGCCTTGTGCCTTCACTCCCGCGAGCTTCGGGCAAGCGATCATCGATCGCTTTGCGGGCCTCTGCGTAGACCGTGACCACCGCAAAGCGATCAATGATCGCTTCGCCGCGCCACTGGGGGTTTGACTTCGTGCAGGCGAGGTGTCACCGGCAGGCGCATCAAGCCCGCCCTAGGGGGACACTGATGCCTGACCCACACGACCTCGACGAGAATCGACGCTTCCTGGTGAAGCTCGGTGGGGCGCTGACGCGTCTCGGCACGCCGGCCCATCGGCTCGAGTCGTCGCTCGAGCTGGTGGCGCAGGCGCTCGGCTTGGAGGCACAGCTCTTCTCGGCCCCGACCATGCTCATGGTGTCGGTGGGTCCGGCCGGTGCGCAGCACACCCTCATGTTTCGGGTGGAGCCGGGCGAGATCGATCTCGGCAAGCTCGTGCAGGTCGACGAAGTCGCCCAGCGCGTGGGCCTAGGAAAGATGAGCACGGCCGAAGGAGAGGCCGCGCTCGACGCCATCGAGCAGGCACCTGCACGCTACGGCCCCAAGCTCGTGCTCCCGGCATGGGCCGTGGTGTCAGCAGCGGTCGCACGGTTCCTCGGTGGACGTTGGGAAGACGCCCTCGTAGCCGGTGCGATCGGCATCACCATCGGTGCCCTCGCCATCGTGCTCGGGCGAAAGCCAGCCGGCGCGCGCGTCTTCGATCTCATGGCCTCTTTCTTCGCCGCCATCGGGGCGGGGGTGGCCGCCATTCACACCGGCACCACGATGCAGATCACCCTGCTCGCGGGCCTCATCGTGCTGTTGCCGGGGCTTGGGATCACCACCGCCATCACCGAGCTCGCCACCCGCAACCTCGTCTCGGGCACGGCGCGCCTCACCGCGGCCGCCATCGTCTTCATGCAGCTGGCCTTCGGGGTGGCCCTCGGCGACCGGCTCGTGCGCTTCATGTTCGGAAGCCAGCCCACCGTGCTGCCGCAGATCCCCCTCTCGTGGGAACTCGAGGCGGGGCTCGTCGGGCTCAGCCTCGTGGCCTTGGCCATTCTGTTCCGGGCTCAGACCCGCAACTTCGGTTGGATCATCGCGGCCGGCACCATCGGCTTCTACGGAGCGCGCCTCGGCGCCTACATCACGGGCCCCGAGCTCGGGGCCGGACTCGGAGGCCTCGCGGTCGCGCTCTTCGGCAACGTCTATGCCCGCAGCGACCGCGGGCCCGCGCTCGTACCCATCGTGCCCGGGATCTTGCTGTTGGTTCCCGGCAGCATCGGCTTCCGCAGCCTCACCTCGATGATGCGAGACGACGTGGTCAGCGGTGTCGACACCGCCTTCACCATGTTCCTGGTCGCCGTCTCGATCGTGGCCGGCCTGCTCTTCGCGAACGTGCTCGTGCCCCCCCGACGCAGCCTTTAGAACGACGACCGGTTCGAGGCGTGTCGTGGATCGCTTTGTGGGCCTCTGCATGGACGGTGGGTGGGCAATGACCACCCCGGGCGCCTCACGTTCGACAACGAACCGCCGCAAAGCGATCGACGATCGCTTTGGGGGCCTCTGCGTAGACGGTGACCCGCACAAAAGCGATCGATGATCACCTTGCACGCAACTCCGCGGAGTTCGGGCAGGAGGTGAGCAACTATCAAGCGCACGACGCCCCCGCGCGTCCCGCGCCCTTCACGTTCAACATCGAACCGCCGCAAAGCGATCAACGATCGCTTTGTGGGCCTCTGCGTAGACGGTGACCCGCACAAAGCGATCGATGATCACCTTGCACGCAACTCCGCGGAGTTCGGGCAGGGGGTGAGCAACTACCAAGCGCACGACGCCCCCGCGCGTCCCGCGCCCTTCACGTTCAACATCGTACCGCTGCAAAGCGATCGATGATCGCTTTGAGGGCCTCTGCGTAGACGGTGACCCGCACAAAGCGATCGATGATCACCTTGCACGCAACTCCGCGGAGTTCGGGTCGAGGGGGTGAGCAAGCGCACGACGCGCCCGCGCACGGACGTGAAACCCTCGCCTTCCATGCCCAGCGGATGCGCGGTCCCTCCGGCCTTCTTGACGTGGCGAACTTCGCGCGGTGTCGTCCTCCGGTCCGCGCCACATCCGTTGGACACGGAACTCGAGTCGATCACGACGAAATCGCTTGTCGTGCTAGCTCGTGAAGTCGACCACCGCTGCGCCAATCGAGACCTCGCCGATGAAGGCCTTCACCTCGCCGTGCAGCGGATCGGCCTGGTAGGTAGCGAGGGCTTCGGCGTTGGCGTGGGTCGTGATGAGGCAGAGGTCGTAGGCGCGTGGCCCACGATTCTCGTCGCGCCCCACGGTGATGGTGTCGAGTCCAGCCACTTCGCCCTCCATCGCGCGCAGCTTGTCCGCAACGGCATTGGTGTGCTCGGCTTCGGCGAACTTGAACAACACGACGTGGGTCACCATCCCTGTACCCTAATACGTTCCCATGGGGCCGCTACACCTCGCGTCGGCCACGGGCCGGGGTGCCCGTTCGCAACACCACCCCGTTCTTTCCCCTCGCACTCGGGCTTTCAGACGGCTCAACCCCAAACGAGGTCGCCTTCACGACGACTCGCTGCGAACAGAACGGCACCTACGCAGACTCCGAACAAGCGCACTCGCCGGCACCCTCGAAGGTGCGACCAGGTTGACCACGCGGCAGTCCACCTCCGGGTTGGAGCCATCCGGTTGAACACGCGCACTCGCCGGCACCCTCGCAGGTGCGACCAGGTTGACACGCGGCAGTCCACCTCCGGGTCGGAGCCTTCCGGTTGAACACGCGCACTCGCCGGCACCCTCGTAGGTGCGCGGAACGAGCTTGAGCACGCGGCAGTCTCCGTCGGCGTCGGAGCCGGCCTGCCCTTCGGGAATGTGCTCGCGCCACCCCTACGCAACCCTTGGAGCCTCTGGAGCCTCCAGAACCCTTAGAGCTTCTGAGCCCTTAGAACTGAGTCCGACAGGCACCCATACCGTCGCAGACCTTCTTGCGGAGGAGCCCGCGGATGACGCCGTCCACACACTCGTCACCGGTCTCGAGCCCATCGGCGGTCGGATGGCAGAAGCCGTTCTCGCCGTCGAGCTGGTGTTTGGCCTTGAGGCACGATTCGCACAGCCCGTCGCAAGCCTGATCACAACAGACGCTGATCGTCTCCTCCTGCGAGCAGTGCTCCGACACACATTGGGCGTCCGACTCGCAGATCTCCCCGTTCTCGAGCTCGGCCTGACAGGCCCCGAGCGCGTTGCAGAACTGCGCTCCTGGGCATGGATTCTGGCTACCGCACGGGGCGCACTGCGCCGGCATCACGCTGTCGTCGCAAGCCCCCGAGGTGCAGTCGGTGTCGGCCAGACAGTCGTCGCCGTTCATGCAGGGCGCGCAGGAACCACCACAATCGATGTCCGTCTCGTCTTCGTTCTTCGTCCCGCTGGCGCAGTTCATGGGGACGCACAGCCCCCCCGAGCACGTCTCGCCGTTGCACTGGCTGCCGTTGGTGCATTCGCCGCATGTCCCGTCTTCGAGGCAGAAGCCGTCGCCATCCCGACAGTCCCCACCCACCGTGATGGTCTCCGTACCGCACCCGGTCTCCGGGTCGCAGACCGCCTTCTCGCAGAGCGATGCCGGCGTTCCACACTCGGTGTCGTCGTTGCAGAGGGGCGGGGTACCGGGCCCCTCCTCGACCACCACCGAGGGGAACGAGCAGGCAGCCCCGAGGAGGGCGCACCACGCGCCGAGGGTGAGGAGACCAGGCTGAAGCCGAGAGCGCATCAGGCCCTAGTCTGGCGCGAATCGTCGGCCATGTCAGTGATCACAGACCGCAACCGCGGTTGCCGTTGCACACGGGGGTGAGCAGGAAACACTCGTTGTCGGGATCGTTTCCGTCGGGGATGGCGCGGCACTCGCCGTTGGGCTGGCCGGTACGGTTGGTCGAGCACGCCTCGCAGGTTCCGTCGCACGCCTCTTCGCAGCATGTGCCATCGACACAGTGGCCCGACTCACACTGAGCCGAGTCGTCGCAAACGTCGCCCTTCACCCGAGGGGCGACACAGGTCCCGCCGGCGGTCATCGGATCGCACCAGTCATCACCGCTGCAGTCCTGGTTGGAACCGCACGCCTTGCAGAGGCCGGTGGCCGCTCCCCCTCCGCCGCCGGCGTTGATGTCACAGAAACCGGACACACAATCGGCAGCCCCATCGCAGCCCTTGTCCACGGCGCACGGCAGACAGGTGGGTCCGCCGCAGTCCTCGTCCGTCTCGTCGCCGTCGTGCATGCCGTCGGCGCAACCGGCCGCCACGCACTGGCCTTCGGCGGTGGCGCACTTCTCGACGGGCTCGTCGCAGTCGCTGTCCGCGAAACATTGAACACACCTGCCCTGCCCGTCGCACGCCATACCGCCGTCGTCATCACACGGGGTGTTGGCCGATACCGACTGGGTCCCGCAGACGCCCTGGTCACACGTTCGGCTGAGGCAGTCGCTCTCGACGCCGGGACAGTCCGTGGGTTGCTCGCACTCGGCGACCGGGCCGGCGCCGCCCATGGATCCGCCCATGCCACCTTCGCCTGTCGAGCCGCCCATGCCGCCGACGCTCTGGCCGCCGGTGCCGGTGGCGCCGGTGAAGGCGATGTCGTCGGCACCGCTGATGACCTGGCAGGCCGGCAGCGCCAGAAGCGGAGAGGCCACGAGCGCAGCCGTGATCACGAGGGAACGCATCAGAACGACCCCCCGAACGTGAGGCCACCGGTGGTGGGGCCGACCCAGGGGGTGATGGCGACCTCGTCGCCTTCGTCGGCGCTGAGGTCGATGATGAGCGAAGCCACACCGGCGGCGGTGACGAGACCACCCACGACCCACATGGCGTTGCTGACGTTGGAGAGGGTGATGAGCTCGTCGTGTGCGCTTCGCTCGGCGTCGGGGCAGAGGTCGCCCCCGCAGCGGTCGCGGAGTGCGCTCGTCTTGCTCAGGGCGACGCCACCCGTGATCCCAGCCACCACGAGCGCCGCACCTCCGACGGAGAGTCCGGCGATCGTCCAAGGCTGAATGCCATCATCCTCGGTGCTGACCCGCACCTCCGACGTGGAGCCTTCAGCGGGGGGGGTCGGGCGCTTCTCCAACTGGATGCGCTCGGTGATGCGCTGGCGCTCGGCGACGGTGACCTGCACCGTGGTGGGGAAGTAGCCGTCGGCCGTCACCTCGAGGCTGTGCTCGCCAGGGTTGAGCTTCAGCGGCGTCGAGCCGACGAGGCCGTAGGGCACACCGTCGACCTCTACCGAGAGCTCTGCGTCGACGCCTTCGACCTCGAGCAGCACCGTCGGGACGCGGGCTGCGGTCTCTTTGTCGAGACGCGCCGCTTCGTTCTTGGCTTCGACGAGCACGGTGGGGGTCTCGTCTTTCACCGGATAGCGGCGCGCCCGACCGAAGGCGTCGAGCGCCTCCACCAGGTTGCCGCGCGAGAGCTCGACCTTGCCCAGCGCGAGCGAGGTGGTGGGCACGCCGACGAGCGCATCGGCCTTGCGATAGCTGTCGGCGGCGGCGGCGGTGTCGCCGGCGGCCAGGGCGCGGTCGCCACGCTGCATGAGCTGGCGCGCGGTCTCACGCTCGGCCGGCGTGGTCGCGCTCGCGGGGATCGCGAGCAGCAACACGGCCAGGGGGCTGGCGAATCGGAGTGCTCTAGAAGCCATAGTCAGTTCGTCCTTCGAAGGGAGGGGGGGTGGGTTCGTCACGGGGTTGGGGGGTGGGCTCGGCTTTCGGCTCTTCTGCAGGCGGTTCCTCTGGGGGAGGCTCTTCGACCGCGACCGCGACCGGCGGCGGGGAGGCGGGTTTGGCCGGGGCGGCTACGGCCACCGGTTCATCGGGTGGCGGCTCCGGCTGCTCGACGGGAGGGTCTTGTGCGGGCTCCGCGGGAAGCTCGGCCGGCACCGCCATCGGGAGCGCAGCCGCCAACATCGGCTCGAGCGACGTGAGGGTTCGCGTCGCCACGAAGACCCAGCCGCCGAGCACGGCCACCACCACCGCGAGCGAAGCGAAGCCGACGATGCGCGCGGGCGAGTGCGACAACGGGAGCGCCGCCACCGGTGGGATGTCGAGCTCGTCTTCGACGAGGGAATCGTCCTCGACGAGAGGAAAGTCTTCGTCGTTCAGCTCGGGGGCCGAAGGCGCCGCGCGATGCCCGACGCCGGGCTCGGTGTGCACGTCGTTCTGCGGTGCGGGCGCCCCGCCCACGAGGAGCACGGGCAGGTCGTCATCGGCCTCGCCGAGCGCGCGGCTCAGCTCTTCGGCGAGCTCGACCGCGGTGGAGAAGCGCGCTGATGGATCTCGCGCGAAGGCGCGGTCGAAGAAGGCGTCGACCTTCGGGTCGAGCCCCTTGCGGAGGGTCGTGGGCGCGACGTGATGGCCTTTGGCGATCCGGAGGCAGACGCCAGCTGGGGTGTCGCCGGGAAAGGGGACGTCGCCCACGATGCACTCGTAGGCGACGACGCCGAGCGCCCAGACGTCGACCTGGCTGTCGTCCTGCGGGCGGCCGATGAGGACTTCGGGGCTGAGGTACTCCGGCGTGCCGACCAAGAAGCCGGGCATGGTGAGCTTGCTCGAGCCCTCGTCGTCGAGGACCTTGGCCACGCCAAAGTCGAGCAGCTTGACGAAGGCGCGACCGCTGCCGTCGTCGCAGAGGAAGATGTTGTCCGGCTTGATGTCGCGGTGGATGACCCCCCGGCGGTGGGCGGCGGCGAGGGCGCTCGCGCACTGCCGGATGACCCGCCGCACGCTCGCGATGGGCAGCCACCCCTTCTGCGCGAGATGGTCGAAGAGCGACTCGCCCTCCAGCATCTCCATGGCCATGTACGGCGTGCCGCGCGAGGTGAGGCCGTAGTCGAAGATCTGAACCACGTGCGGGTTCTTCAGCTGCGCCGCGGCGCGGGCCTCGACGTGAAACCGTGCGGTGACCTCCGCGTTGTCGGAGCCGTAGCGGCCGTGGATGAACTTCACCGCGACCTGGGTCCCGAGGTTGAGGTGGTCGGCCACCCACACGGTCCCCATGCCGCCCTCGCCGAGGGGGCGTACCAGCCGGATGTGCTCGTTCACGCTGGCGCCTGGATGCATGCTCTTGGACACGCCCCGATACACAGCAAGCTGGGTGCCACAACGGCAACCTCCGCCATTTCAGGCACTTGAACCCCGCCGCGTGTCACGTGCACCTGCACCGTACGTCGACGTACGGGATGACCCCGGGCCCCATGAATGTCGCCCGCGCGGGACCGACGACCCGGCTGCGAAACGACGCGACGGCATGACGTGGGGGAGCGGCCCGCTATGATGTAACGTCGTGAAGTTATGCCTCGGATTGGCCGTCGTGGTCGGAGGGACTTCCGTCGCGTGCAGCGGCGGCGGGCCTGCCGACACCAAGGAACGGGTTGCTCGTTTCGAAGCCAAGCTGTCGAAGGAGCTCGGCACCGAGGTCCACCTCGAGTGCCCGATGATGATCGACCAGCACTACCACTACTGCACGGCCGTGGTGCCCGAGGTGGACGACCTGGCCTTTCCGGTTCGTGTGCTGTCGCGAGGAGACGAGCTGGAATACACCACGAAGCGATGGGTGACCGGCGCCAACATGGTCCAACTCGGCAAGCACGCCCTGAAAGAGAAACTCGACGTCGACGTGGAGGAGCTCAGCTGCCCGAAGGTCTCCTACATGCCGGATGGCGCGACGGTGCGCTGTGAAGCCAAGGCCAAAGGCGTGACCATGGGCATCGACGTCAGCATGGTCATGAAGGTGCGGAAGCTTCACTTCGAGCCGGTGAGCGGCGTCGTGCTCGGCGTCGACGCGTCCAAGGCGGGTCACAAGTTCCTGGGCTCGGAAAACGTGTACGCCGAAGTGTCTTGTGCCCGCGCCGTGATCGTCAGCGTCCCGGGCAAACGCTTCACGTGCGAGGCGACGATGCCCGACGCGGGCAAGCGCACCATCCACTACGTCGTGACCAGTACGGATGGCACCTTCGCCCTCGGCGACGTGCCTCCACCCGCCGAGGGTGTCACCGCCGAAGCACCAGCGGCCCCCGCTCCGGCGAGCTCGGCTGGAGCAGGACGATGAAGACGACCCTGTTGCTCGCCGCCCTTTCGATGGCGTCGCTTGCGTGCAACCGAAACGCGCCGGACGACGGTCACATCGCGATCGCGTTCGACGGCATGCCCGGGTTGTCGGCTCACGCACCGTCGGGAACCGAGGTGGCCAGGAACGCCGTGGGCCTCGGCGTGATGCTCAAAGGACCGGACGTCTCGATGACCATCGGGACGCTGTACGAGGGCGATCCCGAGACCCTCGAAGAGGCCAAGAAGAACGCTCAGTCGTACAGTCCAACCAACCTCGAGACCGAGGAGCTCTCCGACGGCTTCATCCTCACCTACACGAGTGAAGGAAACATGGGCACCAACTACTGGCTCGTGGGTCGCCGCAACATCGACGGCAAGACCTACACCTGCGGCGTGAAGTCGCCGAAGAAGCCGCACCAGCAGACCGCCATCGCCATCTGCAAGAGTCTGAAGAAGTAGCGGCTCGAGCTCATTCGTCGGCGGGAGTGCCCGAGCACCGGGTGGGCGCCGGCACGTTGCACTCGGCCGCGAAGGGCTCGCCGGCTACGCGCGCCGCCAAGAAGTCGAGGATCTCGGGGAGCGCCCACAAGGTAGCGCCGGTGTGAGAGGCCCCCGCGCATTCGAGGTAGCGCATCGGCATGCCTCCATCGCACAGCGCACCGTAGGCCACGCGTTCGGTCGGCGTATCGACCAAGTTGTCCTCGCCACCCGTGACGAACAGGATGCCGTAGCTCGAAGCATCGTCGTTGATCCGCGAGGTGCTCGTGGTGGTCAGCCCGTTCTCCTTCAACAGACATCCCCACGGGTCGAGCTCGGGAAGCGCGTCGTTCTGCGCGGCGGTGAGCAAGCCCGGCTGAAACAGCTCCTCGAGGGTCATGGGCTGCTCGACGGCGTCACCGGGGTCGCAGCTGGCTGCGAGCGCAGTGGGGATGTCGACATCGAAGGGGCTCACGAAGACCTCGTCGAGTCGCTCGCCGAGTCCGTACCAGCTCGCGCTCGCGCCGTAGAAGGCGATGAGGTTGCCGGTGGAGTTTCTCGGCTCGGCGAGGGCGAGGTACGACTGCTCGACGAGCCCCGATGGGGGCACGGTGGCGGCGATGCCTGCGATGTCGAGCTCTCGGGCGTAGTAGGGAGCGAGGCGATCGACCCAGAGCGCGGCGTGACCGCCCTGCGAGCCGCCCACCACCGCCACCTTCGAGGTGGGCACGGCGGCCCCCTCGGCCTCGAGGGTGGCGGCGATCCCGGGCAGCGCGCGCACGGCGTCGAGCGACGCGATGGCGGTGGCTTCGCCCACGAGATACGGGTGTGAGAACCCGGTCGCCGGCTCGGTGGCCTTGAGCCCGATGTAGTCCGGCGCGACGACCACGTAGCCCGTCGAGGCGATGGCCGAGACGAGCAGGCGCGCGTCGGCGTCGCTGCTGGGTCCACACCCGTCGGTGAAGCCGCTGGTGCCGTGGAGGAGGAGCAGGGTGGGCAGCTTCGTATCCTCGGGGAGGCCCTCCGGCCACGCGACGAGGGTGGTCGCCTCGACGAGCGCCCCGCGATCTTGGGTGGTGTAGGTCACCAGGTGAGCGCCGACGTCGTACTTCAACTCGGGGAGGCCGGAGATGTCCGCGTCTTGGGCCAAGCCGGCGAGCACCGTCGCGCGGAAGGTCGCCACCTGCTCCGATGCCACGACCTGCCCGAGCGGGGCGTCCTTCTGCCACGCGTAGTCGGGCATGCCACATCGCCCGGGCGCCGCCGCGTAGCGGTCGGTGTCCTCGGTGCCGCCGACCACGGGCTCGGGGAAAGCCTCCTCGGCAGGAAGGGTCGTCTCGTCACTACCGCAACCGCTCAAGAGCCCCGCGGTCAAGGCCAGCGTCACCCACTTCGTCGTCGTAAGCATCTTGGGGATTTAAGCCAATTGCTCACGAAGTCCAATGCCCTGTCGTCAGCGATCGTACAGAAAGCTCTGCCCGATTTGGCGCATCCCGACCACCTCCATCTCGTGAACGCGCGACATCGAGGACCCCGAACAACCATCGCGCTCTTCATCCTGCTCACCTCAAACCGTGGTCTCGCTACGGATAACCGACTGCGCACGAAGGGGTCGAACCCGAGAATGAGATCTCCGTCGTGGCCGACGTCGGGCTGGGGCCGATCTGGGCTGCCCGTCCGGGTGGCGTGCCCGAACGCGCTGCGCCCGACGGCGCTCGTTACCACGGCGGCTTCGGCCTGCGATTCAACCGCAGGGGCTCCATCGCCGTAGGCTGGGGCCTTCAGTCGCCGGTCTTCGCCGCCGGGCGTTCGCTTTGCGCGTCGTTCCCCGCTGGGCGCTTGCGAGGCGCCCGGGGTGCGCTGGGCCTCCGCGGAGTTGGGTAGAAAGCGATCGTCGATCGCTTTGTGCCGGTCACCGTCTACGCAGAGGCGCGTAGAGCGATCGATGGTCGCTTTGCGCGGCGCTGCCCGCTTTGCGCGGCGCTTCCCGCCGGGCGCTAGCGAGGCGCCCGGGGGGCGCTGGCCTCCGCGGAGTTGCCTGGAAAGCGATCGTCGATCGCTTTGTGCCGGTCACCGTCTACGCAGAGGCGCGTAGAGCGATCGATGGTCGCTTTGCGCGGCGCTTCCCGCCGGGCGTTCACTTTGCGCGGCGCTTCCCGCCGGGCCTTCGCTTTGCGCGTCGTTCCCCGCTGGGCGCCTGGCGAGGCACCCGGGGTGCGCTGGGCCTCCGCGGAGTTGGGTAGAAAAGCGATCGTCGATAGTAGAGTCCACGGACGTGGTGTAACGACCTGTGCTGCTTCGGGCCGATGGCCCGGCCATCCCCGTGCGCTGAACGACCATTGGAGCGCACGCGACCGTTTGCCCAACGGCCGCTACGCGGTGCTCGACCTCCAAGGCGAGCTCATGGCCCGGTACGCATGGCCCTCCCTCGTGGGCCCCCTAGAGCCCATCGTGGGCGCGTCGCTTCGCTCACACATGGCGTTCACGAGCTACGAGCACCCCAGCACCTCCACCACCGAGGATGCCGAGTCATCGGCGAGTGCGACCCACTTCGGTGTGGGCCTCGCACCCATCGTCGGTCTCCAGTGGCCCTTCGATGTCGAGCCAGCCGGAAGGCGCTTCGTGCTCTTCGCCGAGCTCGCCCCCGAATTCGTTTACTGGTTGTCCCACAGCGCACGCGAGAACCACGACCATCCAGCCGACACCGGCCCCGCAGTGGTCGAGGCCCTCGGCGCGATGGGCCGCACCACCTTTCAAGTGGGCACGTCGTTCGGCTTCAGGCTCGAGTTCGAATGACGGGGTTGGCTACGGCGCGACGACGATGGTTTGAGCGCCTCCGACCTCGCCTGCGACCAGGGCTCGAAAGGCATCACACGCGGCGTCGATGCCCCGTCTCACCTCGATGTTCACCAGGTTCGGCGCCTGGGCCGCGAAGCTCGTCCAAGCTCCACCAACCGCCTTCATCAGCGCGGCTTGGCCCATGGCCTCGGTCAGCTGCCCGATCGCCTGCGGGGCGAAGAAGAAACGCGCCTCCGTGCCGGGTACCTCCACCGCCGGGTCGGGGGCTCCGTGGGTCATGCCCACCGCCACCGAGCGCCGCAGCGCCTCGCCGAAGTGAGCGTGGACCTTCGCGCGAAGGTCGCGATCGCCCGCGACGTCGACGAGCACGGCCGGGGTCTCGGCCTCGAGCACGGCCCAGTCCTCGTAGGCATGCACGGCGTCGTAGAGGTCGAGGCCCTTCACGAATTCGAGGTTCCGCTTCGAGGTGAGGCCGATGAGGGGCGGACCGCTCTCACGCTGATGATGCGTCCACGCCATGCCGATCGACGTCTTCGACGAAGCGCTGGTGAGCACGATCTGTTTCGCCCCGGCGTCCTCCTCGAGCGCGAGCCACCGATCGAGCAGCCAGCCCGTCATGAACAACGGCTTGAACGCCGCCTCCACCCCTTCGGCGCCGGGTTCCGGCGCGCCGCGATGCTCGTACCGGTTGTAGAGGTCGGCGAGGCCCCGACGATGGGGTGACGGGTCGACGAACCCACCCTCGATGAGCTCGACCTCCACGACGAGCTGCTCGGCGAGCGGCCAATAGCCGTACACCCGCTGTCCGACCTTCACGCCGTCGGTCTTCGACGACACACACCGGCCGAAGCCCCAGACAGGAAGCGCGCCCCAGCCTTCGGGCGCGGGAAAAAAACGCCAGTAGCCCATGGTGTCGCCCACGTGGGCATAGCTGACGTTGTTCGCCGATAGCGCTGCCCGCTCGAGCGCGAAGCAAGCCTGCCCTTCGCCGAGCACGGGTTCCCCCGCGTCATCGACCCGCGCGTCCCACAGGTCGCGCCTCGACACCAACACCCTTCGCCCGAATACCCGCTCGTCCACGTCGCATCGTGTACCTCATCCCGCTTCGTCTAGGGGCAATGCCGTTGGGATAGGGGGAGGTGGAGCGTTCTCGTGCTCGAGCTCGTGAGCGTTCTCGGTCTCGACCTCGTGCGCGGTCTCGACCTCGTGCGCGTTCTCGGTCTCGTGCGCGTTCTCGTGCTCGACCTCGTGCGCATTGTCGTCGTCGTGGTTCTCCAAGGGCGACACTGGCGCCTCTCAACGACACGATGGCTACGATGGCTGTCGTTCCACCCTCGCAGGGGCGCCCCAGGCACCTCGAAGACTGCCATCGTGCCCTTCCGTGTCAGCAGTGTGGGCAGAGGCACGCCCAAGTCCCGCCAGCACCCAGGTTCGAGGTTCCGGGTTCGAGGTTCGAGGGTCGAGGTTCGAGGTTCGAGGGTCGAG
>JAUHZF010000238.1 GCA_030426145.1 Polyangia bacterium
TTGTGAGATTCCAGTCGTTAGACAGGGGGCCTTTCAGGAAATTCTAAGCTTCTCGCCTTTGGGGGATGCTTGATCGAGGGCTAGTCGCACCAATGCATGGCCATCGAGCTTGTCGATGGCGACGAAGGCCGCAGGAGGGGCTCCCCGCGAGGCGAATGGCGGCGGCGCCGCGATGGCGGCTCACAAATGGCGCCGTGGTAGCCGCGCATGCTCCATGTCGCGCATCGGGTAAGCTCGCGGGCGTGGTGAGCACGCCACGCAGCAGGGGACCGGCGTGCCTCGACCTCGATGCGGTTTCGTGCTCTCGATGTACAGGTCGACGCATGGGCGAGACGTGGTGCTAGCCTGATCGGATGCTGGCGCCTGAAGCGGCCGCGGTGGCCCAAGGTCCACATGTGGTGGCGCATCGCGCCATGGTGTGGGACCGGCCACGTTTGAGGGCGTGGCTCGACGCGCTGCTGCGCCGCGGCGTGGCGGGCTCGTCCGTGGCGCGGACCACGTTGCAATCGTGGGCGGCTGCCATGGTGCCTGCCGACAACGCCGACGTCAGCCTTCGGCTGCGTGGCCTCGACGACGACGTGGCCGTGCTCGACCGCGAGGCGCTCTCGCCGCTCACACGGGCGTACCTTCGCGTCACGAGTGCGCCTTCGCGCGCGCGGCGGCTTCCCCCATCGGCGCGACGGCACGAGCACACCGACGAGCGCTGTTCCTGGTATTGGAGAGCGACCTTCTCGCCGATGACGCTGCTGCAATGGTATGAAGCGGCCGTTCCCGGCCAGGCCTTCATCGAGGCCGTGACCGCGGAGTACGCCACCCCAGCGTTGGCGCACAGCGACCCCGAGGCCTTCACCCGTGAGGTGTATCAAGCGTGGAAGCAGCACTGTGAAGAGGCGCCGATCCCACCTCGTGAGCTGATGCGGATCCGCTTTGTTTGCAATCCGCCGTTGTTCCGCCGCGGCCGGCGCGAGGCAGTGCACCACGGGTCGCTCGCCGTGCGACGCCGCGTGCTGGCTGCGCCCGGGCTCGCTGTTCGCGACGTGGTCGAGATGGCGGCGCTCCGGCCGACGCGTGCCGGGCTCCTCCTCGCCATCGCCCAGGAGCCGCGCTGGTTTCGCCATGCGCCCATCCGACAGGCGTTGGTCGCCAACCCCTACACGCCGAGCTGGCTCGTCGCGGCCCTGCTCCCCATCACGCCCCACGGCCAATGGCGCAGCATCGCCGCCGCCCACGACGACCCAGGGGTGGCCACCCTCGTGAAAACCCTATGGCACAGTCGAGCGCCCCGACCTGCCCACGACGAACACGGCTCGGACTGCCGCTGAAGCCCTGCTGACCAAGTCGTCAACCATGACAAGTTTATCCCCCCGCTCGGCCGTCGCATGCCGCATCGAGGAGCACCTCCCTCGTCCACGAGGTCGCGGGACGCGGCCAACCGACACGATGTCTCGTCTGAGCTGGCTGTGTTCGGCGATCGCCGCGATGGTGGTCGGCTGCTCGAGCCACGTGGTTCCGGTGACGGCCATGGTGGCGAAGGGGGACCTCGAAGGCGCCTGCATGGCGGTGCAGGTGCCGGCGACCGTCGAGGTCGACATGACGGAGCTGGAGCTGGCAGATGTCGTGCGGCAACGCGTCGCGCCCAAGTTGAGGGTTCGCGCCGAGAGTGGTCAGGTGCTCCGTCAGCGGTTGAGGCAGCGGCCGTTCGATGATGACGCGCCCGGGGTGCTGCGTGCTCGGCACGAGAAGGCAGAAACCTACGACCCCTTCTTCGAACAACAGGTGATCTTCTTCGACCTCGAGGCTCCGCCTGAGGCTGGGGCCAGGGTGGTCGGCCTGGGAGATCCCGTGGTCGCGGGGTGGACGCGCCGGTGGGTCACGGAGCTCGTGCCTGCGTCTTGGGTCTACAAACAACCTCGTGGTGTAGTGGGCCACCTGCTGGACCTGTTGGCAGGGGTGACGCTCGATACGATCCGCGTGACCCCCGATGGCCGTGGGTTGGACATTCTCGGGCAAGGGCGCGCACGGTTGGTGAAGGTCCCCCTGTCTCCGGCGACGGCACGGCTTTCACGGATGCTCGACCAGGGCCGCTGCGAGGATGGCTGGGGCGGGGGATGCCAGGCGGCGTTTCTGTACGGCAAGGAGCCGCTCTCGAGAGACGCCGCCGGCATGTCGGTCGAGCTTTCGTATCAATGGTCCGATTGCTCCCTCTCCGACGTGGTGCTCATCAAGATGGATGAGGTGGACGCCGGGGTCATCAACACGCGTTTCGCGTCGGGGGCGCTCTCAGCCGACGCGCTCGAGACCGGACCGACGGCGTCCACCCGGCGTCCGGAAGCGAAACAAGCCGGCTGTGCCGGCTCCGACCACTGCGCGCGCTATGGCCTCTGCGCGACGAGGCCACATCCCATGGGCGGCGCGTGCCAACGGTGGGCGGAGACCGACGATGAGCGGTCGAGGTGTGAAGAGGAGGCGAAGGCGAAGGCCGCGCAGTCAGGACCCGCGTGGAGTTGCCTGGCCTCCCGCGCCGACGACTGCTCAGAGTCTGAGGCCTGCCGCACCAATGGGGAATGCGGCGTGGTCGATGGCCACTGCGTGCCGAGGGGCGACGACGATTGCCGTGCATCGGAGCATTGTGCCAGTCATGGCTGGTGCAGCCTGGTCGACGGCAGCTGTCAGGCCAAAGACGAGGCCAGCTGCCGAGCTTCGGCCCTGTGCCGCACCTGGGGCTGGTGTCGGCTCGTCGAAGGCGACTGCTTGCGTTGAGCCACCACCCTACGACGGAGGCTCGACCCGGCGCTCGATCGCCTCCAGCTCGCGCACGGCTTTCCCCGGCTCCGGTTCATCCAGCGCCGATGGCCGAAGCGAGGACTTGCCCCGCCATGACTCCGTCGGCGCCGCTCGGTGGCAAAGCCACTCTCTCAGCGGGCCCAAAGCGCACCGAGTTCGAGTTCGATGGCGTCGACCGGTGCCGCGCGGACGAGGGAGTCGCCGGAATAGACGTCGAGGACCCGGTAGCTGTCGCCATCGAGGGCATAGACCTCGAGTGTCTGGGCTTCCGGATCGACGAGCCACACATGACGGACATCGAAGCTACCGTAGACCTTGCGTTTGTCGCCTCGATCGAGCGCAGCGGTGCGTGGCGATAGCACCTCGCACACCCAATCTGGTGCGAGGTCGAAGTAGGCCTTCTCGACCGGTAACTCAGGCATTCGTTCGCGGCGCCAGCCAGCAAGGTCCGGAACGACGACGTGCTCAGCGAGGTGGATCTCGGGCTCGTCCAGAATGATCCAACCACCGGGGCCCCCACGTCCGCGGTTGAATGGAGGTCCGAGCTCTTCACCGATGGTACTCGCGGCACGTGCGTGTTTGGGGGCCGGCCGCGGGTGAGCGTGCAACGCACCGAAGATGATTTGCCCGACCATATTTCGGGGGAGCGCCAGCAAGTCTTGGTAGGTCGATCGCCGCTGTGCCGGCTCAGCCATGAGAACCAGGATAGCTCGAAAGTTCGGCAAGTGCTCGCTGGCAAGCCTGTCTGTTCGAGAACGGGCCGAGCCCTCGCTCACAAGAACAGCAGCTAAAGCTCATCGTCGTCTGGCCGTTCCGTAGGTCACATGGCCTCTCGTACGACCCAACTCGTCTTCTCTGCCTTCGTGATCGGACTCGGCACGGCCTGCGCGCAGGACGACCGTCGTGGGCGCATCGCGGGTCCGACGAAGCCTCCGGCTCCACCTGCGGATCCCGACGAGGAGCTCCCGGAAGACGACGTATGGGATGAGGACTGTGCCCCCGGCGACATCCGGGGGTGCAAGGTCATCATCAACGAGAACAACTGCTTCGTCGGGGAGCAGCGCTGCGAGCACGGGACTTGGAGCGAATGCCTCGACCCCGACGACTTCGACGACCCGACGGGCAGCGTCAGCTGAAGTCGCCGCCGCGCAAGACCTCGTAGATGATCCAGCCGATCGCGACGGGGCAGACGAATCGCACGAGGATGCGCCACCCCTGGTAGACGGGTCCGGTTCCGATCTCCTCCTTGGCCACCTTCTCGTCGAGCACCCACCCCACGTAGAGGGTCACGAAGAGCCCGCCGAGCGGGAGCAGCCAGTTGGCGGCCACGTGGTCGAAGATGGACAATACGCCCGCCTTCCCCGCCGTGAGCACCTTGGGCAGCTTCAGCTCCGACATCGCTTTCGAAGCGCCGAGCGAGAGCGCGTTGCCGATCGACAGCAGGAAGACGAGGCCGGTCGCCGCCGCGGTCGCCTTGCGCCGCGCCCAACCGAAGCGGTCCACACACGTGGCCACCACCACCTCGAGCAGGGAAATGGTGGAGCTCAGAGCCGCAAAGCCCACGAGCACGTAGAACAGCGGCCCGATGACCGACCCGCCCGTCATCTGCGTGTAGAAGAGATTCGGGAGCGTCACGAAGAGCATGCCCACCGTGGAGCCGCCCTCCCCCGCCTGCATCGTCTCCTTCAATGACGGGACCGAGAAGATGATGGTGAACATCACCGCGCAGGCCAGCAGCGCGATGACCGTGTCGAGGACCGCGACGATGAGCGAGATGTTCACGATCGAGTCGCCTCGGCTCACGTAGCTGCCGTAAGTGATCATGGCGCCCATGCCGAGTGACAGCGTGAAGAAGGCGTGGCCGAGCGCTTCGAGCACGGCGTGGGCCCCGAGGGCGCTGAAGTCGGGTCGGAACAGAAAGCCCAGCGCCTCGCCAAAGCCGTCCATCGTGATCGCCACCACCAGCAGGTAGAGCATGATGGCGAAGAGTACCGGCATGAGGATGCGGGTCGCCTTCTCGATGCCGCCGCTGATCCCGCGCACGACGATGACGGCGGTGAACAACAGGAAGGCCGCGCCGAGACCGATCTGGCTCGGGCCATGCGCGAGGAAGGCTCCGAAGGCCTCGCTCGAAGGTGCCTCGTAGCCGTTGATCGACCACCCCACGCACTGCACGAAGCTGCGGAGCGACCATCCCGCGATGACGGTGTAGAAGGCGAGGATCACCACGCCGGTCGCCGCCCCGAGCCACCCCACGAAGGCCCACTTGGGGTTGCCGAGCTCGGGGAAGGCCGCGGCCGGGCTCTGGCGCGCGCGTCGGCCCAACATGATCTCCGACAACATGACCGGGAGCCCGATGACCGCGATGCAGGCCAAGTAGACCAGGACGAAGGCACCTCCGCGGTTGTTCCACGTGATGTAAGGGAACTTCCACAGGTTCCCCAACCCCACCGCCGACCCGGCCGCGGCGAGCACGAAGCCCCACCGGCTGCTCCAGGCGTCACGCGTCGTGCCGTCTCCCATGGCCCCTGTTTAACCGAAACTGCGCCCGCTTGGCGACCTCGCCCGACCTCCGCCTCCACGACCGCACCTGCCCATTCGGGCCGTGGTTGCGGGTGGGAAGGCTGCTAAGCTCGGCTTCATCGTGGGGTCCTGGCTCGCCCATCTGCTGGGGATTCGCCCCGAAGATCGCCGCGACACGGGCGTCGGCTTCGCGACGCTCGTGGCGATCCTCGCTGCGCACTCCATGCTCGAGACGGCGCGTGACGCCCTCTTTCTCGACCGGCTGCCCGTCGAGCAGCTCCCCCTCGCGTACCTTGCGATCGCCGCCCTCGCCCTCGTGGTGAGCAAAGCCAACCAGCGAGCGACGGCCCTCTTCCCGCGCCGGAGCCTGCTATCGCTCTCGCTCGCCGTAGGCGGCCTCGTGACGGCCGGCTTCTACGTCATCACGGCCGACAGCTCCCCGCTCGTCCTCGGCGGCCTCTACGTGTGGTCGGGACTCACGGCCACGGTGGTGGTGGTGCAGTTCTGGTTGCAGCTGGCCGACGTGCTCGACGTGGGCCAGGCCAAGCGCCTCTTCTCGCTCATCGCGGCCGGCGGCGTCTTCGGCGCCACCCTCGGCTCGGCCAGCGCATCGCTACTGCTCGAGGCGCTCGACCCTCGCCAGCTCCTGGTGGTGGCGGGGACCATCTTCGTCTTCGCGGCCGTGCTCCCCTTCGGCTTTTCACGGGCCGAGGCCGAAGAGGCCAAACCCCGGCGTCGACGCGGCCCAACAGCCCGCGGTCGCATGAGCCTACGGGAGATGGTCCACGACCCCTACCTGCTGCGCCTCTTCGTGATGGTCCTGGTCGGCGCGCTGCTGGTCACCGGTGTCGACTACCTCTTCAAGGCCAAGGTCGTGGCCGAAGCCGAGAACCAGGGCTGGAACCTAGGTGTCTTCCTCGGGCGCTACTACGCGGTGCTCAACCTCGCCTCGCTCGTGGTGCAGCTGTTCGTCGCGCCCCGGCTGTTGAGCTCGGTCGGCGTGAACCGGGCGCTGCTCCTCATGCCCATCCTCATGCTGATGGGCAGCGTGGGGTTCGCCCTCACCATCGGCCTCGTTCCCGCCCTCATCGTCAAGGGCACCGACGGCGCCCTTCGCCACTCGGTCCATCGCACCGCGAGCGAGATCCTCTACCTCCCCCTCCCCCGCCACACGCGTGACCGCTTCAAAGCCTTCGCGGAGGCCGTGGGCCAACGAGGCGGGCAGGCGCTGGCGTCCCTCATCATTCTCGGCGTCACCTACGCTACGCCCGACGCGCAATTCATCGCGTTCGGGTTGGTCGGGCTCGCACTCATCTTCGTCGTGACGATGTGGGGCATGGAGCCCCACTACCTCGAGCTCTTCCGCAAGCAGCTGAGGGAGGGCACGCTCGACACCCAGGTCGACATGCCCGACCTCGACCTAGCGTCCTTCGAGACGCTGGTGTCCGCCCTCAGCGCTGCCGATGATGAGGAGGTCATTGCCGCGCTCGAGATGTTCGACATCTACGGCAAGACCGAGCTCGTGCCGGCGCTCATTCTCTACCACCCGTCACGCGCGGTGGTGCTGAGGGCGTTCGCTCTGTTTGGTCATAGCGACCGAGACGACGTCGTGCGGCTCACCGGTCGTCTGCTCGAACACAGTGACCCCACGATTCGCACGGCCGCCCTGCGCACCAAAGCCGCCGGCGACGACGTCGACGAAGCGACCCTACGCGGCTTCCTCGACGACGAGAGCGCCGCCGTGCAGTGCACTGCTTTGGTCTCGCTGGTGTCGCACGGCATGGTCCCGATGGTAGAGGCGGAGACCAAGCTCCGAGCCATGGTCCGACGCGAGTGCGGCGACACGGCCATCGCGTTGGCCCAGACCCTGCGCTACCTGCCTCGCGGACAGTACATCTGGCTCGCGTCCGAGCTTGCACGACAACCGCGCGACGAGGTCCTGGTCGAAGTCGCGAGAGGCCTCGCCCATCGTCCCGACGAACGCCACATCCCTACCCTCATCAAGCTCCTTCGCCGTCGTTCGAGTCGCCGTGATGCTCGCAGAGCGTTGGTGTCCCTCGGTGGACCTGCGCTCGACGAGCTGGCTCGCGCCCTCGACGACCCGTCGCTCATGTCGGAGCTGAGGCGTCACCTTCCTCGAACCATCGCCGAGTTCGAGAGTCAGGCTGCCTTCGACATCCTGTTCGAAGCGGCGATGCGCGAGCGCGACGACTGGGTGCGGTGGAAGATCCTGCGCAGCCTCGGCCGACTCCGCCTCGACCGCCCAGAGCTGGACGTCGACCGGGAGCGCGCCCTGGAGCAGGCGCGCCAAACGATGCGCAATGGGATTCGCGCCCTGAACTGGCGGCTCGCGGTCGGGCGCGTGGCCACCCGGACCCAAGCCGGGATCACCCCCTCGACCGAGCTCTTGGTGGCCTTCCTCGAGGAGAAACAAGAGCGTGCGGTGCAAGAGGTCTTCCGACTCCTTCACGTCATCGAGCCGCGGGAGGAGTTTCGCATCATCTACGACGCCCTCAAGGGCGGCGGCAGCAAGGCCCAGGCGAGCAGCCGCGAGCTTCTGCACCACGTGGTTCCGTCGCCGCTGCGCGAGGGCGTGCTCGCCATGGTGGCCGACAGCGCGCCTCGACAAAGGCTGAAAGAGGCCCAGGCCTTCTACGACCCGCCCAGCCGACGCGACGTAGAGGTCGCGACGCGCGAGGTACGCGACAGCGAAGGTGCCCCCGAACCCTTGCGCAAGCTGAGCCGCGTCTATGCCGACATCCTCCGCGACATGCTGAGCGACCCGAGCGAAGCGCTGCGGCAGATCGTGAGCTACCACGTCGAAGAGCTCGCCCTCGACGAGCTGACGACCTTGATCGACGATGCGGCGCGCACCAGCGACGTGCTCGGCGAGGTGGCTCCGGCTGCCCGGTCCGTCGCCGGCCTCATCCCCGAACCCTCCCCTGCCGAATGACCCTCACCGAGAGCCACCATGCGCGTTGACCTCAGCGCCTACTCCGACGGCCAGCCGCGCGTGTCGGCGGTTCAGCGCTCCCTCATCCTCAAGAGCCTGCCCGGCTTCTCGGAGCTGACCGGGGCCGAGCTCGCGATCCTCGCCTCCTTCGTCACCGAGCGCGTCTTTCGCAAAGGAGAGACGATGCTCGAGCCCGGCCGACCCGCCATGAGCATCTTCCTCATCATCGACGGAGTGGTGGAGATGTTCCTCGATGGCCTCTCGGTGGGCACCTTCACCAATCGCACCTCGGTGGGTGGCGTCGCCGCCCTCTCCCGCGATCCACGTGGTGCACATGCGGTCGCCCGCAGCGACGTCTTTGCCCTCGAGCTCGACGCCGAGGAGATGGACGAGCTGTTCGAGGACAACCACAACCTCATCGTGGGCGTGCTCGGCGCCCTCGCGCGCACCCTTCGCGGGCTGCAAGAGAAGCAGGGCGGCGTGGCCGTGTCGGGAACGGTTCACCCCGACTACCCCACGGCCCGAGGCCTCACGCTGGTCGACAGGATGTTCGTGCTGCGCGCGACCGAGAACTTCAAAGACGTCAGCATCGAAGCGCTGCTCGAGCTCGCCGAAGGCGCCCACGAGGTCTCCTACGAAGCAGGAGAGCAGATCTGGCGGCGGGGCTCCCCGGCCAATCACTCGCTGATGATCGTATCCGGCCGGGTGGTGGCGACGCCACCCGACGCCGACCCGCAGCCGTTCACCTCACGATGGATCGTCGGAGGCCTCGATGACCTCGGTCACCTCCCGCGTTGGTACGATCTGCACGCCGAGGTCGACACGGTGGCCCTCAAGCTCAGCAGCACGAACCTCTACGACGTCTTCGAGGACTATCCCGACATGGGGATCAAGATGCTGCGCGGGCTCGCGCGTGGCGCCCTCGCCCTTCAGGAGCGCGCGCTGACGCGCGAGCATGGGATTCGCTCGACCCGCCCCCCCACGCAAGAATGAGCCGCGAGCATCGCCGCAGAAAGAAGCCCAGCGGCCGCGCGATGGTGCGTGCCGCCATGCGCGGACCGCTGCGGTGGCTGCGCGCCTATCCCCACCGCGGGGCGTGGCACGAGCTCGGCGCCCCGGGCGAGCCCATCGAAGACCTGCCCGCGCTCGACGGTCACGCCTTGAGCCAGGCCACGCGCGCGGCCCGCACCCTCGTTCGCGAGGCCCCCGACGCGCTCACGCGTCAGTTCGGTCTTTCGCCCAGCCAATGGCTGGCATGCGTCACCCAACGGCTCGACGTCCTGAAACGGGACACGCCCGAACCGCCGCGATGGCCGCCACGCGCCGAGCGCCACGCAGCGCCGCTCGAGCGCGCCGCATCGCGGTCGCTACGACAGACCGCAACCCTCGCGCGGTGGGTCTACGGCTGGCACCCCGACGAGGCGGAGCAAGCCATGCGTCGGCTCGGCGCCCTCGCCAAACACTGGCCCACGGAGCTCTTGTCAGACCAGAGCGAGACCGCCGTGCTCTGGGGATTGCGCGTGCTCCAGGTCGCGGTCGAGGAGGGGCACCGGCCCGGTCTACGCTTGCTCCACGCGCTCACCGGCCCCGTCGGGCCTCCCCTCGCGCCTCCACCCTACCCCAGCACCAGCAAAGGGCGCCTCAAGCTACCGGGGCGCCCCAGCGCACGACTCGCGCGCGAAGTCCTCGACAGCCTCACGTTGGCGCTCTCCGATCGCGACGCGAAGCGACGTCGATTGGGGGTCGCGCTCGTCGACGGCCTGCGTCCCCGCGCCCTCGCCGAAGCCTGGACCCATTGGTACGCCGTCTACGATGCCCTCGCGCGAGCGGTCCGACGCGAGCGCGACGACGCGGCGGTGCCGGCGCTCCGCGAGGAGGTGCTCGCCCACCGTGGCAAGGTCCCGCCCATCGCCGCCTGGGCGGGGTGGCGGCACACCCTTCGTCGTGGGCTCGCGCTGCCGACGCCTGCCCTCGCCTTGCTCGTGGAGGGCGTCGAAACCTGGCCTGAATACGTGGCCGGGATGGCGCCGCGCGCAGGCCTCGCGGCGTTGGCGACCGATGCGCTCGTCGAGCACCCGCGCCGTGGCAAGAAGCGCGCTGGGGCCCTGATCAAGACCAGCCGCCGGCTGTTGAGTCTGGCTTCTGCCGCCGACGCCGTCGCACCCTGGCAGGCCATGCTCGTGGGACCGAATGCGCCCACCGGCCGCACCTATCGCGCCGTCGACTCACGTCTCGAGGACGACGCCCCAAAGCTCGCGGAGGCGTACTACGGCGCCGTACGGCGCTGGTACGAGATGGATGCGGCGCGCGCAGCCCAAGGCTTTCGTGACCATGGTCTCGACCGCGCGACCTTCGGTCTCGCCCGACGGGTGCCGGATGCCGACTGGGTCTTCGACCGCGGCCAGGCGCTCGTCACACACGTGTCGGCATCGAAACTCGGCCACCACGCCCTCGACGCTTGGCTGCACTTCGCCCACGCCCTCACCAACGACCGCGATACCTTCGTCGCCCTGGTGAAGAGCTTGTCCGAGCACGAGCTCGCGGCCGACCTCGACGAAGACGAAACCCCAGTCGCTTCCCTCGCGACCTTGCCCGACCAGAGCCGGGCACTGCTCGCGCGTATGGTGTTGCGGGGCGACCCACGCGCGGCCATGCGCATTGCCGGCCGGCGCGACGCGCTGGCCGCACTCGGGGCTGCGTGTCCCGACCTCGAGGTCCCCGTCCCCGCGCGAGCTCGCCCGTGGATGCGCATCTACCCGCGCCTCTTCAGAGGCCCTCTGCGCCGCCTGCAGGCCGTCGACCCCGATCCGCGCAAGACCGCAGAGCAAATTCTCGGTCGAGCCTTCCCACGTCCCGAGAAGCTCGACAGCGAGATCGCCGCCCTGCGGCAGCGCATGGAGCAAGCGCCGGATCCGGCACGGCTCCAGGTCCGGCTCGCGCGGCAGCTCGAACGACGTCGAGCCCTCGACCGGGAGCCCCACACGGTCGAAGGCATGAGCGACACCAAGCTCCTGCGCCTCCTCGGCAAGCTCGATCAAGCCGCCGACCGTCACACCTTCGCGCGGTGGGAGCGCACGTTGAGCGAACACCTCGATGCGGCGCTTGGCCAAAAGCTGCGGCTCTCACAGGTGCCGAGCTGGTTGAGCGAGCCCCCCCTGACCGACCTGTGGCCGCACCTCATGCAGCTCGATGCAGGCGATCGGCGCCTCGCCCTCCGCTTGCTCGCCGTGCGCAGTGGCCCCGTTCCATGGGACCTCCGCGACGCTGCCCCCAACCGGCGCTTTGCCGAGCGCCTCGCGCGCGAAGGCCTCGACACGGCCCCGTGGATCGATGGGCCCGGAGTCGTTCGTCACGAGCACGCACGGGGTGAGATCTTCCTCCAGCTCGAACGGGACCCGGTCGAGATCTTCCGCATGGGCCACTACTTCGGGACCTGCTTGTCGCCCGGCGATGTGAACTTCTTCTCCACCGTGGCCAACGCAGCCGACCTCAACAAGCGGGTGCTCTTCGCGCGCTTCGAAGATGGGCAGGTGCTGGGGCGATGCCTGCTCGCCATCACCGACACGGGCAAGCTGCTCGCCTTTCACCCCTACTGCCATCATCCCGACGTCGACTTCAGGGCGATGGTTCTCGCCTTCGCGCGCGAGCTGGCCGACGCGATGGGAACCGAGCTCGTGCACCAGGGACGGGTCACGCGCCTGGTGGCGAAAGATTGGTACGACGACGGCCCCATCGACCTGACGGGGCGCTTCGCCAAGCTCGAGCGTGGGGGCGAGCTCGAGGAGCGCCTGCGCGTCATCGCGCCCCTCGCCTTGAGAAGCCTGCTCGACGATGTCCTGGGCCAGGGGTTCGTCGACGCGCGGTCCTTTCCCCTCGTCGCGACCCTCGTGCGCAACTTGGGACGCGACGACCTGCTCCCGCCGCTCCTCGAGGTGGCCACCACGATCGCCGACCTGGATCGGTTCACGCGGGAGTCTCTTCTCACTGCCGCATGGGACGCCGGAGCCACCCAGGAAGCACGTCGCTTTTACGAGCGTCACCTTCGGGGCAGCCTCAGGCGACATGGGGTGCCGACCCTCTTCACCACCCCACGCGTCCTCGCCGAGATGGGTGAAGCCTCCTTTGCCCTGAGACTGCTTCGAAGGAGCCGGCCCCGCAGGGTGGAGAAGGACGAGGAGGAGATGGACGCCGACCGACTGCTCGCCGCTGCCTTCGCTCACCTCGAGCTCCGCCGCCACAACAAGGCGCAGACGCTGCTGACGCGGGCGGTCACGCGATTCAGCCGCGACCCAAGGGTCGCACGATGGCGCCGGATGCTCGCCGACCTCTCGATGACGACGGAAGCATGACCACGACCACCGCCAGAGGGTGACCGTGGTAAACCCCCGTTCCGTGGCAGCCGAGGACGAAGAGGACCGCCCCGAGCAGGACGAGACGGAAGCCGAAGGGACGGCCGACGCCCCGAACGAAGACGAGGAGGCTTCGACCCCCGAAGAGGCGGAGCCCGAGGCAGACGAGGCGGAGCCCGAGGCAGACGAAGCGGAGCCCGAGGCAGACGAAGCGGAGCCCGAGGACGCCGAGCCCGAGCCGGAGCCCGACGCGAAGGCGTCGGAGCCAGAGCCAGCCAAGGGTTCGTTGCCGATGCCGCTCGTCGGCGGCGCCATCCTCGCGGTGGTGGCCGGGCTCGTCATCTGGAAGGGCCAGGGCACGCGTGACGGAACCGGCCCGGCCCCGACGGCGAGCAACCAGAGCCCCGTCGCGGCGCTGACCTCCGACGAGGCCACCCTCGCGTGTCCCATCTTCGCCGTTGGGCCCGAGCCGGTCGACGACGCCGGCCCGCTCGGCGCCGCCGCGGGTTCGGTCGCCTGCGAGACCTTCTTCGCGTACACGGGGCGCGACTTCGAACACCATCGTTCCCCCGCCGTGCTGATGGGACTCGAGCCTCAGGCCGGCGACGGCGATTCGCCGTACAGCACCGACCATCGGGAGAAGACGGTGGCGGCCGCCAAGAACGCGACCGGGTGGCTCGACGGCACGGTGACCGTCGGCCGTGGTGCCTTCACCGTCGAGATCCGCCTCATGACCGGCGACGCCCCGCTCGGACCTCCCGGCAAGGCCACCCACGAGAGCCTCCAGGTCGCGACCTCGGACGCCGCCGCAGCCGCCGCCGAGGCCGCGGGTCTGAAACCGGTGGCCAAGCTCCCCGCCGCCCTATCTTCGCTCTTCTGGTCATGCCCCGACGGCGCATGTTTCCGGGACGTCATGCGCCTCGGATTCTCCATCGACGCGGCCCCCGACCCGCTCGAGCTCTGCCGCACGATGGTGAAGAAGCACCCGTCGGCCGCCGCCTCGGTGATGAACAACCACTGCGCCGGTCCGATGCGACGCGCCGGAGACGACGTGCCGGGCTTCGAGAAGCTGCTCGCGGGGGTGCCAGAGCCCTTGCGCACGGCCCGCCTCACCATGGCTGGCGGCGCCGAGGTGCCGCCAGCAGACCTCGCGGCCAAAGCCGCATCTGCTCCCGACGAGGGCGCCAAGACCATCGTAAAGGTCGCCGAAGCCCTGGCCCGCGCGACCTCGAACGACGACGAGGCGTCCAAGGTCGCCGACTCCATCATCGTGGGTGAGCCGCGTATCTGCCTCGCCCGCATGGTGGCACTCTATGCGAGCGCGGCGCGCGACAAGGCCAAGCGGGCCCGCGCGGGCGCGACCTGGTGCCCCGAGATCGTGAGCTTCTGGCGGTCGCTCCACGGCGAAGAAGAGACGACCCCTCAACAGACCGTTCAAGCGCGGCGCGTGGCCTACGCCCTCAGCGGACGTAAAGCCGGCGCAGCGCTCGAGTACGCCCAGGCGCTGCTCGCCGAGATCCACCGGGACCCGAAGGCCCTGGCTGCCCTGAAGGGCCTCGCGGACCAGTGGAAAGACGACACGTCACTGGTCGGCGCCTATCTCGCGGCACGGGTCTCCCAGATCGATGGCAAGATCGGTGCGGCGGAGAAATCGCTCTCGAAGGTGGTCCAGCCCCTCAGATCGGTAAGCAGCTTGATGCTGTTGGCGACACGGACGTTGAATGGATCGAGTTCCTGTGCACGCTGCAGAGCGCTCAGTGCTTCCCGGTCTTTCGCGGCCTGGACCAGAAGCAGGCCAAGCTCGGCGTGCCCTCGCGGGTCGTTGGGCTGGAGCTCGATCGCCCTGCGCAGGTACGCCGCGGCCTCGCCGTACTGCCGGCGCTCCGAGAGCGATTCGCCGACCCGCAGCAGCGCGAGCGGCGATCCTGGCGAGAGCTCTTCGAACCCGGCGATCGCGCGCTCGGTGCGGGTCTCGTCGTAGCTCATCGCTTCGATGCCTGCGTGCAAAGCCGCGGCGTCGCGGCTCCGCGGGTACCACGCCCGAGCGCGTGCGAGGAACGCAGCGGCTCGGTCCGGGTCGTTCTCGCGCATCCAGCGTCGGGCACGGATGAGTTCGGCGTCGAGCGAGGGCATCGAGCGGTCGGGCGACATCCGCTCGACATTCAGTTCGAGGCGACGGGCGACGGCGGCAGCGCCGTCCACATTCAGCCCGTCCACATTCGTGTCCCCGAGCAGACGCCACGCCCGAGCGGACATGGGGTTGAGCGCGAGCACCTGCTGGAGTACCTCCACGCCGTCCTGGCGGTTGCCTCGCTCGAGCAGCAATTCGGCTTCGAGCAGCAGCGCTG
>JAUHZF010000239.1 GCA_030426145.1 Polyangia bacterium
CGCCGTACGCGGAGGCGGCGTGATCGGCGACCACAGCGTTCACCTCATCGGTCCCCACGACCGCATCGAAATCAACCATCGCGCCATCAGCCGCGACCTCTTCGCCGCCGGCGCACTTCGCGCCGCCGGTTGGCTCGCCGCAAGAAAAGACCAGCCCGGGAGCTACCAGCTGGCCGATACCCTGCCATGACCGATCTTCTCTACGAGATGGGCTGCGAAGAGCTGCCCTCGTCCTTCGTCGAAGGGGCGCTTTCCGCGCTCCCCAAGCTCGTGGCCGACGCCCTCGGGGAGCTGCGCCTCAGCTACGGCGGGATCACCGCCCTCGGTACGCCGCGGCGGCTCACCGTGGTCGTACGCGACCTGCAAACCCAGCAGGATGACCTCGAAGAAGAGGTTCTGGGTCCCCCCACCCGCATCGCCTTCAAGGATGGGGCCCCCACCAAGGCCGCCGAGGCTTTCGCAAAGAAGGTCGGCGTCGCCGTCGAAGACCTCATTCGCAAGGAGACCGACAAGGGTGAGTACCTCGCTGGTGTGCGCAAGGAGAAGGGCCAGCCCGCGGCTGCCCTCCTCCCCTCGGCGCTGGCGAGCGTCACCAGCGCCATTCCCTTTCGCAAGTCGATGCGCTGGGGCGACGGTGACCTCGCCTTCGGGCGTCCGCTTCGGTGGCTGCTCGCCCTGCTCGACGACGAGGTGGTGCCGGTCGCGATGGAGCGCCTCGACGCAGGCCGTACCACCTACGGCCATCGTTTCCTCCACCCCGGAGCCATCGAGCTGAAGCAGCCCGGGGACTATGTCGAGCACCTTCGTAAGGCTCGCGTCTTCGTCGACCCCACGGAGCGGGCCCAGGTGATGCGCGACCGCCTCGCGGCCGCGGCCGAAAAAGCCGGCGGCACCCTGATCGAAGACGACTTCTTGGTGGGTGAGAACCTATCCCTCGTGGAGGATCCGCAGGTCGTGATCGGCCGCTTCGACGACGCCTTCCTCGCACTGCCAGAAGAGGTGATCCTCGAGGTCGCCCGCGATCACCAGCGCTACTTCGGGCTGCGCGACGAAGCGGGCAAGCTCATGCCGAACTACCTCGCCGTGGTGAACACCGCCGAGCGCCCCGACAAGATCGCGATCGGCAACGACCGCGTCATGCGGGCTCGTCTCGCCGACGCGCAGTTCTTCCACCGCGAAGACCTCAAGACCCCGCTCAACGACCGCAAGAAAGACCTCGCGGGCATCGTCTTCCAGAATCGCCTCGGGAGCATTCTCCAGAAGGTGGAGCGCATGGAGGCCCTGGTTCCAGCCCTCGGCCAGCTCGTGGGTGCCGACGACGACACCGTCGCCATCGCGCGTCAGGGCGCAGGCCTGTGCAAGAACGACCTCGTCACCTGGATGGTCGGCGAGTTCCCCGGCCTGCAGGGTCACGTCGGTCGTGCTTATGCCCTCGCCGCCGACACGCCGGCCGCCGTCGCCGAGGTCATCGCCGACCATTACGCCCCCAAGGGCGCGAGCGACGACGTCGCACCGACCGATGCCGCCGCCCTCGTGGCCCTGGCCGACCGCCTCGACACCCTCGTGGGTTGCTTCGCCATCGGCCTCTCTCCCACCGGCGCCACCGACCCCTACGGCCTGCGGCGCGCCTGCATCGGGAGCTTGCGCACGCTCTTCGGGCGTGACCTCGACCTGCCCCTGTCCGAGACCTTCCGGCGCACCTACGGCTGCCTCTCCGGGGTAGAGCTCGACCTCGACGAGGACGCGCTGGTCGACAAGCTCGGCGGCTACTTCCGCGATCGACTTCGTGGCCTCCTCGGGGCCGACCTGCCTCTCGACGTGGTCGACGCCGCCCTCGGCGCCGCGGCCGACCGACCGCTCGACGCTCGCGCCCGCGCGCAGGCCCTCGAAGGTCTCGACGCCGAGGTGCGGGCCAAGCTCGGCGAGGTGTTCAAGCGGGCGAGCAACATCGCCAAAGATGCCCCCGACGGAGAACCGGAGCGCGGCACCGAAGCCGCCGAGGTCGCCCTCTTCGATGCCTTCGCTGCGGTACGAGGTGACATCGAGCGCCTCACGGCCGAAGCCGCCTATGCCGAGGCCTTCGGCAAGCTGGCCGGACTCGCGCCCCTGCTTGCGACCTACTTCGACGAGGTGCTCGTGATGCACGACGACGAGGCGATCCGCACCCAGCGCCTGCGCCTCATGCGGGTGATCAGCGAGACCTGTAGGGCCCTGGCCCATCTGGAGCTCCTCGGAGGCTGAGGCCCATGACGCTGACCGCCGAGGCCTACGAAAAGCTCGCTGCCTTCTACCTCGGTCACCGCACCGAGCCAGGCAACGAGAACCACCCCGTCCTCTACGAAGCCAAGGACCTGACCACGCACGGCCTGTGCGTGGGCATGACCGGCAGCGGCAAGACGGGCCTGTGCATCTCGCTCCTGGAGGAAGCCGCCATCGACGGGATCGGAGCCATCTGCATCGACCCCAAGGGCGACCTCGGCAACCTCATGCTCACCTTCCCCGAGCTGCGGCCCGAGGACTTCGCGCCTTGGGTCGACGCCGGAGAGGCCTCCCGTCACGGCCGCACGTCGGAGCAACACGCAGCGGCGGTCGCACAGCAGTGGCGTGAAGGCCTCGCGCGCAGTGGCCAGGACGGGAGCCGGATCGCGCGGCTTCGCGCCACCACCGATGTGGTCATGTTCACGCCCGGGAGCGCCGCCGGTCGGCCCCTCTCCCTGCTGGGGTCACTCGCCCCCCCCGGTCCCGAGACCGACGCCGACGCCACCCGCGAGCGCATCGACGGCACCGTCTCCGGGCTGCTCAGCCTGCTCGACCTCGAAGCGGACCCCGTGCAGAGCCGCGAGCACATCCTGCTCTCGCTCATTCTCGACGCCACGTGGAAGGAAGGGCGCACCCTCGACCTCGGAGGCCTCGTCCGTGCCGTGATGGACCCGCCCGTCACGCATGTCGGGGTGCTCGACCTCGAGACCTTCTTCTCGGCCAAGGACCGCCAGAAGCTGGCGCTGCGTCTGAACAACCTGCTCGCGTCGCCATCCTTCGCGGCCTGGCTCGAAGGAGAGCCGCTCGACATCGATCGCCTGCTCCGAAGCCCCGACGGCAAGCCGCGGATCAGCATCCTCTCCATCGCGCACCTGTCCGACCGAGAGCGCATGTTCTTCGTCACCAGCCTCCTCGGCGAGGTGCTCACCTGGATGCGTCGTCAGCCAGGCACCTCGAGCCTGCGCGCACTCCTCTACATGGACGAGGTCTTCGGCTTCTTCCCGCCGGTCTCCGAACCGCCGAGCAAGCGCATCATGCTCACCCTGTTGAAGCAGGCTCGCGCCTTCGGCCTCGGCATCCTGCTCTCCACCCAGAACCCCGTCGACCTCGACTACAAGGGCCTGAGCAACTGCGGAACCTGGATGCTGGGCCGGCTTCAGACCCAACGCGACCTCGCCCGCGTGCTCGACGGTCTCGAAGGGGCGGGCGCGGAGGGCTTCGACCGCCAAGCGGTCGAGGCGGAGATCGCGGGGCTTCCCGGGCGCCACTTCTACCTCCACAACGTGCACGAGCAAGAACCGGTACGCTTCCGCACGCGCTGGGCCTTGTCGTACCTCAGGGGTCCGCTCACCCGCGAGCAAACGGCGGCCTTGTGTCAGCCCGCGGATGCGCCGCCGAACCCCGCCCTCGCCCTCGCCGGCGCGCCACCGGCCCCCCTCGCCACCGCCGCCCCCACGACGGCTCCAGCCAAGACATCCCCGCGCCCCGTCATCAACGCCGGCATCGAGGAGCTCTTCCTCGCCCCCACCGTCACCGGTCCGGTCACCTACCAGCCCCACCTCCTGGCCACCGTCACCCTGCACTACACGCACCGTCACGCCGAGCTCGATCGGTGGTTGGAGCCGACGCTGGTGGTGCCCTTCCCCACGGGCAAGAACGGTCGCGTCGCCTGGAAGGACGCCGCCTGGCAGCGACTCGAGCACCTCTCGCTGAGCACGGATCCGCTGGCCGACGCCGAGTTCGGGCCGCTCGGCCCTCTCGACGACGACCGGGTGAAGGGGCTGGAGAGGGAGCTGAAGGACCACCTCTACCGGCATGAATCGATGCCCGTCTTCTATTGCCGCTCCCTTCGCATGTGGTCCCGCTACGGCGAAGGTGCAGAGCAGCTCACGGCGCGGGCCGAGCTCGTGCTCCGCGAGGAGCGCGACCGAAAGCAGGAGAAGCTCCGCGCCAGCTACGCCCCCAAGTTGCGGCGGCTCGAAGAGCGGATCCGCAACGCGCAGCAAAAGGTCGAACAGCAGAAGGCACAGCAACGCTACGCCGGCTTCGGGACCGCTCTCGACATCGGTGCCACGGTCGTCGGCTCCATCTTCGGCCGACAGCGCTACCTCAGCGGCGCCAAGCAAGCGATGCGGGGCGCCGCTAGAACGTCGCGTGAGGGCGGCGACGTGCAGCGGGCCGAAGAAGACCTGACCGCCCTGCGGCAGGAGCTGCTCGACCTCGAACGTGCCCTCGAGGACGAGATGGCGGCGCTCACCACGGGAGCCCTCGATGCGCCCGTGGAGTCGAAGAAGGTCAAGCCCACCAAGGGCGACATCGGCATCACACGACTCGCGCTCCTCTGGCGACCCGTCGCCTGAGTCCTCCACGTGCCACGCGGTTCGATGTAGGATCCCTCATGGAGGCTCCGGCACAGCTCGGCCGCTACCGCATCGACGGGATGCTGGGACGCGGTGGCATGGGCGCCGTGTACCGAGCCTTCGACACTGCGCTGGAGCGACCAGTTGCGCTCAAGGTGATGCTTCACGGAGACCGAAGCGGCACTGCGGCCGAGCGCATGCGGCGCGAAGCCAAGGCCGCTGCCAAGCTCGACCACCCAAACGTGGTGCGGATCTACGACGTGGCCGAGCTCGAAGGTCAACTCTGCATCGCCATGGAGTTCCTCGAAGGGAGGTCGTTGGCGGCGCACCTCGGGCAGGGACGTGTGTCTCAGAGCGATGCCGTGAGCTGGCTCCAACAGACCGCGTCTGCTCTCGCAGCCGCGCACGCCGCAGGGATCGTGCACCGCGACATCAAGCCCGAGAACCTTCACGTCCTTCCGGATGGTACGGTCAAGGTCCTCGATTTTGGCATCGTCCACCAACACGACACCGAGCTCGGCGCGGGGTGGGAGACCCTCACGGACGAAGGCGCCATCATCGGCACTCCCAGCTACATGGCCCCCGAGCAGCTCGCGCAGCTTCCATTCGATGGTCGCGCCGACCAGTTCTCTTGGGCCGTGGTCGCCTATGAGCTCTTCACAGGGCGGCTTCCGTGGCCCGAGGGCAGCGTCCTGCAGACCCTCACTGCAGTCCTCGAATCCGACCCGCCAACCGCCGCCGAGGTTCGGCCACGGGTGGACCCGATCGTCTCGGACGTCATAGCCCGGGCGATGCAGAAGGACCCCGACCAGCGCTTTCCCACCATCGATGACGCGGCAAGAGCGCTGGAGGCGGCGTTCACAGGTGCACGAGAAACCCTCGTCGTGCCACGGGGCACACTCCCGCCGGACGCCGCCCCCGCCCACGCGCGGGCCACCGGCGGCTCATATCGGCTCTTGGGCGCCGCGTTGGCGCTTCTTGCTGCTGCTATCGGCATCGCTTTGTTCCTGCGGCGCCAGAGAGCGCCGGCCACGACCACCCCGACGAATACGGCCATCCGGGCCTTCACCGACCTCCCCCCACCAAAGACGGAGCACAAAGAGGCCTTGGCCGCCTATCGCCAGGGCCTTCAAGGCTACCGGAGCGGCGAGCGAAACCTCGACGCACTGCAACGCGCAGTCGAGCTCGACCCAACCCTTGCGGCGGCACACATGCGCCTCGCGGTGCGCCGCTTCTCTTTCGAGCCCGACGCCGCGCGCGCACACGCGACCGAAGCCATTCGGTTCGCAGAGAAGCTGAGCGTGCGCGACAGGCGCTACCTCGCCATGGTCCAGCCCATGGTGCTGTCGCAGCCTCGTGACGCGAAAACCTGGCTCGAGCGCGCCAACGAAGCCGTGGAGGCCTTTCCGGAGGACGCAGAGTTTTGGTTTCTGCGGGGCTGGGCCCTGAGCGCCAACGGCGAGAAGGATGCAGGTCGAAAAGCGTTCCGACGTGCGACTGAGCTCGACCCCGCCTTCGCTTGGGCGTGGCAGTTCCTAGGCGAGTCTCAAGCCGTGGCGGGCGACCTCACGGCCGCCCAGGCTAGCTTCGACAGCTGCCTGGACCGCGTCACCATCGCCCACACATGCCGAATGCTGCGCAGCATTCTCTTCGCGTCCGAGGGGCGCTGCGACGCCCACCGTCGGGACATCGAACAGCTACGCGCCATCGACGCCAAGACCCCCGATACCTTGGAGCGCTACGCCTTCGCTCTCGCCGCCGCCAAGGCGGGCGCACCCGCCATCGACGAAGTCACGGTCGAGCTTCAACGCATCGGCCCCGCTTGGCGCTGGCACCGGCAACGTGCGAAGTGGTTCGCCCATCGCGGGTCCTTCTCCCAAGCCCTCGCGGCACTCGATGCCTGGGACGAAGCGGTAACCGACCGCGACGAGTCGCGACGTGGTGAGGCGGCTACCCTGCGGGTGCTGATCCTACTCGAGACCTCGACCTCGGACGCGGCGGCGCGCTATGCGCTCGACTACCTCCACCGCCGTGAAGCGTGGATCAAGAACACCGGTGCGCAGCGACTGAAGCTGGGGCTCGACGCGGTCCCCGCCATGCTCGAAGCGCTCCGGGTGGCGAAGCGCGATGAGCACGACGAACTGCGTGCGGGCTGGTTGGCGGAGGGAGCCCCTCGAGACCCCGCGGTTGCTTGGCTCCATCGAGAGGCCGCCTTTGCCCACGACGAGGCGAGCGCACGCGTCGCCCTAGAAGCGGCCCCCGAAGGAGCCCCGCCCGCGTTCGCGCCACTCTCGTACATCACGGCCCTGCAGGGTCACGTGCTGCTGACGGCGGGTCGGGTAGACGAAGCCGTCCCATGGCTCGAAAAGGCGGTGAACGAGTGTCGGCGCTTCAAGTGGCCCATCCTCTACGGTCGGGCCGAGCTGGAGCTCGGCCGGGCACTCGAAACGCAAGGCGACCGTCTGGGCGCGTGCCGCACCTACGATGCACTGCTCGACCGCTGGTCCCCCGCCGTGAGTCGAACTGCAAGCGAAGCCCAGCGACGCCGTCGCTCCCTAGCCTGCCCCTGAGTCAGCTTTCCCGCGGAGATCGGATGGGCCAATGACGGGAGGAGGGCGGCTCGCCGCCGACCATCTGGCGGAGGTGCCAGTCGCGCAGGATCACCTCGCGTTCAGCGCGACCGAGGGCGTCCCGAAAGACGCAGATGGCGAAGATCGCGGCCATCACGGGCACGAGGGTGGCGACGAACCCCAGCATCAGCATGGCGGTGACCCCGCCTCCGAGGGCAGGCGCGAGGATCGCGATGCCCTCCGCCGTGTCGGCATAGGCGTGGGTGACGCCAGCGAGCTCGAGGCCGAAGGGCACCGCGATGGCGACCGCACAGCCGAGGTAGATCCATCGGCGCTCCCGGTGCGACACCACCATGGCGTAGAGGATGGCGTTGGTCGCCACCCCGGCGGGCATCAAGATCATCGCTCCGTAGACGTAGGCGGTGAAGGAGCACCCGAGCACCGTCACGACGAAGGCGAGGCGCAGCAGGAGGTCCGACGGCCGCGTGACGACGCGCTGGATGAGCGCCCCCGCCACGAGCATGGCCACGAAAAAGGGCAGGACCTTCGCGTAGGAAATGACCCCCATCACCATGGTCAGTGGCAGCAGTGTGAGCATACCGAAGTAGACCCAGCGCGCCGCCCGTCCCATGGCGATCAGACGTGCTCGGCGCGCGTCCTCTTCGGCGGCAACCACCTCGCCCGGCACCTCGAGGAGCGGTTCCCGCAAGAGCTCGATGAGCACACCGAGGGCACGCGGATGCCCCGGGTCGAGGGCGAGGGCACGGCCGACCTCGCGCATCGCATCGCGTCGGCCCTCGAGGTCACGAGACACGGACGCGAGGCTCGCCGCTTCCTCGGCGTGCTGCTGGGCGAGGCGGCGGCGGCGGCTCTCGTCTCGCTCGCCGTCGAGGTAGGCCTCGACCCGTCGATGGATCTCCCGAGCGTCGGAGAGGCGCTCGCGAGGGTCGAGCGCCAAAGCCTCGATGCACAGCGCCGTCAGCTCCGGGGGCGCCCCCGCGATCCGACACGTCTCGGCCACGCGCTCGCCGACGTCCACGACGGTCGAGGCGAGCACGGCCTGGAGCTTGGCCCCATCGTGCAGCGGACGATGCGTGAGGACCTCGAAGAGGATGGTGCCGAGGGCATAACAGTCGGAGGCCGGGCCCATGAGCTCCGGATCGCCGAGCACCTGCTCCGGGGACATGTAGCCGGGCGTGCCCATGAGCTCGCCGGGGTCCGTGCCTTCACGCCGACGCGTGACGTCGAGCAGCACCGCCGGCTGCGACGACTGCTCGTCGCGGCAATGTGCGATCCCCCAATCGAGAACGAAGACCTCCCCGAAGTTACCGAGCATGATGTTCTCGGGCTTGAGGTCCCGATGCAGCACCCCGTGCTCGTGGGCGTAGTGGACCGCGAGGCACACTCGGCTGAAAGCTGCGAGCAAGCCTCGCTCCCCCATGCCCGTCGGTGCTCGTCCCGGCTCGCGCAGGACCTCTTCGAGGGTGGGTCCGCGCACCTGCTGCATGGTGAAGTAGGCGTCGCCACTCGGGGCGAGGCCTAGGTCGTAGACGGGAACGATGGCGGGATGCTCGAGCTGACCCTGGATGCGCGCTTCGCGTAGAAAGCGCCCCACCCCCTCCGGCACCTCGCGCAGCCGCGGGTGGAGCAGCTTCATCGCGACCTGGCGCCCGATCTGCTGGTCGCGGCACAGGGCGACCCGACCCATGCCCCCCTCACCGAGGAGCTGCTCGAAGCGGTAACGAGCGTCGAAGTGGAGGTCCGGGCTCGTGATGGACACGTCCCCGGTGGGGAGCTGAATGGTGACGGCTTCCCCGGCGTCGCTGTCGTCCCGCAGGTGGCTCACGCGTCCAAGAGGGAGTAGGGCCGTGGGCGGAACGGCTTGGTGCGCTGCACGTCACCGACGCAACCGTCGGCTCGCACCCCGGCGGACGTGGTCGTATCGGACGTGGCCCTGGTCCGCTCGTCGAGGCTCATGGCGCCACGCTACCAGAGTCCCGTTGGGAGGTGACGATTCGGCGGCGACGTCACATGACCCTTCTTCCCAGCGCAACGACGGATATCATGGCGAGTCATGCGTTCCTTCGTCGTCCTCGCCTGCTGTTCTGCTGCCCTGATCGCTTGCGGAGGCGGCAACGATGACCCCGCACCGACAGGAGGCGGCGGAACCACCAGCACCGCTGAAGGCGGCATGGGCGGAAGCGGTGCCGATGGCGGAATGGGCGGCGCTGGCGGCACCGGCGGCATGGGAGGCATGGGGGGCACCGGCGGAGGTGGCGGCATGCAGGGCCCCGACGCGGTCATCGAGCAACAAGGCGACGCCAACCGCATTCTGCTCAAGGGCTGGCTCATCACGCCCGACACCAGCATGGCGGGCGAGGTGCTCGTAGAAGACGATCTCATCACGTGCGTCGACACGAGCTGCTCCGCGGAGCCGGGGGCGGCCACGGCGACGGTGATCCAGACCAACGGCATCATCATGCCCGGCATGATCGACAGCCATAATCACATCCTGTTCGACATCTTCGACGAGCAGGACTGGACGCCGGTGATGACCCACGGCGACCACTGGACCAACCCCAACCTCGAGCCTGGCTACGCCGAGGTGCTCGATGCCAAACAGTACCTCAACGGAGAGGGTGGCTCACCGGTCAACCTCACCTGTGAGATGGACAAGTTCGGCGAGCTCAAGGCGTTGGTGGCCGGCACGACCTCGGTGCTCGGTGCGGCCAAAAACGGTGGCAACCTCGTGTGCTACCGCACCGTGGCCCGAACCATCGACGGCACCGCCAACGGCCTCTGCGGCAACTGGCCTCCCCAGAGCTGCCCCGACGTGATGCGGGTCCACTCCATTCTGCCTTCCAACGCATCGGCCCAAACGGCCTGCGACAACATCGGCATGGGCAACACCGCCGCCTACGTGGCGCACCGCGGTGAGGGCATCAACCAGACGGCGTTGAACGAGTACGAGGACCTCCGTACCGACACGACGCCGGAGGGCTGCCTCTTCCATCCCGCCACCACCCTCGTGCACGCCACCGCCTTCGGGGACGCCGAATTCACCGAGATGGGGATGAATGGCATGAACATCTCCTGGTCGCCCCGCTCCAACGTCTTCCTCTACGGCGGCGGCACCGATCTGAGCGCCACCACCGACATCCCCTTGGCCCTCTCCAAGGGGATCAACGTAGCGCTGTCACCCGACTGGTCGATGGGTGGCGGGGCCAACCTGCTCGAAGAGCTGAAGTTCGCCGACATGGTCGACAACACGGAGTGGAGCGACACCCTCAGCCCCCAGATGCTGGTGGAGATGGTCACCTCGAACGCCGCCAGGGCCCTCGGGCTCGAGAATCAGATCGGCAGCCTCACCGTAGGCTACAAGGCCGACATCACGGTCATCGGCGGCGATGTCGACGACCCCTACGGATCCATCGTGGCCGCCGAACCACGCGACGTTCGCCTCGTCATTCTCGACGGCCGCGTCATGTATGGCGATGACCAGCTCGAGCCCGCCGCGCCTCAGACACCGGGCTGCGAGGCCATCGACATCTGTGGCCGCAACAAGTTCTTGTGTGTGGCCATCGACGACAACAGCCAGAAGTTCGACCAGACCTACGCCGACATCGAGATGGCGCTCAACCAAGCGTTGATGGACTACGACACCCAGTTCTCCACCGCCTTCTTCCCGCTCCCGGCCTTGGCCGAATGCGGCAACTGACCGCGCGCAGACGGGTCAGCCGTCGAGGGCGTGTTTCGCCTGGGCCACGATCTGGCTCATGCGCGCGTGCTTCTGCTTGAGGTCGTTGACCTGGCCATGTGAAAGCGCATCGACCACGAAGCTGTCGAAGAACGTATCGAAGGCCAAGAGCGGCCCGCCGACGTCGAGGTTCTCCTGCTGAGCCGCGTATCCGTGCGCGGCGGCGGCATTGCTCATGCGCTTCTGTGCGAGACCTAGCTCGCGCGCGGCTTGCACCATGCCCTCGGTGCGATTGCGCGAGTACATGTCGCCCGTGCCGATGCCGCCCCCGATGAGGATATCCGCGCCGAGCTGGCTGCCCGCATGGTCGAGGAGCGGGGCGGCGGCCGAGAGGTGCGCTTGCGCCTCGTTCAGCTCAGCGCGAATGTAGGCCTTGCGCTGCTCGGGGTCGAGCTTTTGCACCTCGGCCGCTCGCTGCTGCGCGGCGAACTGAGCCATGCCGTCGCCCCATTGAAACCCACAACCATCGCACCGATAGCAGGCCGGGGCGAAGGTGGTCACCTGCGTGGACTGACATGCGACGCACTGGTCACCGCCAATGGGTTCACGGAGCGCCTTCTGCGTTCGCAGGTAGCGCGGAACGAGAATGCCGAGAGCAACGGCGGCGATGACGCCGTAAAAAACGAGCTCGAACACGATGTCCTTCTTTCAGGGGCCACAAGGTGCGTCGGAGCTGGTGGCTGCGACGGGAACGCGGGGCACGGTATCGGTCAGCAACGACGCGAGGAAGCAGCGGTATTGGTGCTTCGGACCCTCGAGCTGAAAGACCACCTCGTGACCGTCTTCGACGGGCCCTTCCGCATGCTGAACCACCACGCGGGTCAGGCCCCCTGCATTGCCCCGAACCGGGAGCTCGTCCTGGCTGTCGGCGCCATAGACGAGCACGTCGCGCAGGGGCCGAAACTCGCTCAGGTCGGGGTGTTCTTCGTCGAGGGCCGCCCCACCGAGGGGGAGCTTCAACGAGAGGCTCGTCGCATTGGCGATGGGGGGAAGGATGTAGGTATCGACGATGCCTTGGAGCATGAGCACCTGTGCGCCGGTCATAAGGCTCGCGTAGACGGGCGGGTCGACCGGCTCGCCGACCCATTGCAGCATCGATAGGAAGGGATCGTGCTCGTGGAGATCGCGATCGAGACTCGTGTAGCCGAGCAGAAGCTCTGCGAGGGGACGGGTGGGAACGGGGCTCAGCTTGTGCACCACGTTCTCGATCCAGCTCCCTCCGGCGCCGCTGAGTACGTAGGCGGCGAAGGGACTATCACCCGCAGAAACGAGGGGGGCGATGGTGGCGCCCATCGAGTGTCCCATGAGCGCCATCGGTCCCTCCGAGAAGCTGGCCTCGTCGAGCGACGCCACCGCGCCGGGGCACCCGCCCACGTCGATGGTGAGGGTGCGCGCAATCTCGGGAATGAGGGCGACCTCGAGCGCGGATTGCCACAGATTGCCGCGGAGCGCGGCCGGGTTCTGGATGTTGAAGACGAGGAACTGCTCGTCGCCTCCGGTGACGTTGCGCAGACCGCCGTGGGGGCCGTCGATGCTGATCCCGGCGAACCCCGCCCGGGTGAATTGGAGGGCAGGCCCGGTGCCGGGGGTGATGGCCTCTCCCCCCGGTTCGGCACGCTGGCCTCGATCGACGAGCGGCCGGTCGCCGCCTCCGCCGGTGCGGATCATCGTGGCGAGGGGCCAGCCGTCGGTCGGCATCTGCGCCCGCGGAATGGTGACGACGATGCGCGCGCGGGCGCTGCCGAAGCGAACGGGGGTGCCGTCATCTTCGAAGAGGATGTCCCCTCCGGTCTCGAGGTACGGCGGCTCGCCCTGCTGGTAGAGCGGGATGTCCTGCAGCACGCCCTCGTAGACGCAGTAGTCGTCGAAGGTCTCCTGCAAAGCGAGGGGGGCCTCGAGGGTGGGAACGGGCTGCTGCTTGGCGGCCTGAACGAGGTCGATGAGGCGCTGCCGCGGGTCCCAGGTGGTGAAAACCGCGAGCCCCACGGCGTGCTCGCTCAGCCCAAGGCCGTCGAGCACGCTCGCGACGCTGCGGTAGACCGTGCCGGCGTCGCCTCCGAGGCCCTCGGGCAGCTCCCCATCGAGCAGCTGCTGCAAGCTCGGCGCGCGCGACAACGCGACCCCGGAGGCGTCGCGGACCTCGTCGGTGACGACCAGGGCGTAGGCCGCGCGAGGGCGAAGCGGTACGCCCTGGAGAGGCACCACCGACAGCAAGTTCTGGCCCCCGTGGGGGCCCGCGTCGGGGTCGAACCGAACCGTCACCGGATGGCGTCGACCCATCTCGACGTCGAGCAAGTAGACGCTGGCCGCCTCGGTCACCGACGTGTGCAGCGAAGGTAGCGATGTCGGGTCGAGGGGCGCCGTGGTGCGGAGGAAGATTCCGGCCGTGGTGGCGAAGCCTTCAGCGCCCTCGACGAGGGTGCGCACCTGGTCGACGATGAGGGTTTCGTCTGGATTGGGGAAACCGGACATGAGCACCCGCTGGTCTGCGCCTCGGTGGTGCTCGCTGGGAAAGGGGGCGGCGTAGAAGTCGACGGCAGGGTCGGTGGCGAAGTCCATGGCCACCGTCGCGCCGACCTCATCGCCGCCGCCGCAGCCCATCGACACGCACGACAGCAGCCCAACGATCGCAAAACGCCTCATCCCCATCTCCCTGTGGGATGAGCTACGACATGGCTGGACGTCGGGCAAGGGTCGGGCTTGGCTGAGCGCGTGTCTGCCCTCCCCTACGATGAGGCCGTCGCCGCACTTCGCGACCGCCGACTACCCGCGGTCCTGGTCGATCTCGACGCGCTAGAGCGCAACGTCGATCGCGTGGCGGAGATGATACGGGGCCGCGGGACGCCGCTGCGCATGGCCACCAAGTCGGTGCGCGTGGTCGAGCTCATTCGGCGTATCGTCGCCCGCGGCGGCGACGACTTCCGAGGGCTCATGTGTTTCGCCACCGAAGAGGCGGCCTTCCTCGCGCGAGAGGGATTCGATGACCTGCTCGTCGCCTATCCGACCTTCCAGCGCCACGACGTGGAGCTCGCGGCCAGACTCACGGGTGAAGGGGTTCGGCTGCGCATCATGACCGACAGCGCGGAGGGGGTGGCGCGGTTCGGCGAGGTGGCGACGGCGGCAGGGGTCACGTTGGAGGTGATCTTGTGCGTCGACATGTCACTCGAGCTGGCCTCCCAACACCTCGGGGTGTACCGGTCGCCGTTGCACGATCCGCGCGACGTGGTAGCCCTGGCGCAGAAGGTCGACGCCACCGCGGGAACGCGTTTCGGCGGGATCATGGGCTACGAAGCCCAGGTCGCAGGCCTCGGCGACGACAGTCCCTTCGAGCCTTTGCTGAACCCCGCCAAGGCCTTGGTGCGGCGCGTCTCGATCTTCGAGCTGGGGCGTCGCAGGGTAGCGATGGTGAAAGCCCTACGTGAGGCAGGTCTGCCGCCCGAGCTGGTCAACGGCGGGGGCACCGGGTCGCTGCACTCCACCACGCCCGAGACCGGCGTCACCGAGCTCACCGCCGGCTCGGCCTTTCTCAAGCCGCACCTCTTCGACTACTACCGCGACCCGCACATGCAGGCGCTCGAGCCCGCCTTCTACTTCGCGCTCGAGGTCACCAACACCGCCCAGCTCAACGTGGAGATCACGGGCGACACGCCGCCCGACATCGACCTCCGCCTGCTCGACACCGACCTCGAGACCATCGACAGCTCCACCACAGCCACCTCCAACGAGAGCGTCAGCTCGCCGTGCCTCGAACCCGGCACGTACTACGCCCTGGTCGACATCTATGAGGGCGGCGAGGTCGCGGGCAACTACCACATCAGCGTCGACTTCGACACGGAGGCCTGCCTGGGCGCGCCATGCTGCGAGGCCTCGACCGACGCCGGATGCAGCGACAGCGCCACCATCGAGATGTGCGTGTGCGGCATGGACTCGTACTGCTGCAACAACGCCTGGGACTCCACGTGCGTCAACT
>JAUHZF010000240.1 GCA_030426145.1 Polyangia bacterium
CCCTCGGCCTCTCGGTCACGACCGACGTGCTCATCGGCGCCGCGGCCATCATGACGGGCGTGTCGCTCTACTTCACGCTGACGGACGACGACGACGAGCCCGCGAGCCAGGTCACGATAGGGCCCCGAGGTCTCTGGCTCCAGGGCCACTTCTAGACCGCTAGAAGCTCCCGATCCTGACCACCTTGGGGGAGCGGATCGTCTTGTGGTCCTTGGGCAGAATGATGGTCACCGGGGCCGGCCGACCCGCGGCGTCTTTCTTCTTGTCGATCCAGATCTTGTACTGGTCGCCACGAATGGCGCTCGGTCCGAAACCACTGGTGACGGGCCGCAGCTTGGCCACGCGCGTGATGGCGGTGGGGTCCGCATAGAACTTGATGTTGCCGTAGTCTTTTTTCAGGCTGAAACGCTTCACGCTGCCCCGAAGACTCTTACCGTCTTCGTTCACCAGCGACCCGCCGGCGACGGTGATGAAGCGCTCGGCACACGCGTCGAGGTCTTTGCTCGTGCGGAGGATCTTCACGTATTCCTCGAGCACCTTGCGTACCTCGGCCGGCATGTCATCCGGGTCGATGTCGTAGCGACGCGATTGGGCCGCAGCGGGAGCAGCGATGCCTACGAAGAGCGTACCGGCGGTGAGGGATAGGAACGAACGCTTGGTCAACATGACGCTCAACCATTGCAGCTCGCATACCAAGGACGGCCAGACGTCTTTTCAGACGCTTGGCGTGTCCCACCCCGTTCCGTGCCTCTGCGTGAAACGTTCATGGGACCGGTCGGAACCGTCGAACCACCTTGGGTGAACGCACGGTCGGATGACCGTGCGGCCCGAGAGATCCAGACCGAGAGGGCGCTACGACGGCGGCGGTCCGGGTGGCGGACCGCCGGGGGGAGGGCCCCCGGGACCGCCACCTCCAGGGGGAGGACCCTGGCCGTGCGCGCCCTGCATCTGACAGCTGTTGTCGTCGGCGAGAATGATGGTCTTCGACGCGAGCATGGCGCCATCGGGGAGTGAAGCGACGTCGCAGATGTACGGGCTCGGATCCAACTCACCACCCACCACGTTGTCGGTACCGAGGGTGGTGTCGGGTTGGCCGAAGTCCTCGTAGAGCGGTTGGTTTGCGAAGATCTGCTTCGTCACGTCTTCGGGGAAGAAGAGCTGACTGATCACGGCAGCTTCAGCGCGGTCGGCGGCGTCGTAGGCACCGCGAATGATTCGGAAGTGGATGTGCACCGCGCGCCCGCGGTACCAACCGGGAAAGGTGGTGTCGAAGTTCACGCGACCGTCATCGTCGGTCCGGAGGTAGCCCCGAAAGAACTGCTTGGCCTTGTCGGCTTCGTCCATGGTGCACATCTGGACGATGTCGCCCGAGTAGCCACCCCGATGGTTGGTGTGCCACACCTCGGCGATGGCCCCTCGGACCGGCCTGCAATCCTCGTCGACCACGCGAAGCGCCAACCGCAATGGAAGCCCATCCCAGCCGTCACTGATGTCGGCTCGCTCCGGTGAGGCGGTGTGACAGGGCCCGATGGTGGCGGCGCAGGTCAGACGACAGGATGACGAGGCTCCCGCGAAGGGGTTGGGGTACGTGGCGCGCCCGGTCATGGCAGCGGTTCCCCCCGTGGCCCAGCTCGCCCGTGCAGCGGGCGTGGAAGCGCCCTCGGGGCGGCAGCCGAGAGGCAGCGCAACGCCGGCCATGGCGGCTTGAAGCAAGTGACGGCGAGAGAGGCCCGGCGGAAGAAGCATGTCGGCACCATGGGTCTGCCCCGTGAGTTCCCGGTGGGCGTTCTGTTAGCGATTGTGTGCACCCAGCCCGGGCCGACCTCGCCGAAGCAAGAAGCCTCAGGTACGGTGGGGAGACCATGCGACGCCTTCTCTGCACGGGTCTCATCATTCTGCTCGGTTGCGGCTCATCCACCGATGACGAGAGCAGCAGTGGATCGAGTGCCACCGTGACCACGGGCAACACCTCGTCGTCGACGACGTCCGGTCAGGGTGGGGCCAGCAGCACCAGCTCGACCACCTCGAGCGGGACCGGTGGTGATGGAAGTGAAGGGAGCGGGGGCAGCGGCGGTGCGCCCGGCGTGGTGCGCTTCATCGCCATGGGCGACGGCGGTGAGGGCAACGCGACGCAGGCCCAGGTGGCCCAGATCGTCGAGAACGAATGTGCGGCGCGAGGCGGCTGCATGTTCGCGCTCTACCTCGGCGACAACATCTACAACTCGGGCGTCGACAGCGCGATGGACGCACAGTTCCAGTCGAAGTTCGAGGTGCCCTATGCGGCGTTGAGCTTCCCGTTCTACATCACCCTCGGAAACCACGACTACGGCGGGGGCGGCATCGGCTACGAGTTCTTCAAGGGGGCCTACCAGGTCGACTACACGATGTACTCGAGCAAGTGGGTTCTGCCCGACCACTACTACAAGCAGAGCGTCTCGGCCGGCTCCACCACGGTCGACCTGTTCTCGCTCGACACCAACTCGGTGATGTACACCGGCGCATCGACCCAGCTGAGCTGGATCCAATCCGAGCTCGCTGCCTCGACCGCAACCTGGAAGCTCGTGTTCGGCCACCACACCTACGTGTCCAATGGCCAGCACGGCAATGCGGGCGCCTACGAAGGGATCCCCGGCATCCCGATCGTCAGCGGTGGCAACGTGAAGAACTTCATCGAAGCCGGCGTGTGCGGCGCCGCAGACGTCTACTTCTGCGGGCACGATCACAACCGCCAATGGCTTCAACCTACCTGCGGCACCGAGTTCGTCGTGTCGGGAACGGCGGCCAAGTACACCGGCCTGCAGAACCGCGGCACCGCCACCTTCTTCGAGAACGACCAGCTCGCTGGCTTCTTCCTCGGCGAGATCAGCGGCAATACGATGACCGGCTGGTTCTACGACGAGCAGGGCACGCTCGAGTACACCCGCACCGTGACCAAGTAGCGGCTACGTCTTGGAGAGGCGGCGGCGAAGGGCACCGACGATCGTCGCGAGCTCTTGGTTGCCGACCAGCCGGGTCGTAACCAAGAAGGACAGGGCGAAGACGATCGTGCCCACGGCAGCGGGGACGAGCAGGACCAGCCCCCCTGCGTCCCATGCCGTGACCGCGCGCGACGAAAGCCACGCGAGAACGCCCGCGACGATCGCCGGGCAAGCCGCGCGCGCCGCAGCCGTCGCGATCTCGCCCAGGCGCAAGGTGGGGAGCTTGGCACGGAGCAGAAGCCACATCAGCGCCATCTGCGCGAGGTTGGCCCCCGAGTAGGCGGCCGCCACGCCCACGTGTCCCATCCCGGCACGCAGCCCATGGGCGAGGACCACGAACACCACGAGGTTCGTGACCGAGCCGATGACGGGGGTCTTGGTGTCGCCGTAGGCGAAGAAGACGGGCGTGAGCTGGCGGATCGCCGCGACGCAGGTGAGCCCCAGCGCCATCGCGACGAGCGCGGCCGCGGTCTCCCGCGCCGCCACCTCGTCGAAAGCTCCACGCTGGAAGAAGGCGGTGACGATGGGCCGGGCGAGGCCGATGAGAAACGCCGTCGCCGCAAGCGAGATGAAGACCGCGAGACGCATCGCATGGGCGTAGGTGGCGGCCACCTCCTCGGCCTCGTCGGCGGCGGCGAGACTGGTGAGCGACGGCAGCGCCGCCGATGAGAGCGCGATGATGAAGAGCCCCTGAGGCAAGGCGCAGAGCCGAAAGGCCCACGTGAAGTAGCTCTGGGCGCCGAGCTCGAGCTCCGAGAGCAGGCGGCGCGCCATGGCCGTATTCGCGAAGTAGACGGCCATGCCCAGCGCCATGGGCGCGATGCGGCGCAGAACCAGACGCACCGCAGGATGTGCGAGCCGGAGATGCGGGACGCTGAGATAGCCGAGGCGTCGAAGGGACGGCCACTGGGCCACGACCTGTAGCGCACCGCCGACGAGGGCGCCGATGGCGAGCGCGAGCACGGGGTCGTGACCCGCAGCGGCGAGGGTGGCCGGAAGGGCGACGGCGGAGACGATCATCGCCACGTTCACCAGCGCGGGGCTGAAGGCGACCACTGCGAAGCGGCGATGGGTGTTGAGGGCGCCCATGCCGAGGGCCGCGCTGCCCATGAAAAGAATGAACGCGAAGACCCAACGCGTGATGAGCACCGTGCGCTCGAACTGGCCCGGCTGGTCGCGGAACCCCGGAGCGAAGAGCGCGCAGAGCTGCGGGGCCAAGGCGGCACCGAGCAGCGTGGCCACGAGCAGGGCCAACAACCATGCACCACGAAGCGCACGGTAGAAGTCGCGCGCCGCCTCGTCGCCATCGCGCGCGCGCACCTCGGCCAGCACCGGCATCACGGCGCCCGAGACGGTTCCCTCGGCCAAGAGCTGTCGGAAGGCGTTGGGGATGGCAAAAGCTACGAAGAAGACGTCGGTGTCGGCGCGACCGAACAGCGCCGCGAGCACCATGTCGCGCACCAGACCCAGCCCCCGCGACAGCAAGGTGCCCAGGCTCACCACGCCGGCCCGGCGCGCCATCGCGCGCCGCTCGTGGTCACCGTCGGGCCGACTCATGGCCTACGCTGCTACCACGGGTTTCTGCCCTGTGGTACGCGGCGAGAGCATCATGGAGCACCTCGACTGCGTGGTCATCGGCGCCGGCGTCGTGGGCCTCGCCACCGCGCGCAGGCTCGCCCTCGCGGGTCGACGGGTGGTGGTGTTCGAAGCCGAGGCCGAGGCGGGCGCCCACGCCAGCTCCCACAACTCGGGGGTGGTGCACGCGGGGGTCTACTATCCGACGGCCTCGCTCAAGGCGCGCCTCTGTGTCGCCGGACGGAAGGCGCTGTACACCTACGCGGCCGATCGGGGCATCCCCCACCGACGGGTGGGCAAGCTCATGATCGCGGTGGAAGAAGGTGAGGTCGCGACCCTCGAACGCATCGCCGCGCTCGGACGCGCCAACGGCGTCGACGACCTCGTGGGTCTCTCGGGCGAGGAGGTGAAAGCGCTCGAGCCCGACCTCGAGGCGGTGCGGGCCGTGCTCTCTCCTTCTACCGGCATCATCGACACCGAGCTCCTCCTGCGCTGCCTGAAGGCCGATCTCGAGGCCGCCGGAGGTACGGTCGAGCTGTCGAGCCCAGTCACTGGGGGCCGAGTCACTGGGGGCCGGATCACCGACGAAGGCATCATGCTCGACCGGGGCGTTCGCGCCACGAGCGTCGTCAACGCGGCCGGAATGCACGCCCCCGACGTGGCCCGAAGCATCGAGGGCGTGCAACGGGTGCCAGACGCGCACTACGCCCCCGGCCACTACTTCGCCATCGTGGGCCCCTCGCCCGTACGCCACCTCGTTTACCCCATGCCCTCGCCGGGCGTCGCCCACATCCACCTGTCGCTCGACCCGCGAGGTCGGGCGCGCCTGGGTCCCGACCTGAGCTGGACCGACACCCCGAGCTACACCTTCGACATCGAGCGGCGCGCGGCCTTCCACCGAGCCGTGCGACGCTACCTGCCGGGTGTGGCCGAGGATGCGCTCGCACCCGACGGGGTGGGCATTCGCGCCAAGCTCGTCCCGCATGGCTCGTCACCGGCCGACTTCGCGATCGAAGGCCCAGAGGTGCACGGGATCGCGGGCCTGGTGAACCTCTTCGGCATCGAGTCTCCTGGCCTCACCGCGTGCCTCGCCATCGCCGACGAAGTCGCGGCCCGACTCTGATTCAGCGTTCCCCGAGCGCGACCACGATGCGTTGAGCGCCCACCGAGCGCGAGGCCTTGACGAGCACGAGGTCGCCGCCGGTCACCACCCGTTGCACGGCGTCGATCGCTTGCTCGACCGAAGATGAGTATTGGGCTTCGAGCCCCGCCTCACGCACCCGCGATGCGATCCGCTCCGCCTCGCCGGTGACGGCGAAGACGTGGGCGGCACCACTCTCGGCGGCGGCGTGCCCGACGCGGTCGTGGCCGCGCGCCGCTTCGGAGCCGAGCTCCCGCATCTCGCCCAGCACGAGCACCAGCCGACGTTCCATCGCGCTCGCCATCTCGGCCGCAGCCTGGATGGAAGCGCACATCGAGACGGGATTGGCGTTGTACGTGTCGTCGATCACGGCCAAGCCGCTCGCGAAGACGTGGGGCACGAGTCGCTGCGCGCCGAGGCTCACGTCGACCGCATCGAAAGCCTGCGTCAGCCACGCACCCTCGAGGTGCCGAGCAAAGGTCGCCTCGACCGTGGCCACCGCCGCCGCACAAGCGAGCGCCCCCGCCTCCCCGACGAGCGGCGTTTCGAAGCACACGGCGCGACCGTCGGCGTGCGCGAGCTCCACCCTCGAGCGCGTCATCCCCATGGGCGACCTGGCCGCCACCCGCACCTCCGCCGAGGCACTGCGCCCGTAGTCGATGCGCGTGGCGCAAGGGGCGTCGGCCAGCAACCGCGCCACCCTCACGTCGTCCGCGTTGCCCACCGCCATCCCGTCGTGCGGTAAGGCGCGAAGGAGCGCGCCTTTCTCCTCCGCCACCCCTTCGAGCGAACCCAGCCCCTCGAGATGCGCCTCGGCCACCAAGGTGAGGATCCCGACGTCCGGCTGCACCATCTTCGCCAGGGCTGCGATCTCACCCCTCTCGCTGGTGCCGAGCTCGAGCACCGCCGCTCGGTGTCGGGCATCGAGGCTGAACAGCATCATGGGAACCCCGATGCGGTTGTTGAGGTTTCCGCGTGTGGCCAGCAGCGCCCCGGGAAACAGCTGCGCGATCAAGGCCGCCGTCGCCACGCGGGTCGTCGTCTTACCCGCCGAGCCCGTGATGCCGATGAGCCTGCGCTCGCCTTCGGTCTGCCACCGCGTCACGTGGGCCCGTGCGAGATCGCCCAGCGCCCGCAGCGTGCAGTCGACCCGCACCACCGCGGCAGAGGAGCTCTGCACCGGCGCATCTACAACGACGACCCGAGCCCCCGCTGCGGCCGCTTCGGCGACATGAGCGTGGCCGTCGTGAACCTTGCCCCGTAGCGCCACGAACACCGCCCCCGGCTGGAGGTCTCGTGTGTTCGTCGACACGTGGGTGACCCCCTCGGCCGACCCACTCACCAGCTCACCGCCGGTGGCTGCGAGCAGCTCGGCCATGGTGAAGGCAGCGTGGTTCTCCGGCAGCGGCGTGGCCATCAGCCGTTCTCCCGGAGCTGCGCTTCGACCACTGCGAGGTCGCTGTAGGGCAGGCGGCGTTCGCCGACGATCTGGTAGGGCTCGTGCCCCTTGCCCAGCACCATCACCACGTCGTCGTCACCCGTCGACGTGAGCGCGTGCGCGATGGCCTCCGCGCGGTCGAGCTCGACGGCCACCCGAGATGTGTCCTCGGCCCCAGCCAGGATCTCCGCCACGATGGCCTGCGGGTCCTCGCGGCGCGGATTGTCCGACGTCACGACGACCCGGTCCGACCACCGAAGCGCCTCGCGAAGCATGAGGGGTCGTTTGCCCCGGTCGCGATCGCCCCCACATCCGAAGACCGTCACGAGCTCACCGTCGGGTCGCTCGCCCTCCATCGCCGCCTTTACGTTGGGCAAGAGGGCCGCGAAGGCGTGAGGGTCGTGGGCGTAGTCGATGAACACGGCCTTGCCCCCGGGCGGGCTCACACGCTGCACACGACCAGGCACGCCAGCAAAACCCACCAAGGCCTCAACACAGGAGCGAAACGCGCCCCCAGCCGCCATGCCCACCGCCACCGCCGCCAGGGCATTGGCGCCATTGAAGGCCCCCAGCATGGGCATGCGGAGATCGGCCTCGTCGTCCTCATGCGTGAACCGGAACACGCTCTCTTCGAGGCCCACCTTCACCACCTCGTAGACCAGGTCGGCCCCCGTGCCGCGCCGCCCGTAGGTGACCTCGTGCACGTTCGACGGGACCCGGATCCGCGCTCCGTATTCGGTGTCGACGTTGATGACGGCGTGACGCAGACGCTTGGGCGAAGCCGCCAGCGTCTCGGTGAAGAGCCGCTCCTTGGCTGCGAAGTAGGCGTCGAGCGTGCCGTGGTAGTCGAGATGGTCGCGGGTGAGGTTGGTGAAGACCGCCACGTCGAGGGGCACGCTGCCGACGCGCGATTGAGACAGCCCCTGACTCGTGGCCTCGAGGGCGACCGCCTTTGCCCCCAGGTCGACCAGCTGCCGCAGCCGCTGCTGTAAAACGAGGGGAGGTGGCGTCGTGTCGCCGGGCCAAACGCGCCCGCGGAAGTGGTGGTCCACCGTTCCGATCACGCCGGTCGCCAGCCCGACGGCCTCGAGCACGGGCTCGACCATCCACGCGACGGTGGACTTGCCGTCGGTGCCCGTGATCGTGACGCAGAAGAGCTCGCGCCCGGGATCGCCGACGATGCGACCCGCCGCGTGGTTGAGGGTGACGCGCGCATTGGGCACCACGACGACGGGACCGCCAAAACCATCGGGAACCCGCGCGGGGTCTTCCACCACCAGCGCGCTCGCGCTTCTGGCCACGGCCTCGGGCAGAAAATCGTGACCGTCGAGCGCCACCCCATTCACCGCCACGAAGAGGCTCCTTTCGGTCACCTCGCCCGAGTGAATGGCGATGGATTCCACCTCGACGTCGTCGGGCCCACGCACCTCCGCCGGCGTCTCCGCGATGAGCTCGCGCAGTCTCATGCCCCTCGCCCCAGCTCCCGCGCGTAGTGAACGAACTGGCGCACCTTGTCCTCCGGTCCATCGAACAGGCCGCCACGGCTCGGCGCCGCCGTCGACATGAGGCACACGCTGGGGCGCGCGGGGGCGTGCCGATACACGTAGCGGACCGCCTCCTCCATGCTGCTCGCATCGAACATGGTGATGCGTGTCGCGAGCGGCGAGTCGCGGATGTGAGCTCGGATCCGGTCTCCCGTGGGAGGAAACAACACCACGTGCCCCACCGCGGAGCGCTCGAGCGCAGGAAGCAGCACCCGGTAGTCCTGGCGGCGATCTACGCCGCCGAGAAAGAGGAAGTCGACTCCTGGCTCGTCGAAGGCGTCGAGGGCAGCCACCGTCACCTCGGGCGCGGTCGATCGAATGTCGCAGACGAAGCGCACGTCATCCTTGTCGACCACCGTCTCGAGCCGGCCCGGAAGCGGGGTGAAGTCCTGGATCGCCTCCGCGAGGGTTGGCTCGTCGATGCCGAAGTGGCGACCGATGATGATGGCGGGCCAGATGTTGTAGTGGTTGTGCTCGCCGAGCAGCGGACTCTCGTCGCCGAGGAGCTCGGGCCATGCGCGATCGAAACCCACCCGTCGCGCGACGCTCAGCTCGGCGAGCTCGGTGGCGTGGGGGCAGTCGGTGTTGAACAGCACGAGGTCGTCGCGCCCTTGGTACCTGGTGATGGACGACTTGGCCGCCACGTAGGCGCCCATCTCTCCGTGACGATCGAGGTGGTCGGGAAACATCCCGAGCACCACCGCGATGTGGGGACTCACATGAAGCGCTTCGAGCTGAAAGCTCGACAGCTCGATGCAGTGGATCGCCTCGACGTCGTCGAGTGTCTCGAGGCCGGGGCTCCCGATGTTTCCTACGAGACGAGCGTTTTTGCCTGCGGCCCGCAGCACGTGCGCGATGAGACTGGTGGTGGTCGACTTGCCCTTGGTACCGGTGACGCCGATGACCGTGCCCGCGCACTGTTCGAGGTAGAGCGCCGTGTTCGAGGTCACGATCGAACGCCGACGATCGATGGCGGGATGATCCCGCGGCACGCCCGGTGACTTGAAGACGATGTCGAGCCCGGGCGCACCCTGCGTGGTGAAGCGGATCCGTTGGGTGGGCGAGCCCGCGGGCACGCGCGCCGCGGCGGACGGGTCGTCGTCGATGACGGTGAGGTCGAGGGGATCGACGCGGGCCATGAGGTACCGGCAGGTATCGACCCCTTCGAGACCGAGGCCCACCACGCCCACCGCCGCGTGACGCAGCAACGGTCCGATCCGCGGCTGTAGGGCAGCGTCGACGATGGGATCGAGCGACGCGGGCACGAGGCCCCGAGGTCCGCGCGCGATGAGGGCGGCCACGGTGTCGGCCGACATACGCCCGCCGGCCGAGAGCTCGAGCGCGAGACGAAGCTCGTCCGGGGTGGCGACGCACTCGAAGGGTCGGTCGTCGCCTTCGCTGAGCAGCGAAGGCAACAGCGCCTGGCATTCGGGATCGTCGAGCAGGTCTTTGCCGACGAGCTCCGAGAGCGCCGGTCGCCCCACGAAGGGCGCGAGCACGATGAAGGTCGAAAGACACTTCGGGCAGCGCCCACACCAGCTGTCGGTCTTGCGCCCACGATTACAGCTTCGAAAGACCCCGTGCAGGTGCTTCAGAGCCCCGAAGCCCTGGGCGATGCGCAACTCGTTGAAGGGCCGGAGCAGGCTGAAGTAGTCGAGGTCTCGCGCCACGTACGCGCCGAGGTAGCGATGCATCGCGGCCTCGAAGGCCGAGCTCTTGCCCCACTGATGGTTGATGGTCTGCCCGCGGTAGCGAACCGTCGCGTGGTTGGCCGACGACTCGTTCGACAACACGATGTGCTGGTGGCCGAGCAGAACCGCCGCGACCGCGGAGGCGAAGCCGATGACCGCACCAAAGGGCGTGTGACCGTTGAGGTAGCCACCGCGGTTGAGCTCGAGCAATCGCGGATCGATCCGTCGCGAGACGGAGACACCTGTGGCGCGCGCCGCGATCTTCACCGCCTCGTCGGTCGAAGGAGGCGGGTTGATGGCGAGTGCGGTCGCCTCCCCACGGCGAGCGAGCAGGTCGAGGGTGAGGAGCGAGTCCTTCCCTCCCCCCACCGGCACCACGCAGCCGCCCTTCAGAGGCGCGGAGTACACGGCGTGCTCTCTCGCTTCCCCCCCGACCACGGTCACGAAGTCGGGCTCGGTGAAGGGGGTCTGGTTCACGTAGTGGAACTCACCCATCCCCTCGGTGAGCAGGGCCTGCCAGAAGGCGCACTGCTCGCGGCTCAAGGGACCCGCCGCCACCTCGACCTCGGGCGAGCAGGTCGCCTTCCAGTAGCTGGGGATCTCGGCGAGCCCGAGGTGAAAGACGAGGTTGTCGATCACCTCACCGGGCACCGGTCGCGGCGTGGACGCGAAGGAGAACCTGCAGCTCGGCTCGAAGACGATGTCTTCGCAGCGAAACCGAAACGAGCAGGCCAGCGTCGTCGCCTCGTCCTGCTGCCACCCGTAGCCCTCGTAGACGAAGGTCGGGTACTGCGCGCGGAGGCGCTCGCAGTCCGTCACCGCCTAGAGCTCCGGGAGCCCGAGCGTGCGCTCGTCGGTGCCCACCTGTTCTTCGCCAAGACCGTGACGGGCGAGGGCTTCGACCACGCAGGCGGTCTGCCGCAACCGCTCACGTAGCTCGGCGTCGGAGGGCAGGTGGTTCTGTCGGGTTTGCGAGCTCGACCCACACTTGAGGTAGATCGGAGAAGCCACCCGCACGAAGTCGGGCACGTCGTAGGTCCGCACCATGCCCCCGGCTTCTTCGGCGGTGTCGGCGAACAGGTCGAGCGGACACGCCACCGCCTCACGCATGGCGCCGAGCATGGCGATGTCGAGGTCGGGCACGGGGTTGATGGTGTCGGCGCCGAGGTCCTCGTAGACCCGCGCGGACAGCGGGTTGGCGCAGCCCATGTGCACCGACACCTTGAAGGTGGTGGTGGCGGGAAGCTCGCCCTCCTTGCGCATGCGACTCAGCAGCATGAGCAGGCCGGCGTCGTAGACCATGAAGCCTCGCACGCCGAGGTCGGCCGCGCGGCGGACCTCGTCGGCGGCGCGCACCACGTTCTCCATGCCGCGCAGGCGATAGCCGACCCGACGACCATTGCGGCTCTGCACGAAGGCGCCGGTGTCGTAGATGGCGCGCGGCCCGATCGAGAAGATCATACCGATCCCCTCGCCGGCGCAGATCCGCACCATCTCGCTGATGTCGGCCTTGGGCAGGCGGACCATGCCCCGACACTCGTCGAAGCGGCTGATCCGGATCCCGTACTCCTTCGCGAGGGCCAGCATCGCGCGCACGATGGCGGGGTTGTTGGCGCTCGACAGCTCGATCCCGAACCTGCCCCCACCCGCAAATGCGCGACCCGAGGGCGAGGCTTGGTCTTCCGTGGGCAGCTGCTGGCGGGAGAGGAAGTCGCGGGTCTCGGAGAAGTCTTTCATGCTGCGGGAACGATGTGCCCGACGCCGGCGTCGAGAGCCTGGAATTGTAGGGCGGTTTGAACGCGATCGGCCTGCAAAGCGAAGTCGAGGCCCATGGAGAACGCCGATCCTCCCTCGAGCCATCCCTCCACCCGCGGATCCTCACGGATGAGGACGGACGCCTTCTGGCCGGGCGTCTCGACGGTCAGGCCGAGGCCCATTGCGCGTCCTCGAGGACCTCGGCGTCTTTCCATGCCTCGACCTTCAGGTGCAGCGCGCGGCGGAGAAGCCTACGCACGGGCTCTCGTCCCGCCACGAGCATGGCTGCGGTGGCCCCGAGGATCGCGAGGTCGGTCGCCACGCCGCCGCGCTTCACATAGGCGCGCTCGATGGCCGCCGAGTCCGCGGCCGACACGGCGCCGAGCACCTGCACGGGCCCCGTGAGTCCGGGCGCCACCTCGAACCGAGATTCGTACTGGGGCTTGTCCCACCCGAGTCGCCGCACGTGCGACGCGGTGAGGGGCCGCGGACCGACCAGGCTCATGTCTCCGCGCAGCACGTTGAGCAGCTGCGGAAGCTCATCGAGACCCGAGCTGCGAAGCCAGTCGCCGACGCGCGTCGCCCGGCCTTCGCGCATCGTGCGCAACTTGATGACCGTGAAAGGCTCGCCCTTCTGGCCCACGCGCTCTTGCTCGAACAGGATGGGTCCACCGTCGTCGAGCCGTACGGCAGCGGCCGCGGCGGCCACCACGGGCGCCGCAGCCAAGAGCCCCGCCCCGCTCAATGCCACATCGAGGGCGCGCTTTGTCGGCCTCACTTGCAAGGGGCGGACCATGCCGCCGCGCGCACCGGACGACAAGCTGCTCGGGGGCCGAGCCTTGCCGCGAGCGATGGGATGCGTGATGGCTCGACCCGTGAACCGGTTCGGTGGCCTCTTGCTGTGCGGTCTGATCGCCGCGTGCGACGCGGCGACGGAGCCGGCGAGCGAGCCGGCGGCGCAGATCGAGCCGACCGCCACCGCGTCGTCGACCGCGGCCCCGGTCGCCACCGTCGACACCTGCACGCCAAAGCGAGAGGCCGCCATGAAAGAGCCGGCCGTGCCCGGCAACGAGGCCTTCGAGAAGCAACGGGCGGCCTTCATCGCCAGGGTGCGGGGCGCGACGCTGCTGTGGAAGCGGGAGCCGAAAGAAGAAGACGAGAACGCGAAGGCGGTGCGCAAGCTCGAGTCGGCCAAGCGTCCCCTCCGTGCCGTGCGCGACGCCATCCACAAACACCGCAAGCACCCGGAGCGGCTGCGGGGTTTGTTCCTGCGCGAGGGCTACTTCTACGTGCGCGGCGTCGACACGGCCGTGGCTGCGGTGCAGCAGCTCGGTCTCACCAACCTCTTCGACAGCCCGACCCTGCGCCTTCTCCGCGATGGCGAAGTCATCGAGCTGAAGCGTGAGAAGAAGCAGTACGCCTACCCTGACGGAGAGCGCGCCGAGCTGCTCTACGGCGATCGCATCGGTGATGACGGAGCCCACCTCGCCGTCGACTTCTCGGCCGTCCAGGGCGAGCACAACTTCGAGCGCCTTCGCGTCGAGCACTTCTCGAACGAGCATCTCGTCGCGCAGCTCCGGTACGACGGAGCCTGGGTGCCGGCGCTGTTCGACGTCTCGGGTCCGGCCGCCAAGCTCATCTGCCAGGGCCCGAGCGCGAGCTACGCGGTGAGCCAGCGCCGGGGCCAGGTCCAGACGAAAATCCGCGAGGCCATCGAGGCGCAGGTACGAGAGCGACTCCCCTTCGACGCCCCGAAGGGCAAGGGCGACCCCAGCGACAAGTACCCTCTCCGCGCGCGGTGGAAAGACGCGGTCAGCAAGTCGCTCACGTCGTTCGAGTTCAAAGGTCGTCGCTACCCGGTCTACGACGAAGAGGGCCGCCCGCGACTGCCCCAGCACTGCCTGGACTTCGTCTACGACACCTGGGAACGAGCGAGCGGCACCTGGTGGAGCAAGGAGGGCAAGCGCATCGAGGGCGGGCTGGAGGTCGCGGCCCTGTCGATCGACAACCAGCGTCGTGTGTCGAGCTTCATGAAGTACGCCGTGGCCCATCCCGAGGTCTTCGACGTGTGGACGATGCCCGAAGACGACCGCGTGGTGTTCAAGAAGCCCGAAGGCTTCGTCGCTTCACTCGAGAAGCACGTCGATCAGTTTCGGCGCGGCGACATGCTCATCGTTCGGCGCCCCCGACACACGAAGCGCGCACGCCACCACGTGCTCATCGCGCTCGAGATCGATCCCATCAGCGGGGTCCCGGCCCTGCTCGCCGGCAACTCGGCCATCCCTCGCATTCAGACCTTCGATGGCGCGATGACGATGTCGCCGAATCGCTACCTCATGTGGCGCGTGAGGCCGGCGGAGTCGTGGCTCGATGCAGCCATCCTAAAGCCATGACGCAAAGCTTGCCTGACGCGACGTCAGCGGCGGTGTTTCTCGACAAGCGGTTCGAGATCGTCGTGAAGGTCAGTTGGGGCGACCCCAGGATGCGACCGGGGTGGTCTGATCTTGGAAGAGCCACAGGCGCTGGTCGGCGTCGAAGGGCCCCGCGTAGGTCACCGAGGCGCCGCCGGGGAAGGTGACCACGATGGTGTCGACGGTGGTGGCCATGCCGAGCCCGTAGTGTAGGTAGAGCGAGTCCTGACCACCCTTGCCGGTTCCACCTTGGACGTGGCGGATCTGGGTCTTGCCACCGGCGGTCACGGCCACGGTGGCTCCGATGCCAGAGCGGTTGGCGGTGGTGCCGACCACCCGAAGCTGGAGGAAGTG
>JAUHZF010000241.1 GCA_030426145.1 Polyangia bacterium
CAGCTCCAGCTCGCGACGTTTCCCAATCCGAGCGGCCTCACCGGCCTCGGTCACAACCTCTACAGCGCGAGCGGCTCCTCCGGAGAGCCCACGCTCGGCTCCCCGGGTGAGCAGGGCCGCGGAACCATTCTCCAGGGGGCGGTCGAAGCCTCCAACGTGGAGGTGGTCGAGGAGATGATCGGCATGATCCGCACCCAGCGTGCCTACGAGATCAACTCCCGGGTGATTCAGGCTGCGGACGAGATGCTCCGCAAGGCCACCTCGATGCAATGAGGAGACGATGATGCGCCGCGCCTTTCTCGTGCTGATTCTCGCTGCCTTGGCCACGCTCTCGACCGGCGTGTCTGCCGGCGGTGTGGTCACCATCGACGTCATCGGACCGCGGGTCACCCTCGGCCAGATCATGACCCACCTCAGCGGCGAGGTCGCCGAGCTCGACCTCGGCCCCGCCCCGCGGCCCAATGGCAGTCGCGTCATCCAGCGCCAAGAGATCGAGAAGGCCCTCGACGACGCCGGTTTCATCGACGTGAAGCGTGTCCCCGCCGCCATTCGCGTGCGGCGCAAGATGGAGACCCTCAACGCCAAGAAGGTCGAGGAGCTCGTCGAGAAGAACCTGCTCGTCAAGGACGGGGTCACCCTTCAGAAGCTGCGTCCGAGGGCGTCGACGCGCGTGCCCGCTGGCTACGACACCGTCACCGCCACCGTGCCCAAGGTGCCACGACGTGCCGGCCGCTGGAGCACCTCGGCCAGCCTCAACTTCTACGTGGGCACCGAGCGCATCGCGCGCATCTCCGTTCCCGCCACGTTCGACGTCTCCGAGGAGGCGGCCAAACCCGACGTGAAGAAGGGGAGCCCGGTGCTCCTCCTCGTCCGCGCGGGGCAGATCGAGGTTCGCATCAAGGCCACCGCGGGGGCTCCCGCCGACGTGGGCGACAAGCTGCCCGTCACCCTGCGTCCCTCCGGTCGCGTCGTGCAGGCGCGCCTCGTCACCAAAGACCGCGCCATCGCGCTCTGAAACTCCACCAAGGCATCGACCCGTGCACCGTTCAACCACCGCCATCGTCGCCGTCCTCCTCGTGGGATGTGGCCCCAACCACATCGGCCCCTTCACGCCTCGGCACCGCAAGTACGACCAGGGCAAATACGCCCAGGTCGACCCCAAGAACCGGCCCAGCACCGGCTCGCTCTTCAACGACGGCCGCGGTGGCTTTCTCGAGGACACCCGGGCCGTGCGGGTGGGCGATGTCGTCGTCATCAAGCTCGATGAAGACGCCGACGCCTCGGGCAACAGCAGCACGAGCCTCAAGCGCGACAGCAAGATGAGCCTCGGCGTCGACGCCTTCCTCGCCGCCATCCCCGCGCTCGTGCGCTCCCACCCCGGTCTCGACCCGGAGAAGCTCTTCTCGTTCATGAGCGAGTCGGACTTTCAGGGTGAGGGTGACACTGCGCGCCGCGGGCGCCTTCGCGGCAGCATTGCGGTGCGCGTCACCTCGGAGATGCCGAATGGGGATCTCTACATCGAGGGCACCAAGGTCCTCCTCATCAACAACGAGGAGTACCACCTCTACATCTCCGGCCTGGTGCGGCCCGCCGACATTGCCCAGGACAACAGCGTGCAGTCCAACCGCATCGCCGACGCCCAGATCGAATTCACCGGTCGCGGCGACATCGCCGACCAGCAGCGCAAGGGCTGGCTCTCGCGCGGCATCGACGCGGTGAACCCCTTCTGAAGCCCCCTCTCGAAAGGACTTTCCAATGCGATTTCAATCATGGATGACCGGCCTCGCCTTTGCGCTCGGACTCACCTTCGCCGCGCCCGAGATGGCGCAAGCGGAGAAGATCCGTCAGCTGGCCGAGGTGAAGGGGGCGCGTGAGAACCAGCTGCTCGGCTACGGCATCGTCGTGGGCCTCAACGGCACCGGTGACGACCCGACCGCGCCCCTCGCAACCCAGTCGACCCTCGCCATGCTTCGCCGCCTCGGCATCCAGGTCGACGCCCGCCAGCTCCTCCTCCGCAACATCGCGGCGGTGGTGGTGACGGCCAACATTCCCCCCTTTGCCAAGCCCGGCACGAAGATCGACGTCACCGTCTCCTCCATCGGCAACGCGCGCTCCCTCGAGGGCGGCGTGCTGGTGCAAACGCTGCTCAAGGGCGCCGACCGCAAGACCTACGCGGCGGCCCAGGGCAGCCTCGTCATCGGTGGCTTCTCGGCCCGGGGCAAGACCGGGAGCAAGGTCATGAGCGGCACCGTTACCTCGGGGCGCATCCCCCAGGGGGCGCTCGTGGAGCGGGCCATCCCGACCAAGTTCCTCGACAAGGGCAAGATTCAGCTGTCGCTCAAGCGACCGAGCTTCGTCACGGCCTCGCGCATGGCCAACGCCATCGACAAGGTCTTCGGCAAGGATCTCGCCCGCGCCGTGGATGGGGGCACCGTCATGGTCACCCTGCCCAAGGGCGACAAGAAGAAGAAGAACCAGCCTTCTCCGGTGGCCCTCATCGCGCAGATCCAAGGTATCGACGTCAAGCCCGAGCAGCAGGCACGGGTGGTGGTGAGTGAGCGCACGCAGACCATCGTCGCCGGTGGTGCCGTCACGCTCGCACCGGTGGCCGTCGTGCACGGCAACCTCACCATCGTCGTGCGCGAGGCCCCCAAAGTGGTCCAGCCCGAGGCCCTCGCCGCTGGCGAGACCGCCAAGGTCGACGAGAGCGACGTGAGCGTGCAGGAGAAGGTCTCCAGCATGCAGTACCTCGAAGGGGCCGCGACCCTGTCCGATCTGTCGCACGTGCTTGGAACCCTTGGTCTCTCCGCGCGTGAGCTCATCAGCGTACTCCAGGCACTTCGTTCGGCGGGCGCCCTCGAGGCCGAGCTGGTCGTGCAGTGATGACCCCTGAGGGGTGAAGGACGAAGACGATGAGTGGCGTTTCGATGACCAGTGGCGTGACCGACTTGCTCGGTCCACGCGCGGCCCAGGCCAGCGCGGCCCGGGTTCAATCGGCCCAGCTCCAGGCCGCGGAGCGCAAGGCGCCCTCGCAAGAGGCCCAGGCCTCGCGTCCAGCGTCTGTGCGGCCGTCGGATGTCAGCCGACCGGCGGAGCGTGTCAAAGCCTTGACGCCCGAAGCCAAGGCGACCCTTCGCAAGATCGACGAGGCCGCCCAGGCTTTTGAGCAGATCTTCGTGAAGAAGCTGCTCGAGAGCGCCCACTTCGGGCCTGAAGGACAGCACGGAGCCATGGGGATCGACGCCTTGGCTCGCGGAGTTACGTCCGGGGGCGGCCTTGGGCTCGGCAACATGATCCGGGACACGATGCTGCGGGCCGAGCACCCGGAGCTCGCTGCCTCGCTGCGGGGAACCAAGGTGGCATCCCCATTGCAACGACTAGGTGTGACCGACGGCGAAACCCCCGCCGTCGCGACTCAGGAGCAGGATGCCTGAGGGAAGGAGAGAACGATGCGAATCCCCAGCCGAGTCTACAACCAGGCCGCCGGTCAACTGACCGGCCGACAAGACCAACCCGCCCCCCAAGAGGAGGTCGATGCGGTCGCCAAGGCACCCAGTGTCGAGGACGTCCGCGTCGCCGTCTCGGGCAAGGCGAAGAAGCTCGCCGTCGCTTCGAGCATGGACGCAGCCAAGGTGGCTCGCCTTCGCGCGGCCATCGAAGCGGGGGCCTTCTCGATCGACAGCGCTCGCATCGCCGACGCGATCGCACAGAGCGGTGGCTGAGCCATGACGGCCGACGAGATTCTCATGCAGCTCGATGCCCTGCTCGATGAAGAGCAGACGGCGATCGTGCGTATCGACGGACCGGCGGTGGAGGCCATCGCCAACCGCAAGCTGGCCCTCGTCGAGGCGCTTCGTGGGGCCGACCCCGGCCCCGAGGCCGAGGCCCTTCGCCACCTGGGGCGCCGCCTGCGCCACAACGGCGTGCTCCTCGCTCACGCACGCCACTGTTTGCAGGACGTGGTGCAAACCCTCGCGGCCCCCGGACCGGCCGCATCGTCCGGGTCATACGGCCCGCATGGCCGCACGAAGGCCGCTTCCACCCGCATCTCCATCACCGGCTGAGGTATCCCCATGAGCACCCTGAGCGCAGCCCTGAACGTCGCCAAGAACAGCCTGATGGCGGCCTCCGGCGGAACGTCGGTCGCCGGTGAGAACATCACCGGCGCCAACAACCCCGGCTATGTCCGGCGGGCCGTGCAGCTCGAGAACAACCCTCTCGGAGGGGCACAACCGGGCGGGGTGTCATGGGTGGGTACCGCGCGGGCCTTCAACGTGTTCGCCTTCTCTCACCTGGTGAGTGAGACCTCGGCCTTCGGAGCCGCCCAAGCTCGGGCCGAGGCCCTCACCACCGTCGAGGGGGCACTCGCGCCCGCTCCGGACGCCACGATCGGCGACGCCTTCAACGACTTCTTCGCCGCGTTCGACAAGCTCGGTCAAAGCCCGGACGACCCGACTGCACGCGCCGAGGTGATGCAGTCGGCCGAAGAGGTCCGAGCGCGCTTCAATGCCGCCTCCAATGGGCTCATGAGCGTGCGCGGCGAGATCTTTGCCGACGCCCAGGCCCAGGCGGCCGAGGTCAACGCGCGCCTCACCAAGATCGCCGACCTCAATGCGAAGATCGCTAGTCAGCCCGGTGAGACCAGCGGCAAGGCCGAGCTCATGGACCAGCGAGACGCGCTGGTTCGTGAGGTCGCGGAGCGCGTCGACGTCGAGGTTCTCCACGACGACAAAGGCCGGGTCACGCTGTTGTCGAGCGGCACCGCCCTCGTGGAGGGGACTCGTGCCTCCAATGTGGTCATCTCGCTCGACCCCAACCAGAACATGACCATCGGTGTTCAGCGTGGTGCAGCCACGGCCGACATCACCAACCGCCTCAACGGTGGAACGCTGGCCGGTCTCCGCGAAGCCCGCGACGTCGACGTGGTCGCGCTTCAGACGGGGCTGGACCAGCTTGCCTTCGACTTCGCCGGTGCCGTCAACGTGGCACACCAAGGTGGGCTCGACCTCAATGGCGCGCCCGGCGCCGCCTTCTTCACCGACGGCAGTGGCTCGCCGCTCATCTCGGCGGCAGGCGCTGCAGCGGCCTTCGCCATCAACCCCGCCCTCGCCGCCGATGCCAATCAGATCGCCGCGGCCAGCGCCGCGGCCCCGCCTCCGGGCGGCAATGCGACGGCCCTCGCCATCTCGGCGCTTCAAACCCAGAACCTGGCCTCGGGGCGAACGCCCGGAGAAGCCTTCGGCGACCTGACCGGCGACATCGGCCGGCGTATCAACGCGGCCGAGACCGAGCAGAGCCTTCGCGAGAGCACCGTCGACTTCGCCATTGCGGAGCAGCAGAAGGCGAGCGGCGTGTCGCTGGAAGAAGAGCTGATCGAGCTCAGTAGGTTTCAACGGGCCTTCGAGGCCTCGACCAAGGTTCTTCAGACCATCAACGAAATGCTCGACGAAGTGGTGAGGAGCTTCTGATGCGCGTGACCGAAACCATGAGGCTGAACGACGCTTCGGCCTGGATCACCGGGCCCAAGGAGCGGCTCGACGAGCTCACGGCCCAGGCCGCCAGCGGCAAGAAGGTCGTGCGACCCTCCGACGAGCCGGCGGCCTACGCCAGCATCGTTCGTCGAAGCGAGCGCATCGCCCGCCTCGAGTCTCGTCAGGATGCCGTCGGCATGGCGCGCTCGCGGCTCGAGCTGAGCGAGGGTGCGCTCGCCGCCTCCGCCAACGTGATGTTGCGAATGCGCGAGATCGCCATTCAGATGGCCGACGGAACCTACAACGCCGTCGATCGTCAAGCGGCGGCCCAAGAGGTCAGCTTGCTCAGAGATGAGCTTCTGAGTCAGGCCAATGCCCAAGGGGCCGACGGGGGCTACCTCTTCGCAGGGACGGCCACGGGTCAGGAGCCATTCACGCCCACCGGCGCCTTCATCGGCAATGGTGCGGCCCTCGAGGTCGAATACGCCGACGGTCGGCGTATGGATGCTTCGGTGAGCGGCGTCGACGCCTGGAGCAACCCCGGCGGCCAGGACATCTTCGCCGACGTCGATGCGCTCATCACCGCGCTGCAGCTCGACGACCAAGCGGGCGTGCAAGCCTCGCTCGACGACATCGATGCCGGGCAGCGCCAGTTGGTGGCTGCGCGTGGCGACGCCGGATTGCGGCTCGGTCGTCTCGAGAATGCCCAGAACGTGACCGGCAACGCCCTCGCGCTGGGGCTCTCGCAGCTCAGCTCGGAGCAAGATGCCGACTTCGCCGAGGTCGCCATCGAGCTCTCGGCGACGCAGAGCGCCTACCAGCGCGCACTGACCGTTACCCAGCAGCTCCTACAGCTTACCCGCTCGCTCGAACCGTTCTAGTCCCCCAGCACCGAGAGGACCCTACTCATGCTCATCATCCGTCGCCGCGTAGGCGAGCGCATCGTCATTGGATCCAACATCGAGATCAGTGTGGCCTCCGCGACCAAGAAGGCGGTGCGGCTCGCAATCTCGGCCCCGAAGGGGATCCCGGTGCTCCGCGGCGAAGTACACGACGCAGTGGTCGCGGCCAATGTCGCCGCCTCCACTGGCCTCATCGAAGACGAAGAGACACCGGACGACGAGGACGAGGCGAACCTCGAAGTCGCGGGGCAAGGAAGCCGTTGACCAAATCGCCGGTTACGAACCCATCAGGAGACACAACCATGCTGGTCATCGAAGGCACCAGATTCGGTCGCGTCGAGGTCGACCCTCGAGCGGTCATTCGATTCCCCCAGGGCCTCGTCGGATTTCCGGAGGCCAAATCCTTCGTTCTGCTCGAGCGAGAGGAGGGCAAGATGATTGCCTACCTCCAATGCATCGAGGCACCCGAGTTGGCCTTTCCCATCGCGGACGGGGTCATCTTCGGTCCCACCTATCCCCAACCGTCCGTGGAGACCCTCGCCGGGCTGCATGGCCTCGCGGGTGAAGACCTCGCTCTCATGGTCATCCTCGCAGTGAACCCACAGACCAAGAACCTAGAGGCCAACCTTCTCGCGCCCATCATCGTGGACGTCGAGGCTCGTTCCGGGGCTCAGGTCGTACTCGACGCGCGTAAGTTCTCGGCGCAGGTGCCGCTGGCGATCACCACGCCAGAGAACGACGGCGACGACCCCGTCGCCGAAGCCAAGCGGCGCATCGCGGCCATTCGGGCCCGCACCCATGGAACGGAGAAGAAGCCGACGGCGACCGCCCTTCGGTGAGGCGAACTTTCCTTCAAGCTGTCCCCGCATCGACCGTTCATCGGTGTGTAGACATGCTGAAGGATCGCCGAGCGCACGAGCGCGTCACCCTACGCAGCCCGGTCACGCTGGTCTTGGCCGATGGAACCATCCTCCCCGGCACCTCCGTCGACCTCAGTGAAGGCGGGGTGCTCGTCCTCAGCGAGGCCGAGCTCCCCGTCGGCGCGCGGCTCAAGATCCGCATGCGGCTCGAGTACGGGGCCGTGAACCTGCCCCTCGTCGTCCGCCGCCACTGTGCGGTCGACGCGGGCCGGGCCTTTGGCGCCGAGTTCATCGAGCCTTCGCCGCGTGCGCGCGACGTGCTTCGTCGCTCATTGGCCGAGTTGATCATGCGCAAGGCCCTCACCAACGTGTCGATCGCGCCGCGTCCTCGCCCGCGTGTCTACGACAAGGTCTGCTTCGACCAGCGCGCGGCCAACTGTCACGACCTCATGCTCGTGGGTTGAAGCGTCTTGAGTCGTCGCGCGAGCGGCCTACCATGAAGACGTGCTCATCTCGGTGCAGCAGCTGCTCGACCGTCGCCGCCACCCGCGGAGTCGGGCCGACGAGCTCGCGCGACTACGCGCACGCCATCGGGCGCAGGCCGGGCCTCGCGACGTTCCGCCCGAAGCCGTAGTGCTTGCACGGCGGTTGCGTGTGTTGCGCCGCGAGATGGCCGACGCGCTCGCGACGATCGACATTCAGTCCTGCCGTGGTTGCGCGCGCCATCATCCGCTACCTGAGGGACGTTGGCCGGGGGGTCATTGCTGCGGCGGAAAGACCCTCAGCATCTTCAGCCCCGAAGAGGTGGCCGCGGTCAAACTCGGGGGAACCCGACCCCGCGACTGGCGGCCTCCGCAGTCGGACCACGCGGGCTGCGTCTTTCGCGGGCCCACGGGCTGCTCACTCGAGCCCGAGGATCGACCGAGTATTTGTCTGCGTTATCTATGCCTCGAGCTGCGCGAAGAGCTGAGAGCGGGGCCGGAGTGGGAGACGGTGTCACGACTCGGGGCCGCGCTTCGCGACACCGACGCCGCCTTGCGCGCGTTGATGGACGGCGACTGAAGGCGCGTCACTCGCGCACTGCGAGCCGTTGGCGAGCGAGCGTGATGGCGACCTCGCCTGGGGGCTTCTCGGTGCGCTTTGCCCGCTGCAGGACCTCGAGGGCGGTGTCGGCGAGGTGGTCGATGAGAGAGCCAGGGTCGTCGAGGCCCATCACGGTGCGGCCCACACCGTCGATGACGGCGCCCGCCGAGGCGATCACGTCGGGCACGAAGTCGATGTGGCGCGCCTGGAGGCGACAACCCGCCGCCTCGTCGGCGAGGATGTTGTTGGCGGCGCCGATCACGGCTCGGCAACGCAGGGTGTCGGCGCGGTCGACGTCGATCACACCCCCCGCTGCACACGGCGCGATCACGTCCACATCCGCGGTGAGGATGGCCTCGGGGTCGAGCACTTGGGCCGCGGTCGCTTCGGCGACGGCGCGGGCACGGTCGGCGTCGATGTCGGCGACGAAGAGCGAGGCGCCGCGTGCGTGCAAGGCTTCGGATACGGCGGCGCCGATGCTGCCGCAGCCCTGGATGGCGACGCGCAGGCCGTCGAGGCGCTCGGGTCGGTTGCCGTCGCGGTGTTCTACCCAGGCCCTGGTGCAGCCCACCAGCCCCCGCGCGACGCTGCCGCACAGCGAGGCCTCGTCGGTGTGCACGTAGCGCGAACCTTCGGCCGCCCGACGGAGGTCGTCGGCGCGGGTGCCGAGGTCACCGGCGGTGCGGATGAGCCCGCCCAACTCTTCGACCAGCTCCCCGAGGCGCCGAAAGGCTGCGTCCCGCTTCATGCCGTCGTGGTCGAGCACCACGATCTTGCACCCGCCAGCGTCGAGTCGACCCAGTGCGCACTTGTAGGTCATGGCGCGGGCGAGGCCGGCCGCCTCGATGATCGCGTCGTCGAGCGTGGCGTAGCGCCCGGTTCGGATCCCACCCGCCGAGGGCCCGCGGCGAAGGTCGTCGATGACGGCGATGGCCCTGAGCCCGCTCGCGGCGTCGGTCCACAACAGGCACCGTGCTGCCCCCAGCCTCGTCAGTGTCTCCAGGGTGCTCACGGTCCGAATCTACACCGGCAGGTTCCGCACGAAACCGGGTTAGCCCACGCACGCCATGAGGCTCGAAGCGGCCAAGCCCCCGACACGACGCGCCTTGCTCTCGGCATCGTTCTTGCTGTACGTAGCCGTGTTCAGCTGTGCTGGAGTGTGCTCATGATGCGGACGACGTGGTTGTTTCTGGGTTTGGCCGGTCTCTCGATGACGGCCTGTGCGAGTGTTTCCAGGGCCGTGCCCTACGCCTCCTACCGGTCCGGTTGTGACGCCGACAACATCCACGTGGTGGAAGAAGCAGGCACTGACGCCGTCCTCGACGTCTGCGGCCAGCGTGAGCGCTGGAGCTGGAACGGCGCCGATGGTTGGACCTATCAGGGTCCCGCCACCATCAAGCCGTCCGCAAACTGAGCCGGGGGAGGTCAGCTGCCGCCGGAGCCACCACCGCTGGTGCCTCCAGCGCCACCCGTGCTGCTGCCGCCCGCGCCCCCGCTGCCCCCTGAGTTCGTCGTGCCCCCCGAGCCGCCGGTGCTCGAGGTCGTCGTGCTCGTGCCGCCAGCGCTGCTGGTGCTGACCGAGGTGCTTCCACCCTCGCTCGTGCCCGGGCAGAGCTGCGCGTAAGTGACCGATCGGTCGCTGCAAAGCGCCTGCACACCGGATTCGACGGTGCCTTCACAGGTCCCCTTGATGTCTTCATCGGTGCAGAGGGCACAGGTCTCCGCCATGTCTTCGCAGGCGTCCGAGCAACCCGGAAGAGCCTGGACGAAGACGCCCATCGCAAGAAGTAGCCACAGACCGACGTTCCGCACGGCCGCATCTTGTCATGGTGCCGTCGACACGAGCAATTGTTCGCCAGGGAGGCGAGGTGCGCCTCCATTCGAATTTGTCGGTTCGGCACGTACAAAAACTCGACCGTTGCGTTACCGGACGGCCGCGCCTCCGTATGCCCAGAGGTGATGGAGACTTTGGCCGTCAGTGGTGCTCGGAATTCCGCGCCAGGGGTCGACGACGATCTCATCGGGGTCACCGTCGGGACCCGCTACGCGATCGTCGACGTCCTGGGTGAAGGCGGCATGGCCACCGTCTACGACGCCTTCGACGAGAGCGAGCAGCGTGAGGTCGCCGTGAAGGTGATGCACGCGAGCATGGCGAAGCAGGAGGCCCTTCGACAGCGCTTTCGCAACGAGGCCCAGGCCACCATGACCATCGTGGATCCCCACGTGGTCGAGATCATCGACTTTGGTGAACTCGAGGATGGCACGCCCTACTACGTGATGGAGCGGCTGGTCGGTCAGCCTCTCGACCTCTACGCCGAGGGGTGGCCGATGCCGGTGGCGGAGGTCCTCCACATCGGTACCCAGATCTGTCGTGGCCTCGCCGCCGCCCACGCCAAGGGCTTCATCCACCGCGACCTGAAGCCAGAGAACATCTTCATCGAGATCGAGCACGGGGTGACGGTCAAGGTGCTCGACTTCGGCGTCGCCAAGGTGCCATCTTCCAACCTCACCGTACCGGGCAGCGTCTTCGGCACCCCCTGCTACATGTCGCCGGAGCAGGCCGTGCCGCGCCGCGGCGTCGACCAGCGGACCGACATCTACAGCCTGGGCATCATCCTCTACGAGCTGCTGACCGGCGACGTGCCCTTCGGCTGTGGCGACCCCATCCAGGTCATGCTCTCCCACGTGGGCCAGCATCCCGACCCCGTTCGCCGCCGCGAGCCCTCCGTGCCGCCGGCCGTGGCTCGCGTCATCGACCGCTGTCTCCGCAAGAAGCCTGAGGAGCGGTACCAGACCATGATCGAGCTCTGCGAGGCGCTCGAGGCGGCGGCTTACGATACCGACGACGACAGCTCGCCCGAGATCGAGGTCGAAGAAGCGCAGGGGTTGGACGTGAACAAAACCATCCTCTTCGACCCGAGCAAGATGGCTGTCACCATCGACGACTTGATCGCCGACATGGCCCTCGCGCCTACGGAGCCGGACATGCCGGAGCTCCGTGTAGCGGCGACGACGGTCGAGCCGATGGACCTCGAGCACGCGTCGCGCCTGCCCACGCCACCCGGCCCTCAGCCCTGGCAGCCGGCGGCGTCGCGAAGCTGGATGTGGAGCTGCGTGCTGCTGCTTCCGCTTCTATTTGCCGCGGCCTACTTGGCGCTGGGCTGAGCCGCTGGCGGCTCATTCACGCTCGCGCCCGGGGTCGGGGCGAAGATCAGCACGAAGGAGCGCTCGCCGGTCTCGAAGAGGGTGACGGCGCCCTCGGGGGTGGCCGCGCGGTCGTAGTGCGCGTGCCACGGCATCGCCTTCCAGCTCGGCGTGTCCTTGATGTACTCGGGCACGTAGATGTCGAGCTCGACGAAGCGGTCGTCGGTGGTCTTGGCCAGCGCGGGCCCGAAGCTCCAGGCCTCTTTCCCTGGTGCGGGCTTCACGTCGTTGTGGAGCGCGCCTCCGTAGGCGAGCACGATGGCGTCCTTGCGACCCTCCTTCGCGTTCCGTTCGAGGATGCGCTGCAACAAGCTCTCGCTGTAGCGAGCGATGAGCGTGAGCATCTCGACGACTTTGTCCTCGACGGCCTTCGCCTTGGCCACGCGGTCGAAGTCTTTGCATTCGGGGCGCAGCACGTGGGGGCGGATCTCGAGCGCCTTGGCCTCGTTGCCCAGGGTCAGAAATTCGTTCTGATTGCTGGCCGCCTGGTTCTTGGTGACCTTCTTGGTAGCCTTCTCGGTCTCTTGGACCGCCTTCTTGCACTGGTCCTGGCCGACGGTGAGCTCGATGACGATGTCGGTCGCCTTGCCCGCGAGCATCGGAAGCACGGTGTCGGTGAACCGCTTGGTCGACGACGCGACCCCTTCGGTGCCCTTCTGCGCGTGGGCCTCGCCTACCGCGAGCACGGCGGGCTTGGTCTTCAGCACGACGGCCATCGCAGCCTCGATCGAAGGAAACCGCCGACACGCGAGCTCGCCGCATGCGAGCCCCTCTTCAGGGATCGGTTCAGCGGCCGCAGTGGCGGTCGCCGTCGTCTCCGCTGGCGGTGGCTCGGCCGGCTGGGTCGCTGGCTCTTGGGTCGGCCCTCCTTCGCAGGCGAGGAGCGTGGTGAAACAGAGAGCGAAGACGGCGCGCATGAGAGGAGTCCGACACCGCCGGGCGGCGTGGGTTCCCGCTCGGACCGGCGAGAACAGAGGTTAGCACCGTCCCGTCGCCTCAGGGCTCGAGGCTGATCTTCCGGACCACGACGTGGAGCAGGCCGTAGCAGGTGACCGTGACCGCCATCGAGACGAAGCCGAAGATGGTGAAGGCCGTCGCGGGATCGGGAAAGATGTCGACGGTGAAGTCCATCCACGCGCCCATGAGCGGCGATAGCTCGCCGTCGAAGCCCGGCTGATCGGCCATGGTCCAGATGGTCTGGGCGATCCAAGCGACCCAGAAGCCATAGACGAGGCCGCTGCCCTGCTCGTTGCCCCGGCTCGTGCGCCATGCGTCCTTGAGGACGAAGGCGGGGAGGATGAAGTTGGCGATGGGGATGAACCAGCTGCCTACGGCCCAGCCGGGCGAGTAGTGCGCGCGGCCCTTCAGCTCGGTGAACACACGGTAGAGCCAGACCAGCATGGTGACGCCGATCGCTAGGCTCAGCAGCATGATGCCGAGGTCGAGGAGCTGATTGAAGCCGTAACCGAGCTCGTAGAAGAGGCCGGGCACGACGAAGCCAGCCATCCAGAGGAAGGCGGCGAGACCGGCTCGTGCGAGCGCGAGCTTCGACACGATCTTGCCCATCGAGGCGCCGGGGCGCCCGGCGCGCACCGCGTCCATCGGGGTGGAGGTGGGCTTCGGGAGGCCGTGGAGCGAAACGCCCACGAGCTCGGAGAGGGCGTCCATGAAGCCCTCGAGGCTCCAGTTGGGATAGAAACCGAAGTTGGCGCGGCCGTCGGGTCGGATCTCGGCGAGCACGGCGTCGCCCTCGGCCGAGCGCTCCCAGCTGAAGATGCGCACGCCCTGGGCGTTTCGGAGGAGCGCGAGGTACCAGGCCTCGTTGGGCTGCTCGGGCGGTGGCATCTGAACGACCACGACCTCGGTGCCGTGACGAAGGTCGGCGCCGACGACGTCGAGGGTCACCAGCTCCTCCATCCCACCCGGCGCTTTCACGCCCGGCGCGCAGTGGGGGATGGGCGAGGGAAGCGTCTTGCCGAGTTCCTGCCACAAGAAGAAGAGGAACGGCTCCCGCATCGGTCCTCGCAGCTCCGCGAAGACCCGGTCGGGGTTGCGGAAGACCTCCTGGGGGAGGACCTGCTTGGCGAAGGCGAAGTGGTGGTCACGTGGCATGGCTCGATATACGGAGCCCCTCGTATTGTCCCCCCCGTGGAGCCTGCTAATTTCAGCCCCGATGACGTGGCTGCGACTTTGCTTGCTCCTCGGGCTGATGGCCCTCGGAGGGGTGGCGTGCTCGTCCACCCCGCCCCCCGGCTGGGCCGAGGGCGGCCGCCCCACCATGCTGGCCCCCATGCGCTGGGTGAACGGGGCCTATGTCATCGACGTCGATGCCCAGGGAAACGTCTACGAAAACGGCGAGCTGCGCTTCAGCGTGGACGCGCACGGGCGTGTCTACGACCCAGAGAACGACCCCGTCGCGGTGCTCGATGTCGAAGGGTACGTCTATGGACCCGATGCGCGCCCCATGGGATGGGTCGGCGGGTACGAAGCCATCTTGCCCGGGGGCGAGAACAGCTGGCTCATCCTGCATCGCGGCGGCTACCTCATCCGCTACGACGAGGATGGAGAGGGAACCCCGATGGGCGTGTGGCTCGGCTGCGACGATGCCCCACGGATGCAGACCTGCATGCTCGTGAGCCACGTGGTCGGCATGGATCTTCGGGCACGCACCCGGCGCAGCAGCGGCCCCCGCGTCGGCGTGGGCTTCGGTCTCGGCTTCGGGATCCGCTGACCGTCATCCCCGCCGGGGAAACCAGGGGATGAGCTTCGAGATGCGTCGCTGGTGCTCGCGGTAGTGGGGGCGCTTCTTCAGCATGCGGGTCTCGATCAGCGGCACGCTGATGAACCAGAACATCACCGTGATGGCCGCCGCGCCGATGTAGGCCCACCAGGCTTCGGGCGCCGCGGCATAGGCGAAGATGCACAGGCCCCACCAGAAGCTCATCTCGCCGAAGTAGTTGGGGTGGCGCGAGTAGGCCCAGAGGCCGGTGTCGAGGATGCGGTTCGGGTCGTCGTTGCGCTCGACGAAGTCGTGGAGCTGTCGGTCGGAGACCGCCTCGATGAGGACGGCGCCGACGGTAAACACCGTGGCCACCGCATCCAAGATGCCCAGGGGGCGCGTGCCCACCACCATGGCCGCATAGGCCGCGGCCATGGCGGCGAAGACCTGCACCGTAGGGAAAAAGTGAAAGCCGAAGAAGCTCACCAGCCAGTAGGCCTTGCCGCTCGTCTTGCGGAAATCGACGTAGCGCCAGTCCTCGTGCTTCAGCCCTCGCCAGTGGCGCAGCCAGTTGTAGGTGAGACGCATGCCCCACCAG
>JAUHZF010000242.1 GCA_030426145.1 Polyangia bacterium
CTCGGCTCGTGCATCAACTGCCAGATGGGCAACCCGCCTACGGCCGAGTTCGGCATCGCGGCCTGCACCGACGGCATCGACAACGATTGCGACGGTGACATCGACTGCGCCGACAGCGACTGCAGCGCGAGTCCCTACGCGCTCACCGAATGCTGCAACGGGATGGACCAGAACGACAACAACATTCCCGACGACTTCGCCTGTCGCTGCAACTCCGATGCGGACTGCGGCGGTGGTCAGCTCTGCTACACGTCCACGACCTTCACGTGCGGCATCCCCTGCCAAAACTTCTTCGGCAACGTCTGTCCTGCCGTGGCGCCTGGTTCGAGCTGCAACCTCGCGACCTCACAGTGCGAATTCCCGTGAGCTAGGCCGGGTCGGCCCGGCTCTGGCCATCGACGAAGGCCACCGATGAAAGGGGCGGGACGATTTTCTGACGAAGCTCCCTCGGCTCCCCCTACTATGCGATGGTGGCACGTGCTGTAGGGCGACGCGTTTCGACGGGCCTTCGGGTCGAGGGAGACGCCGCCCTGATCGACGAGGTGAGGCGCTTGGTACAGCGCCGCGGGGGCGTCGCCGTAGACGAGACCGCCCTCGACGACCACCCCGAGATGCTGGTCGAGACGCGACGGCACGGTGAAGCGGTGCTGATCTCACGCGCCAACCAGCACCTCAGGTCGCGCCTGGGCTTCGTGGAGGATGAACTTCTCGGGAGGTCACTCGACGTGCTCTACACCCCGAGGTCGCGCACATGGCTCGAGCAGGGTGGGTACGAACGGGCGCTCGCGGGCAGGTTCCTGGCTGAGGAGCGAGAGCTGGTGGCAAAGGACGGCACCGTGGTGCCCGTCCTCCTGTACGCGGTGCCGCTACGCGAGGGCGACGAGGTCGTCGGCACGCGCGCGACCTTCGTTGAGATCTCCGCCCAGCGCCGCGTGCGAGACCTGATGCACGATCACTCCAATGAGACCGCCGTCGTCGTGGGTGAGGTCGCGCACGAGCTGAACAACGCCTTGACCATCGCCATGACCGGGCTCGCGTCCCTCCTCGCGAGCCGTCAGACCACGAAGTCGGCGGTCGCGACGCTGACCACCGTGAAAGGAGCGCTCGAGCGCGCGGCCGCAGCGGGACAGCGCCTTCTACCGCACAGCGCCCACACCCCGCCCGCCGGCTTCAGCATGCCCTCATCCGTAGACTTCAAACCTACGGGCCGGGTGCTGGTCGTCGACGACGAGCCCGAGATCCGCCGGATGCTTCGTCGCCTTCTCCTGCGTCGGGGCTACAGCGTAACCATCGCGCCCGACGCCCAGAGCGCCCTCGACGAGCTCGACAAAGCAGCCACGTTCGACCTCCTCGTCTCCGACGTCGTCATGCCCGGCATGACCGGAATCGACCTCTGGGCATCCATCGCCGAAGCCCGGCGACCTCGAAGCGTGCTCTTCATCTCGGGCTTTCTCGACCAGCCCGTGGTTCGCCAGCACCTCGGGACCACCGATGCGGCCTTCCTCCAGAAGCCCTTCGGCCTCGAAGAGTTCTTGGACACGGTGGACCGACTCGTCGGCGCTCGCGCGATCCAGTCAGCACGCCGTTGAGCACGGTGGCTTCGCGACCCCGCGGGGCGCGTCAGTGGTCGTGGCCGTGTTCCTCGTCGTGGTCGTGGGGGTGGGCGTGCTTGTCACCGCCGTCGTGCTCGTGCTCGTGGGCCTTGCTCGCGGTGGGCTTCATGCCCTGCGCCTTCATGGCCTCAGCGACCTCGGATTGAACGGTCCCGAGCTGCTCCTTGTAGTTGGCTTCGGTGACGTCTTTCTCCGCCGCGTCGGCGTAGTCGCCGGGGACCGGGACGTCGGCGTCTGCGTAGGCATGCCCTGGCGGTTTGATGCTCGAGAGGGGTGCGGCGGTGGCCGGCGCGGCGCTGCGACTCGCAGGGGCACTGGCCGAGTCTGCCGCGGGAGGGGCGTCGGTCGAGCCCTGGGAGCACCCGATGAGGGTCGCGACCAGGATGATGCCGGCGCGCTTCACTTGGCGACCTCCGGTGCTTTCGTTTGTTGGCGCGCACGCCACCACAGCTCGTGTCGGCGGTTCTCGTCCGACAGTAGGACGTCACAGGCAGACACCGTATCGAAGTCGTCCTTGGTCGCGGCGACGTAGCGGATGCGCCTAATCTTCGCCACGCGCTCGGCGTGTGCGGTGAGCTCCTTCTTCACGTCGTCGGTCACGGGGCTGTTGCGCAGCCGGCGCCCCAGGCGCTTCTTGAGCGCACGACGCATGTCGGCGCGTTGCTGCTCGCGCTGCCGTTTGCGCGCCTCGTACCGTGTCTTGACCCGCTCCAGGCGCTTCTTGATGCGCTCCGCGTCGGGGTCGCCGCCCGCGTCGTCGTGGTCGTGGTCCTTGCTGTGGTCGCCGTGGGCCGAGGCGCCGCCGGTCGGCACCAGGGCGAGGGCGAACGCGAAGAGCCATGGGGCCGCCGTCCGTCGCAGGTCGCGTGACATGCGGCGGATGATGGAGCACGGACCGGGCCGAAGCAAATCCGTCAGCGACAGTGCTTCTGGATGACCCGGATGATGTCGAGGGGGCCCACTGCTTCGGCGTCGGCGCGATAGCTGAGCACGAGTCGGTGCCGCAGGGTCGGGATGACCATGGCCCGAACGTCGTCGACGTCGGCGGCCGCTTCGCCGCGCAAGGCGGCCCGCGCCTTGGCCGCCATGACCAGGGCTTGGCTCCCACGGGGGCCGGCGCCGTAGCGCACGTACTGCTTCACCTCGTCGGGGGCGACGTCGTTGGAGGGTCGGCTTGCGCGCGCGAACCGCACCGCGAGATGGACCGCTTCATCGGTGACCGGGATCCGCGGCACCAACCCGATGATGGCGGCGAGCTGATCCCGGGAGACGACCGGCTCGACCACGGCCTTGCTGGGGGCGGTGGTGCGGAGGGCGACCTCCCGCTCCTGCTCTTCGCTCGGATAGCTCACCATGATCTCGAGCAGGAAGCGGTCGCGCTGCGCTTCGGGAAGGGGGTAGGTGCCTTCTTGCTCGATGGGGTTTCGGGTGGCGAAGACCTGGAACGGGCCCGGTAGTGCGTGGGTCTTGGTGCCCACCGTCACGTGTCGCTCCTGCATCGCCTGCAGCAGCGCTGCTTGGGTCTTGGGGGGCGTGCGGTTGATCTCGTCGGCCAGCACCAGGTTGTGAAAGATGGGCCCGGGCATGAACCGCAGGCTCCGCTTGCCCTCGTCCTCGTGCAGCACGTCGGTGCCCGTGATGTCGGCGGGGAGGAGGTCGGGCGTGAACTGCACGCGGCCGAAGCTGAGGTCGAGCGCTTTGGCCAGGGACGAGACCAGCAGCGTCTTCGCCAAGCCAGGCACGCCGACGAGAAGGGCGTGTCCGCCGGCGGCGAGGGTGACGAGCATCGCCTCGAGCACCTCGTCCTGACCGACGACCGCCTTCGCGACCTCGCGCTGGAGCTTCTGAGCGGACTCGGCCGCGAGCGTCAGGAGCTGCGCGTCGGACATCTCTACCGCGTCGTTCATCGGGGGCTCAGTTGGGTTGGGCCACCGCGGTGGCGTCGGGGGCGGCGCCGTGGGCGCGACCATGGCCGTTGGTCTCCCGCGCGTGGGTTTCTGCGGCCTCGGTGGCCTTGGCGACCTCGGCGTCCATCTGGCCGGTGAGCATCTTGAAGTACATGACGAAGTCCCCGCGGAGTGACCACAGGGGATGGGTGAAGGTCGCGGGGCGGTTTTTTTCCACGAAGAAGTGACCCACCCAGGCGAAGCCGTACCCCATGATGGGTGCGGCGAGCAGCAGCTTCGGGCGACGCGTCACCGCCGCTGCGGCCGCGATGGCCAGCACCCCGGTGGTGCCGATGAAGTGCAGCTTCCGGTTCAGTGGGTCGGCGTGCTCCCTCACGTAGTGGGGCCAGAATTCCTCGAAGGACTCGAATCGGTCGGACATGACAGCTCCCTTGCGTTGCACGGTCTAGTCCGTGCGGCGGCCGGGGGCCAGCCGGGCACAGCGCCGACCTCCCCCCAGTTGCCGGGCTGTGCTAGTTCCCCTTGATATTCTTACCGGCTCGGTCCCATGGCAGACGACGTCAAGCTCAAGCTCAAGGAGATCATCATCGCGGAGCTCAACCTCGAGGGGAAAAGCCCCGATGAGATCGACGACGCGGCACCCCTCTTCGGTGAAGGGCTGGGCCTCGATTCGCTCGACGCGCTCCAGCTCGCCATGGCCATCGAAGAGAACTTCGGTGTTCAGGTGCCCGAGGGCGACGAAGCGCGGCCCATCTTCGCCTCGGTCAACGCCTTGGCCGAGCACATCCAGAAGCAGGCCTGAGGACGCCCGCTCGACCTCGTGCGCATCTTCGTCACCGGCATCGGCATCGTCTCTCCGCTGGGGATTGGGGTCGAGACCACCTTCGATGGACTCCTCGCGGGCCGGCGCGGCATCGGCGCGCTGAACCTCTTCGACCCCGACGGGTGTCGGTCCGAGCTTGCGGCCGAGGTGCCGGGCCTGCACATCCCGGAGGTCGCGACCTCCTCGGACATCGATCTCGAGGGGTGGTCCCGCACCGACGCCATGGCCGTGCTCGCTGCACGCGAAGCGCTGGCTGGTGCTCGCGTCGGTGAAGAGCTCCCGGTCGACCTGATCTGTGGCGGCACGACCGCCGGCATGTTCGAGACGGAGGCCCTGCTGGCAGAGATGCACCGCGACCCCCAGGCGCGGCGGCCGCTGTCCAAGATGCTGAGCCACCCGCTGTCGGCCACGGTCGATCGCCTTCAAGAAGCGGTGAGGCGCTTCGAGCAGGCCCGCACCATCTGCTCCGCCTGCTCGAGTGGTGCCAATGCGCTGCTCTTGGCCGCGACTTGGCTTCGTGCGGGCCGCAGCCAGCGCGTGCTCGCCGGTGGTGCGGATGGCCTGTGCCGACTCACCTACACGGGGTTCAGCAGCCTCGGGGCCCTCTCGCCGGAACCCTGCCAACCTTTCGACCGCGATCGTCGTGGCCTCACGCTCGGCGAAGGCGCCGCTTTCCTGGTGGTCGAGACGGAGGCGGCGGCAGCGGCGCGCGGGGCCATGCCCATCTGCGAGCTGCGCGGCTGGGCCGTCGGCGCCGAGGCTCACCACATCACCAACCCCGAGCCGACAGGGGAGAAGGCGGCGGCGGTGATGGGCGCGGCCTTGCGTCGCGCGGGGCTCGCGCCGGGCGACATCGACTACGTCAATGCGCACGGCACCGCGACGCCCCTCAACGATCGCATGGAGGCGGCGGCCCTGCGCCGTTGCTTCGGGGACCGGCTCGCGTCGCTTCCGGTCTCCTCCTCGAAGGGCCAGATCGGCCACACGCTCGGCGCTGCTGGTGCCATCGAGGCGGCCATCTGCGCCCTGGTGGTCGAGCGGGGGGTCATGCCCCCCACCGCGGGGCTCGAGACCGTCGACCCCGCGTGCGCGCTCGACCACGTTCGCACGGCGCGAGCCGGGTCGGTGGCGGCAGCCATGAGCGATTCGTTCGGCTTCGGCGGGAGCGACGCGGTGCTCGTGCTCACCCGCCCGGACGCCTTCGCGCCGCCCGCGGCTTCGAGCCCGCGTCGGGTGTGGGTGACGGGGGCCGGAACGGTGGGTCCCTTCGGCGTGCGCGGCGAGCACGCCGACTACGTCGCGCCTGGCTCCGCGCCGCCCGACGGCCCTCGGCCCTTCGAAGCCAAGGACCACCTCGATCTGGGGCGCGCCCGCCGCATCGACCGCGCGGGGCGAATGGTCACGGTCGCCATGGAGGCCGCCTTCGGGCGCGACGCTCCCACCGACACGACGCAGACAGGGGCCATCGTCGGCGCGGCCTTCGGGGCTGTCGACCACTGCTCCGCCTTCGTCCACCGCGTCTACGAGAAGGGTGCGCGCTTCGCGAGCCCGGCCGCCTTTCCCAACCTCTTGCCCTCGTCACCGGTGGCCCACGCCTCCATCTATCACCGCTTCCAGGGCCCCGTGTTCTCCAGCGCCGACCTCGGCGCGACGGCCGAGGGCGCCATCGTGACGGCGGCGGAGCTCATCGCGGGGGGCGAGGCCGAGGTCATGTTCGCGGGCGGGGTCGAGGAGGCCAGTCCCATCACCGAGGCCGTGCTCGGCCCACTCTGCTCGAACCCTCAAGCCGAAGCGCGTGGGGAGGGCACCGTGGTGCTACGTCTCGCGGCCTCCACGCCTGACCCTGCGGGGGTCGAGCTGGTGTGGTCTCACGCGTGGCGAGGTGACGTCGACCTCGGGGGTGCTCCCGCGCCCTCAGGGCCGGCTCGGGTTTTCGTGGCCCACGACGACGACGCCGTCGCAGCAGCGCTCGTCGGCTCGGCTTGGGCCGAGGTTCCCCGCGCGGCCGCGGCCGCCCAGGCCGGGGGCCACGAGGCGGCGGGTGGCTTCGCAGCCGCCGCGGCGTACTCGCTCTTGCGGGGTGGAGACCTCGTCGAGGCCCTCGTGCTCGGCCTCGCCCCCGACCGCGGCTACGCCTTCGTGCTTCGGGTGAGCCCGTGAGGCGCTGGCTCGGCTTCGTGGGACTCATCGGCTGTGCGAGCCCAACGCCGGCGCCTAGCCTCCCACCGGGTCCCGAGGGCGTCGTCGTGTGGCGGGAGGCTCGCCGGCAGGTGGAGGCCGTTCGACAGCGCCACGCGCCGGGGGGGGCCTACCGCATGAACGTCTCTCTGGAGCTCACCCAGGTGCAGCTCGGCCAGCGCATGCGCGCTCGGGGCGCGGTGGCGGTGCGGCCGCCCGATGGCTTGCGCATGATCCTGCTCGGCCCCGGGGGCACGACCGCGCTCGATCTATGGATTTGCCGCGATGCCTTCCGCTTCGCGGTGCCTGCCATCGACCTCGAGCGTCGCGGTGATGCACGCACGCCGCCGGAGCAACTGCGCGGTTTGCCCGTGAGCTTTCTCCGGTGGTGGTTCCTTCGGCCGCTCGACGGCCGCTTGTTGAGCTTCGTCGACGGTGACGTCGGACGTCGTTTCGTCATGCGGGATCGCTCCGATGTGGTTCATCTCTTCGCCCCCAGCGGTGGCCCCCTGCGGGCCGAGCGTCGCTCGCGGCTCGACACCGAAGAGGTGGTGGTCGAAGGGGAGGGGGCCTGCGGAGAGGTTCGTTACCTCCAAGGGTCGACCGGCCTCGACATCACCGTGCGGTGCGAAGAGCTCACCATGGGCAGTCCGCCGCCGGCTGCTTTTGCCGACCCCGACGACCCCGAGCGGCCTTGCGGCGCCTGGCCGACGAAGGAGCCATCGTGACCGCCGTCATCGCCATCGGTGCGCTCTCTGGGCTCGGACGGGGAGAAGCCGCCTACGAGCCGGGCGCGGCGGGTGAGCGGGCCCGCACCGTGCTCGGTCCAGACGCGGGGCTCGAGGCGCAGGGACTCGTCGGGGCGCGCTCTGCCCGCGTGCCGATCGCCACGACCACGCCCGACCGTGCGACGGGGCTCCTGCTCGACGTACTCGACCAGTGCACTGCGCAGCTCGACGCCCTCGACCTCGATTGGCGCCGGCTGCGGTTGGGCTTGAGCCTGGGTACCTCCTCGGGGGGCATGGACGCGGCGGAGACGTGGCTCCGCGCCCGTCACGCGGGGCGGTCCTCCAGCTCGGACCTCGTCGAACGGGCTACCTACTTCGCGCCCTTCATGGCCGCCGTCGAGCATCTCGACGTCTCCTTGACGCGTCGGACCCAGGTGGTCACGGCCTGCGCTTCGTCCACCATCGCCCTCGGTCGGGCCAAACGCTGGCTCGATCTCGACTTGTGCGACCTCGTGCTCGCCGGGGGCTACGACGGCCTGGGGATGTTCGTCGCGGCGGGCTTCGGCGCGCTCCGGGCGCTCGCCAAACAAACACCCCAGCCCTTTCGCGTGGGACGGGACGGTATGTCGCTGGCGGAGGGAGCGGCCGTGCTCGCCCTGGCCCGCCCTGGCCTCGCGCCGGCGCGCTTCTTCATCACCGGCTACGGTGCGTCGGTCGACGCGGTGCACATCACGGCCCCCGATCGCGAAGCGGGCGGCCTGCGTCGTGCGGGTGCGGCCGCGCTCGGTGAGGCCGCCTGCGCGCGAGAGCGCGTCGATCTCGTGAGCGCTCATGGAACGGCGACGGCCTTCAACGACGCGGCGGAAGCGAAGGCGATCCACGCCCTCGCCGCCGATGCAGTGGTGCACCCCTTCAAGGCCCAGATCGGCCACACCCTCGGCGCCGCGGGTGCGCTGGAGTTGCTCGCGGCCGCCCGCGCGATCGAGCGACAGGTGGCGCCGGCTGCGGTCGGCGATGCGCCGATCGACCCCGCCGCCGAGGTGTCGCTGTTGTCGCGCGCTGAGCGGCGCACCCTCGACGCTGGGCTCAAGCTATCGGCGGCCTTCGGAGGGGTGGCAGCGGCCCTGGCCTTCGAGCGCACCCCACCTGCCGTGGCGAAGACGACCCCAAAGGTCGTGCGGGCGCGAGCCGCCGTTTTCGTAGATGCCGTCGACCGACCCGAGCTCGCCCGGGCGACTGGCCTCGCCCTCGATCGGATCGCTCGCATCGACGAGCTGGGCCAGCTGGCTCTGGCGGCGGCGGCATCGCTCGTCGCGTCGGTGGGACGCGATGCCCTCGACGACGCCGGCGTGGTTGCCGGCTACGGCCTCGCGACGCTCGACACCAATGCGCGCTACCTCACCCGGCTGCTCGACAAGGGACCGCGCTGGGTCGACCCGCGGCTGTTTCCCGCGACCTCGCCCAATGCCGGCGCCGGCCACATCGCCATCGCCTACGGGCTCACGGGGCCCAACTTCGCGGTCTGCCGCGGGCTCGACGGCGCGGTCGAGGCGCTCCAGGCCGGTGTCGAGGTCGTGGCCTCTGGCGATGCGCCGCGCATGGTGGTCGTCGCCGCCGACGATGACGGGCCGGCGTCCAGAGATTGGTACGCCGCCGTCGCGCCCGACGTTGCCCACGCTCGCGGTGCCGTCGCCATTTTGCTCGAAGCAGGGGACGACGGCGTGCCCGTTGGCCTCCACGAGGTCGCGACCACGGCCGCCGCGGGCCAGCTCTCGTTGCGGCGCTGGTGGGATGAAGTTGCGGAATGAACCAGCCTCTGTGTAGGTTTCGACTACATCGACCGGGTTTGCACCGATTCGGGTCCGCACTGATGCCTGCACTGACGCACCAAGCTCGCCTGCGAAGGCTCTACGCCCTCCTCCCCGTCGCCGCCGTCGCGGTGTTGGGGGGCTGTGGTGGGTCCTACATCCCCAACACCGACGTCGAGGACAACGACGACAACCGCAAGGTCGTCGAGTTCTGCGAGGTCTACCGTCGGGCCGTCGAACGCAAGGACGTCGAAGGTCTCATCTCGCTCGCGTCGAAGCAGTACTACGAGGACGGCGGCAACGTCGATGCCTCAGACGACATCGATTACGCGGGGTTGCGCGAGTACCTCGAGAGCAAGTTCGACGAGGCCAAGGGCATTCGTTACGAGATCCGCTACCGCCGCGTCACCCGCGACGAGGACTTCGTCTACGTCGACTACACCTACTCGGGCAGCGTTAGGCTCCCGTCGCCCGACGGTGAGCAGTGGAAGAGCACGGTCGAGGAGAATCGCCTCGAGCTCGTCCTCGCTGGCGACAGCTTCCACATCGTACGGGGCATGTGAGCTAGCTGGTCTCGTTCTCGACCTCTCGTTCTCGAGCTCGAACTCGTTCTCGAGCTCGAACTCGTTCTCGAGCTCGAACTCGGTCTCGAACCTCGAACCTCGAACCTCGAACTCGAACCTCGAACCTCGAGCTCGGTCTCGAACCTCGACCGAGAGGGGCTCTGCAGCTAGCGGCGTCAGCTGACGGAGCGTAGGCCGGGCACGTCGATGCTCGTGCGGTCGAACACGCGATTCTCTTTGGCCGCTGCCAGCGCGCGGAGAGCGGTACCGTAGCCCCTGAGCACCAGCGGGCGCGCGGCGAAGCGGTTGAAGTAGCCGTAGGGACCCAGGTCCGGCGCGATGTCGATGAAGGTGACGTGCGGGTACCGCTTGCTCAGCAGCTCGACACCGCGACGCTCCTTCTCGGTGAGCAACGTGCTCAGCGACTGTCGAAGCACCCGGTGCATGCCTTGCCGCGCCACGGAGCGCTTGGCTTCGACCTCGCGCTGGGGGCGGTAGATGTTCGAGATGATGACGACTTCCGCCCCTGCCTCGACCGCGAGATCGGCAGAGAGGGTGCGCGCCACCTCGCCGTCGACGAAATAGCGACCGTCGATGCACATCGGTCGAAACACGCCTGGCACGCTGCAGCTGGCGGCCACGGCCTGGCTGACCGGCACGTCCTCGTTGTAGCCGGGGCCGAATACCTCACGCTCTGCCGTGTCGATGTCGACCGCGGTCAGGTAGACGGGGTGGTTGAGGCGGCGAAAGTCGTTGATGGGCAGGTGCTTGCGCAGGTAGCGCTCGAAGCGGCCGAGCGAGAACGCGCCCGAGAGCAGGTGGCCCGGATCCATCAGCTCGCCCAGCGAGGGCATGCCCATGAACGTGGAGAGGTGCAGCCGGGGGCCTTGATGGCGTCGTCGCCAGGGGAGGCGATAAGCGTCGAGGATGACGTCGAGCGGGATGTCCTGGCCGTACATGGCCCCCACGATGGCGCCGGCGCTGGTGCCGACGAAAATCTCGGGGACGAGGCCCAGTTCCTCGCAGGCTCGCAGGACACCGAGATGCGCGAGACCACGGGCGGCGCCGCCGGAGGCGACGAAGGCGATCTTGCCGCGGGTCATCATGGGAAGTCTGCCGAACCGGCCACAACGAAGCAAACGTTTGACCGATTTCGACTGGGCCTACGAGGCCCTCCTACGCGATCAGTACGGCACGTTCTCCGCGACCTGAAAGATCTCGTACCGATTCTCGTCCCGCTCCAGCCAGAAGTAGAGCTCAGGGCCGAAGAGTTGCTCGCCGTCGACCGAGCGCGCGAGGAGGGTGGCTCGCATGACGACGGCGGTGGGCCGCCCACTGCCCGACGCGTCCTCCGAGGGGTCGAGCTCGCGCACCTCGAGGGGCAGGCGATCGAGGTGGGGAGGGCGGTAGCTCATCAGCTCGGAGGGGCGAAAGACGACCCGTGTCCGCAGCCGCTCGTACTCGAACTGGCTGAAGCGGTTTCGCCACTGGGCCAGCAGGTTGAGCGTGCGCGGGGTGCCCGTGGTGCGCGTGTCGTAGGCCATGGCGCCGGGCCGCAGGAGCTTGGAGACCCCGTTGATGTCCTCGTTGAGGACGGCCTCGAAGAAGGCCTCGATGACCTTCTCCGCTTCTTCGAGGCCCAGGGGCGCCCGAAGCGACGCCACCGCCTGGTCGGTTGCCTGTCGGCTTTGGTAGGGCGGGGGCCCGCTCTCGAGCTCCAGGCTCACCCCATCGGGGCGACGCTCGGATTCGGGTGCCTCTTCATCCGGGTGGTGGCTCGCGCTCGGGAAGCGTGCGGTGCTGGTCTGGACGCAGCCGGCGACCAGCATGGCCAGCCCCATCGAACCCCACCCAGAGGCCTGCGCGATGCGCTTCACGGGGTGACGATGGTGGGCGCGTCGGTGCGGGTGATGGCGATCATCGAGCCCGGTGCGAGCGCGGTCCAGTCGCCTGGGACTTCGTCGTTCTCGAAGTCGGAGGCCACCGCGCTGAGACGACATGGTTCGAGGTCCGGCATGCGCATCTTGCCGATCCCCTCGCCGTCGAACAGCGGCTCGAAGTCCTCTCGCCCCGCGAGGGTTCGGTACGCCATCGGCGTGCCGCGGTTTGCGGCGACGATGTAGTCGGGCGTCGCGAGCAGAATGTTGATGGGCGAGGGCTCTTGGCCGCCGTCCTTGGCGATGCGGTCGAGCAACGACAGGCTCGACTTGAGGGCGGGGAACACGTCGTCGACACCGACCACCGGATGGTCGAGCTTGCCCGCGTCGTGCAGGAAGGACAGGAACAAGTGGAAGATGAGCTCGCTGTCGGTGTCGCCGCGTAGGCTTCGCTGAAGGAACTCCGGCAGGGTGTCGAAGAGCCGCTGCCGCATCTCGGTGAAGTTGTTCACCGTGCCGGTCTCGGCAAAGACCCACTGCCGGTAGCGGAAGGGATGGGTGTTATCGGTGCGTAGGGAACCCACCGTGGCGCGGCGCACGTGAGCGCAGATGATGTCGCTACGCACGTCTGCGAGCATCTCGCCGATGTCGAGGCTTGCGCGCTCGTCGAGCGGGCGCCGCTTGAGGAGGATTTCTCCCGACTGGAAGAAACCGATTCCCCAACCCCACTGCGCCTCCTCTTCGCCGTTCGAAGGAGGGCGCTGCGCCGACAACACGCCGCTCTCGTACTCCGCGAAGCGGTTGCACAAGTCGGGGCGATTGGCGATGAGTCCGATGAGTCGTGCCATGGTGATCAGGATGCGACGCGACGTTCCGGACCACTCCTCCCGCGCGCCATCCTCCATGGACAGGGTTTAGGGATCGCCCCCCAGACGCAAGGGCAAATTGGTGACGTTGGGTGACCCGATGGGAGGGTCTGCGCTGTCAAGGAGACAGGCGGTTGAGCATGCGCGGGAAGGGGATCGTCTCGCGCACGTGCGGCAGCTTGCAGAGCCACGCGACCATGCGCTCGATGCCCATACCGAAGCCCCCGTGGGGGAAGGTGCCGAAGCGACGGAGGTCGCGGTACCACCCGAAAGCCTCAGGAGGCAGGCCGTGGTGTGCGATGGCGGCGTCGAGCACCTCGAGGTCGCTCTCGCGTTGGCCGCCACCGATGATCTCGCCGTAGCCTTCGGGGGCGAGCATGTCGACGCCCAGCGCGAGCCGATCGTCGCCGGGGTCGCGCTTCATGTAGAAGGCCTTCACCGCGGCGGGGTAACGGTGGACCATCACCGGACGGTCGTAGCCCTGACTGAGCAAAGTCTCGTCTTCGCCGCCGAAGTCGCTGCCCCACTCGAGGGGAGGCGCCTCGCTGTCCTCGGGCCGCGCCTTCTGAATCTGCGCGACCGCATCCGTGTAGTGGATGCGGGGGAACGGCTTCTGAACCGCCTCGAGGGCGGAGATGTCGCGCTCGAGGATCTCGAGGTCGGCGCGTCGCGTCTCGAGCACCCGCGCGACGACGTAACAGACGAAGTCCTCGGCGAGGTCCATCACCCCGTCGAGGTCCATGAAGGCGACCTCGGGTTCGACCATCCAGAACTCCTGGAGGTGACGTCGTGTTTTGGACTTCTCGGCCCGGAAGGTGGGTCCGAAGCAGTAGACCTTCCCGAAGGCGGCGGCCCCGGCCTCCATGTAGAGCTGCCCCGACTGTGTCAGATAGGCTGACTGGCCGTGGTACTCGGTCTCGAAGAGCGTGCTCGTGCCCTCTACGGCGTTGGGCGTGAAGATGGGGGCGTCGATGAGCGTGAAGTCGTGCTCGTCGAAGTACTCGCGCACCGCCCGCACGACGGCGTGGCGTACGCGCAGGACCGCGTGCTGCCGCTTGCTGCGGAGCCACAGGTGGCGGTGATCCATGAGGAACTCGACCCCGTGCTCCTTGGGGGTGATGGGGTAGGGGTCGGTAGGCACACCCACCACCTCGAGCCCGGTCGCCTTGAGCTCGTACACGCCTTCCTTCTTCGGATGGGCGGTCACGGTCCCGGTGATGTGCAGCGACGTCTCCTGTGCGAGCTCGCCGGCTGCGGCGAAGGTGGCCTCGTCGACGGCGTTCTTGCTCATCACGCACTGGATGATGCCGAAGCCATCCCGCACCTCGAGGAAGTGGAGCTTCTTGCTGCCGCGGCGGTTGTAGAGCCAGCCCTGCAGCGTGACTTCTTCGTCGACGTGTTTCGAGATCTCCGAGCTCGGAATGACCTGCGCCATGGCAGGCGCTTAGCACGGTCGCGTGCAGGGTGAAGCGGCCCATTTGACGGTTTGCCCCCTCGGGCGGCTTTGGGGCATAACGGGGATGATGAACCTGCGCCGACCCCTTCGCCTCGGCCGTCGTGCCTGGCTTGGTGGATCCCTCGGCATCCTCGCCGGTGGATGCGTCAAGAAGAGCGCCATCATGGCGCGTGACTTCGCAACGCGCACGCGTCCGGCTCCCGCCGGTGTTCGTCTCGAACCGGCTCCCCCCGGCGGCGTCTACTGGATGCGCGTTCTGTCGGCGAAGGTCCCCGCGCGCACCGCCAACGGCCGGCTGTGGGATGAGGTCGGTGGTTGGCCCGACCCCAAGGTGCTCATCGAGGCCGACGGCATCAAGCTCCTCGAGACGTCCGGGGTCCCCAATACGATGAAGCCGAAGTTCGAAGACGGCCCGTCCGGTAACTTCGAGATCGCGCAGGAGGCCAAGATGACCATCACGCTCTTCGACGCCGACACGCTCAATGACCGCCCCATCGGTCGCAAGCAGTTCCGTGCCCCGACGGAGGTGGAGGCAGCGACGGGCACGATGACCATCGACGTCGGCAAGGTCGGCAATCCAGGCACGGTGACGATCGCCGTCGAGCCGGCGCACCCCCTCATCGGTCTCGGCTTCGACTACGAGCTCTTCGAGACCAAGCCCGTCGTCAGCAAGGTTCTAAAGCACGGGCCGGCAGCTCGGGTGGGGGTTCAGGTCGGCGATGTGCTCGTCGGAGCGCGCGACGTGCTGTTCCGCGACCTCGACGCCAAGGCCATCAAGAGCGCGATCAACTCGATCACCACCGAAGAGGTTCAGCTCATCGTGCAGCACGAGGGTGGAACCACGGAGAACTTCTCCATCGCCGAAGGCCCCATCTACGCGCTCTACGAAGAGTGGGGCGACGTGCCCTGACCATGGCGAAAG
>JAUHZF010000608.1 GCA_030426145.1 Polyangia bacterium
CCTACGCGCCCTCGGCTACTTCGACCGCGAGCCCATGCTCGCCCAGCGTGTCGTCAACAGCTCAGCAGAGGTGTTGAAGGACATCGAGACCCGCTGGCCTCCGCAAGAACGACCTGCGGAGTAGCCAAACCTGCCCGGTCAGTCGGGGCGTTCGAGAAGGACCTTGATCCCAGCCTGCATGAAGAAGGGACGGGTGGGACGCGCGCCGAAGGGTCGCCGTGACACGATGGATCGGCGGTCGAGGAGGTTCTCGATCTTGCCGTAGATCTGCACCTCGGGGAGCACGTAGCCGTAGGCTGCGAGGTCGAGGTTGATGGTGTGGTCGGTGAAGAGCCGACCGAAGTCGTCGAGGGGAACCTCTTCGACCGGCAGAGGACCACCTTGCCCTGCCGCTTCGCGCATGCGGTCGATCCACACCGCGCTGAAGTCGAGCCCGCCAACCTCGTCGTAGATGACCCCCACCGTGCCCGAGAGCTGATGCTTCGGAATGTAGGGGAGCTCGTCCCCTGCTTCGACCTCGGCCAGCATCGGGTTGCTGCTCGTGAAGGGTGTGCGCAGCTGCGTCTGGGTGAACGTGTAGGCCGCCGTGAGCGGAAAGTGCAACGGGATGGGCGTCGGGATGTCCGCCTTCGCACTCGCCTCCACGCCGTAGATGAAGGCCCGCCCACCATTGAACTGCTGGTTGAGGAAGGCGTCTGAGCACCCGCTCGAGAAGGTGCACTGCCCACTGAGATTCGAATAGTCACTGAAGAAGGCGACGACGTCGGCCTGAACCTCGTCGATGGTGAGCCGTGCGCCCCCCTCGATGTTGAGGCTGAGCTCTGGCTTCACCACGTCGGGCTGGCCCGGAGTCACGGAGCTGTAGCCCTGGTGCAAGCCCGCCAGGAAACCGAGCTCGTCGATGGCTTGGTACAGGACCGCAACCCCGGGAAGCACGACCACCTGGCCGGCACTTCCCTCCACGCCGCCATCGATGTCGTCGGCGACGAGCGCGTCGTTGAAAGAGGTGCGAACGTATTCGAACCGGACCCCAGGTACGACCAGGAAGCGCCAGATGCTGAGCTCGTCGCGGACGTGCGCGGCGAAGGCGATGGCCTCACCCTTGTTGTCGGTGGTGGTGAATGGCGTCTCGCCGGTGGCGCGAAGTCTCCCGCCCCGAATGAGGTAGGCGTCTTCGGTGTGGAGTCGCTTGGCCGAGTCGTAGTGGAGTCGCAGACCCACGTGCACCGCCTGGGCTAGCGGTCCGAGCTTCGGGACCTCCCAACGGGAGGTGGTCTGGATCCCCTGCGAGACGAAACGGCGGTCGTTGTTGCTGACCCCGAAGGTCTCTCCCGGGCCGTTCGAATCGACGGCACCGGTCAGGAGGTCGTGGAAGCGATCGCGCGGGCCGTCGGGCGCGACGAGCACGTTGAAGAGGTCGGGGCCGCCACGAAAGCCGGCCGCGCGGTACCAAGTCCGCAAGAAATCGTGGCGATAGAGCGTGGTGCTCAACTCGAGCAGGTCCTTGACCACCAGGCCGTGACGCAGCTCGACGAGAAAGCGATTCCACTTGAACTCGTCTTCACCGCTTGCGATGTAGCGCCGCACCGGATTGGCCCGAAAGTCGGCGTCGGAGAGGCCGAGATAGGTCTCGTTGGAGACTTCACGGCTGTAGCCGAGCTTGATGCGACCTTCGTTGTAGACGTCGGCTCCTGGGTCTGTGTTGACCCGGGCCTTGGCCATGAACTCCATCTTGTCGAAGCCCGTCTTGCCGCCATCGTCGAGCTGCTTGAAGCCGTCAGATCGCATGCGCAGGCCTTCGACGAGCACGCCCCAATGCTCAGTGCCGTACCCGTAGTAGCCGTGGCCCTTGCCGTAGAGCGTGGTACCGAAGCCCAGGTCCGCCCCGAAGCGGTGCCCATAGGGAATGCGACGGCTCACGAAGTTGATCGCGCCGCCGATGGTGTTGGGACCGTACTGAATCGCGGCCGGCCCCTTGTAGACCTCCACCCCCACCATGCGAGTGACGAGCGGGAAGTAGTAGGCGGCCGGCGCGGCATAAGGTGCGGGACCGAGGAGGACACCATCCTCCATGAGGGTGACCTTGCTGCTGCGGTCGGAGTTGCCCCCCCGAAGTCCGATGTTCGGCCGCAGGCCGTAGCCGTCTTCGCCGCGCACATACACGCCGGGAACCTTGGTCAGGATGCGATGGACGTTGTCGTCCTCACGCCGCTCGAGTTCTTCCTCGTCGACCTGGTGGGCCGAGCCAGCCACCCGTTTGGTATTGCGACCGCGCCCGAAGACCGAAACGTCGATCGGATCGTTAACCGGATCGCTCAACTCATCGTCGATGCCGGCGTCGACAGGGGCGTCGCTCGTCTCGACATTGATGGGCTCCGACCCGACCTCGACGTCGATCGGCTCGCCACCCGACTCGACGTCGATGGGCTCGCCGCCTGACTCGACGTCGATGGGTTCAGCTTCTTCGGGATCGTCGGCGTGGCCCGTGGAGGACACACCGAGCACCGCGACGAGGCTCAGCATCGCCAGGGGAAATCTACGTCTCATCGTCTCTCGGCGCGCGGCGCGCCCATTAGTCATGGCAGTCGAGGTCATGCACGGGCATCAGGTGCTCGTAGCGGGCATCGGTGAGCGTGCGCATGAAACAAACCAGGGCGTCGATCTGATAGTCGTCGAGCGCTCCGCCTTGGGTGAGCTCTTCCCGATTGATCGTGGTGGCGACCTCGGGCTCACCCCAGGGCAATCCAGTTTCGGGGTTCTCGGTGTGGGTCGAGGCCTCGAAGTGATGGTCGTAGAACAGCACCACCGTCCGCAGGTCGGAGAAGACGCCGTTGTGCATATATGGCCCTGTAACCGCGACGTTGCGCAACGTGGGAACCTTGAACTTGCCGTCATCCGCCGCGTCACCGGTCACGTCCATCAGCCCGTGATCCACATGCTCGACCCCGAGACCGTTGGCCATACGCACCTCGGCG
>JAUHZF010000243.1 GCA_030426145.1 Polyangia bacterium
CCCGGACGGCCTTCAAGGCCGCGCGCCAGTGGCGGCGCTCGAGGCGCCAGTAGTGGACCGCGCCCGCATGCAGGGGCAGCACCTCGCCGTCGGCGAGGCGGAGCCCGCCGGGGCAGAGGGTCACCGCGGTGTTCACTTCTCCCATGGCCGGCCAGAGTGATACGCCCGATCCGGGTCGAAGCGAAGTAGGCTCGGTGTCGTGAAGGCATCTCCCGCAGGCTTTTGGGGAGGCGCGGTGCTGGTGGGGGCCATCGCATGCTCTCCAGCGGCGCCCCCAGCCGATCCTCCGCCCATGACCAGCTCCGACGTCCCCGAGCCCCCTCCGGTCACCGGCCCGACCTTCGCCGACGACCTCGCATTCCTCGAGGCCCACGGTGAAGTCATCCTCCTCGAAGCCCCCCACGGAGGACGCGTCGCCGTCTCTCCCACCTACCAGGGCCGCGTCATGACCAGCGCCGTGACCGCCGACGGCGCGTCGCTCGGGTACCTGAACCGCCCCTTCATCGAGAAGGGCGAGACGGGGACCGCCTTCGACAACTACGGGGGCGAGGACCGGTTCTGGCTCGGCCCGGAGGGAGGGCCCTACGCGCTCTACTTCGCGGCTGGCGCCGAGCAGGACTTCGCGCACTGGCAGACGCCGGCCGCCCTCCAAGAAGGCGCGTGGGTCGCGACCGAGGTGACGCCACGTGAGGTGACCTTCGTCCGACCCATGAAGCTGAAGAACTACGCCGGGACCGAGCTGTCCCTGGAAGTGAGGCGGACCATCCGCCTGCTCGATGGGGCGGACGTGAAGGCGATGCTGAAAGCCGAGATGAGCTTCGAGGGCCTGGGCTGGGTCGCTTTCGAGACCGAGAACACCATCACGAATACCGGGGAGGCGGCTTGGACGCCGGCCACTGGCCTGCCGAGCGTATGGATCCTGGCCATGTACAACCCCTCACCCGACACTTGGGTGGTGGTGCCTTTCGGGACCGAGGCCGAGGGGCCCATCGTCAAGGACGACTACTTCGGCAAGGTGCCTCAGGACCGCCTCGTGCTCGACGAGGCGGGTTGGCTCTTCTTCGCCGCCGATGGGGAGCACCGAAGCAAGATCGGGCTACCACCGAGCCGCGCGGGGGCCTTCGCAGGCAGCTACTCGCCGTCGGCTCGACTGCTCACGGTCGTTTCCTACAACCGCCCCGACGTGGTCGACCGCTACGTGAACAGCATGTGGGGCAAGCAGGACGACCCTTACGCTGGTGACGTCATCAACGCCTACAACGACGGCCCCGTCGCTCCTGGACAGCCTGCGCTCGGCGGTTTCTACGAGATCGAGACCAGCTCCCCTGCGGCGGCACTCGCCCCTGGGGCGTCGCTGACCCACCGACACCGGACGCTGCACGTCGTGGGCGATCCCGATGACCTCGCGCCCGTGAGCACGTCAGCCCTCGGCCGCACACCAGCTCAGCTCCACCCCCCAGCTGGATAGCCATCCCGACGATGCGCAGGTCTAGCGCCCCCTCTACTGAACCCCCGGATAGGCCTTGCCGTTGCTCGTCTCTTGCAACCGCATCAGAGACGGCCGTAAAACGGGTGATCATGTGGCTTAGGTCGACCTCTCTTGCTGCGCTCAGCGTCCTCGCCAGCGTTGCCGTTACTACCCGTGCTCAGGCTCAGGAACAGCCCGACATCGCGCTGAACCAGTACACGCCGCCGGTGGCGGGTGACGCGTTCATGGCGGTGCCTGGACCGACCATCGGTGGGCACATCGTGCCCCGGGGGATGCTCACGTTCGACTACGCGAGAGATCCGCTCGTCCTCGTCGACGCCGACGGCAACGTGCTCGGCAAGCCGGTGACGGGCCAGATGTACCTGCATGTGGGGGCTTCCTTCGCTCTGTGGGATCGCCTCCTCATCGGCGTCGACGCACCCATCGCCGTGCTCCAGACCGGTGACGACTTCAGCCTCGGCAGCGTGAACATCACCGCGGCCGACGGGGCACAGTTCGGCGACCTGCGCGCCACCCTGCGGGGGCGGCTCTGGGGCGAGTACTACGACCCCTTCCAAATCTCCGTCGGCGGCTACGTGTGGTTCCCCACCGGAGGTAGCGACAGCTTCTCGGGCGAGGGTGCCGTTTACGGCGAACCGCACGTGTTGCTCGGTGGCCGGCTGCCGTACTTCATGTATTCGGCGAGCCTCGGATCCATCATCAAGGGGTCCGACAACCCGAGCACCTTCAACTACCGCGCCGGTGCCGGCGTACTCCTCCTCGACGACATGCTGCTCATCGGGCCTGAGGTCTTCGGCTCGGTCAACTACACCGACAGCGACTTCATCGAGAGCGCCGACACCCCGATTCAGCGCAAGGGCACCCTCAACATGGAGGTCCTCGGCTCGGTTCAGTACCGCTTCCTCGACGACTTCGTGGTCGGCGCCGCGGCCGGTGGCGGCGTGAGCGAAGGTGTCGGCACGCCCCAGTACCGCATCCTCGCGCGCTTCGCCTACGACCCGCAGCCAGAGCGCGAGAAGGCGCCGCAGCCCAAACCCTCCGATCGTGATGGCGACGGCATCGTCGACACCGACGACGCATGCCCCGACGTTCCCGGCGTGGCCAACGACGACAAGACCAAGAACGGCTGCCCGCCCGACCGCGACGGGGATGGCATCATCGACAGCGAGGATGCTTGCCCGGACCAGCCAGGCCCCAAGAGCGACGATCCGACGAAGCACGGCTGCCCCTTGCCCGGCGATCGCGACGGCGACGGTGTGGTCGACGAAGCCGACGCGTGCCCGGATACGCCCGGCGAGCCCAACGCGGACCCGAAGAAGAACGGCTGCCCGCCAGATCGCGATGGCGACGGCATCATCGACAGCGAAGACGCCTGCCCCGACGTCAAGGGCGTCAAGAGCGACGATCCGAAGAAGAATGGCTGCCCGCCCGACACGGACGGCGACGGCATCATCGACAGCGAGGATGCCTGCCCCGACAAGCCCGGCATCAAGAACAAGGATCCGAAGAAGAACGGCTGCCCGCGGGTCGTCGTCACCGAGAAGGAGATCGTCATCCTCCAGAAGGTGGAGTTCGACTTCGACAAGGCGACCATCAAGGCGGTCAGCAACGACCTCCTCGACGATGTGGCCAAGACCTTGAAGGAGAACCCCGACATCCTCCTCGTCGAGGTGCAGGGTCACACCGACAACAAGGGCAACGGTTTCTACAACGCGGCGCTCAGCCAGCGGCGCGCCGACGCCGTGCGCAAGGCCCTCATCCAGCGTGGCGTCGACGCGCGTCGGATGACCACCAAGGGCTACGGCGCCAAGAAGCCCATCGCAACCAACGATACCGAAGAGGGTCGTGCGACCAATCGCCGCGTGCAGTTCGTCATCAAGAAGCGCGACCCGAACGCGAAGAAGCAGGTCATCACCAAGTAGCGGAGCCTGAGCTCCGATCGAAAGGCGAAGGCCGTGGCAGACCCGGGCTCCCCGTCAGGCGACGACACCACGTCGCTCCGCATTGCGGGGAGCTGGCTGCAGGCGCTCACCGACGGCTCCAAGGAGGTCGTCGCCCTCCTCGACGAGGAGGCGAGCGTTCAGTACCTGAGCGTGAGCGGTGCCGTGCAGCACATGCTCGGCTACGAGTCTCTCGACCTGATGGCCATGTCGCCGGGGGAGATCGTGCATCCCCTCGACCTTCGCAAGGTGCTCGACGCGGTGCAGGCGGTCATCACCCACCCCGGCGGCCGGCTCACCATCGGCTACCGGGCGCGCCACCGGGCAGGACACTACGTGCGTCTCGAGTCGACGGCGGTCAATCGGCTCCGGAACCCCTATGTGAACGCGATCGTCGTCCACACCCGTGAGGTTCAGGCCGAGGCCCAAGGGCCCCCTCCGGGGTCGAGTCGACACCCCCGGCCGCAGCTCGAAGACGACGCGGGCTTTCTTCAGCACCTCGAGGAGGCGGTCGAACGCGCCAGCGCCGGAACCTATCGTTTCAGCGTGATGATCATCGACCTCGAGCGCCAGGAGCAGATCGTCGAGGCCTACGGTGCCGACATCGCCGAGCGCGTGACGGTCGAGGTCGGCCTCCGCCTCCACGCGCTCCTCCGGCCGGGGGACAAGCTCGCCCGCCTGCGCAGTGGGCCCTTCGCGGCCCTGCTCGATGGGGTCGGCGACCGCACCTTGGCCGAGCGCATCGCGGCCCGTGTACACAAGACGGTGGGGAGGCGCTTCGAGGTGAAGGGTCAGGACATCCTCACCGGTCCCATCATCGGCATCACCACGAGCGACCGCCGCTACGAACGGGGGGACGACGTCCTGCGTGACGCTTTGCTCGCGGCGAGCAAAGCGCGCGGAGATGGCGAGGGCCAAGAGGGTCGACCCGCCGTCTTCCGCACACAGATGCAGGTGCAGAAGACCCGCCACATGACCCTCTTGGCGGAGCTGCACAACGCACTGGCGAAAGAGCAGCTCAAGGTCTTCTTCCTTCCCGTGGTCAACATGGCCACGCGCACCCTCAGCGGCTTCGAGGCCCTCGCGCGTTGGGAGCACCCGCAGCGCGGTCTCATCTCGCCGGAGCTATTCATCCCCATCGCGGAGGAGGCAGGTCTCATCCGTCAGCTCGGCCGGTTCGTCCTGAAGGAAGCGGCCGCCGCCATGGTGCAATGGCACCAGCGCTATCCGATGGATCCGGCGCTCTCCCTCTCGGTGAACGTCTCCCCCAAGCAGTTTGCCGACTTCGACTTCGACGAGCAGGTGGTGGAGATTCTCGACGAGACGGGCCTCGACCCCAAGCGGCTCGTGCTCGAGCTCCCTGAGAACGTGTTGCTGGAGCATCGGCAGGCGGTCACGGCGAGCATCGAGCGGCTGCGAAAGCTGGGTGTTCGCCTCAGCCTCGACAACTACGGGGTAGGACCCACGTCACTCGGTAGCCTCACCCAGCTGCCCTACGCGGCCATCAAGATCCACCGCAGCCTGGTGCGCCACCTCGGCTCGGTCGACGAGGGCGGCCGAGAGAAGGACCTGGTGGCCGCGCTCATCGGCGCCGCGCACGAGCTTTCGATGGAGGTCGTGGCCGAAGGCGTCGAACGACCCGGCCAGGCCACCCAGCTGAGCAAGTTGTGGTGCGAGTACGCCCAGGGCTACCTCTTCGGTCGCCCCCTCGATGCCGACGGGACGGCATCCTTCATCGCGTCCTACCCACGCTGGTGGTCGGACTAGGTCCGCGGCTCGTTCTCGTTCTCGTTCTCGTTCTCGTTCTCGTTCTCGTTCTCGTTCTCGTTCTCGTTCTCGTTCTCGTTCTCGTTCTCGTTCTCGTTCTCGGGCTCGAGAACCTCGAACCTCGAACCTGGAACCTGGAACCTCGAACCTCGAACCTCGAACCTGGAACCTCGAACCTGGAACCTGGAACCTGGAACCTCGAACCTCGAACCTCGAACCTCGAACGCTGCCCTAGGCTCGGACAGCGTCGCAGAGGGCGGCGGTGGCTGCCTCCGGGTCGTCGGCGCGGCTGATTGCGGTGACGACGGCGATACCGTCGCCGCCCGCCTCGATGATGCTGGCGGCGTTGGCGACGGTGATGCCACCGATGGCCACGACCGGCACCGGGCAGCGGGCGACGGCCTCGGCAAAGCCCGCGAGCTCGAGGGGAGGCGTGGCGTCGGGTTTGGTGGCGGTGGCGAAGACGGGCCCGAGGCCGCAGTAGTCGACGATGCTCGTATCGATGGCCGCAGCTTCGGCTGCGTTGGTGGCGGAGAGGCCGATGATGGCGCGCGGGCCGAGTCGTGCCCGGGCGACTGAAGCCGCCGTATCGCTTTGACCCACGTGAACGCCGTCGACGGCGGCCCGCGTGGCCGCGTCCACACGGTCGTTGAGGACCAGGGGAACACCGCGCGCGCGACATGCGGGGGCGAGGCGTGACGCGAGCGCGACGAGCTCGTCGTCACCGCAGTGTTTGTCACGGATCTGGATGAGGGTGGCGCCGCCCCGTAGCGCGGCCTCGACCGTCGCCTCGATGGGGGCCGGCCCTTCGGGGTCGGTGACGAAGTAGACCCTGAGGTCGGCGGGAGAGAAGTGCGCCGTCACGACACGCTAGGCTTCAGGTTGTCTTCACTCAGCCCATGGAGCTGGTCGAGGATGGCCAGCTGGAGGCTGCCCGGTCCCGCCGCCGCTTCACCCGCGCGCTTGCCCGCGACGCCGAGCGCGGCGAGGCCATAGGCGGCAGCCAGGAGGGGGTCGGTTTCGACGGCGAGGAAGGCGCCGATGAGGGCCGTAGCGGTGCAGCCCATGCCGGTCACGAGGGGCATCATGGCGTGGCCGTCGGTGAGCTTCACCGTGCGTTCGCCGTCGGTGATGATGTCGGTGGCGCCGCTGATGGCCACCACCGTGCCGAGCGCCCGCGCGAGGGACTTGGCCGAGCCCTCGGCGTCTTCGGCGCTCGCGATGGAGTCGACGCCCTTGGGGCCTTCGCTGGCAGCACCGGCGAGGGCGAGGATCTCACTCGCGTTGCCTCGCACCACCGCGGGGCCCATCTTGGCGAGGTCGGCGGCGATGCGGGTTCTGAAGCGGGTCGCGCCCACACCAACCGGGTCGAGGACCCACGGGACGCGCTTGTCGTTCGCCGTCGCGACGGCCAGCTTCATGCCGGAGACCCACTCGCTCGAGAGGGTTCCGATGTTCACGACGAGGGCGCCGCTGATGGCGGCGAAGTCTTCCACCTCGTCGGTGGCGTGCACCATGGCCGGCGATGCGCCGAGCGCGAGCAATGCATTGGCGGTGTTGTTCATCACCACGTAGTTGGTGATGTTGTGCACGAGGGGACGCTGCTCGCGCATGCGCGCGAGGGTGGGCCAGAGTTTGTCGAGCATGGGGACTTCTCCAGAGGGAAGGTTCAGGGGTCGACGGCGAGGTCGTTGCGCCAGCACGCGGTGGCGGCGACGGGGGCGGAGATGAGACCCCGCGACGCGGCCCATGACGACAGGTGCGTCCAGTAGGCCTCCGACATGGTGAGGTCGAACGTGAAGCAGGGCACGGTGGCGCGGAAGATGGCGCTCATGAGGGCGTCATCTGGCTCGGTCTTGGTGCGGCGGAAGTAGATCTCGCGGGCCTCGTCGGGATGTTGGTGGATGAAGTCCATGCCCCGCACCACCACCTTGAGCAGCCGGCGGATCGCGCTTTCTTTCTCCTTCAGTCGAGCCGGCGTCGTGATGAGGATCAGCTGGCAATAGTCTGGGATCCCCCAGTCCTTGAGCGCGAAGAGGCGCGCGGGATGACCACGGTGCTCGGCTTCGACGACCTCGAAGTTGTAGAAGGCGAGCGTCGCCACATCGGCCTTGTCCTCGATGAGGGCGTCGGTGTGGTGAAAGCCGTTGTTCACCGGCACGAGCGCGCCGGGGTCTCCCCCGTCGGCCTCGATCATGGTGGACACGATCGCGATACCGCCCGGTCCAGGTGCGCCGGGGTACTGGATGCGCTTGCCCGCCATGTCGCGGGGACGCTCGATGCCACTCGACACGAGGGTCATGACGCCACCGTTGGTGTGGAGGATACGGGCGAAGCCCACCACGTCGTGCCCCTTCGCCACGTCTTCCACGAGATGGATGGGCTCGGTGATGGCGAGGTCGAGCTCACCGGATTGAATGGCCTCGAAGGCGTCGAGATGCTCGGTCGGCTCGACGAGCTCGACCTCGAGGTCGCGCGCGCCGAACCACCCCTTTTCCTGCCCGATGAGGAAAGGCAGATGATCGGGGTTGAGGAACCATTCGAGGCCGAGTTTCAGCGTGTCCGTCATGACTTCTTCTTCTCGTGGAAGGAGACGACGCGAGACTCCGCTTCGGCATCGCTTCCTCCGCTGGTGCAAACCAGGTCAGGTTCGGCGGGTATGATCTCAGCCCCCTCTCGAGGCACCCCGGCGATTCGAGGGGAGCGTGCTTCACGCGAGGCAGGGGTGTCAAGGTGAGGTGCGGAACCTCGAACCTCGAAATGCGCCGAGGCCGCGCTACCCGGGGGGAACGCGGCCTCGTTTGTCGCTGGCGTTCGGCTCAGACGATGACGCCGTCGATGGGGTCGCCGACGTAGTACTCGGAGACCTTGTTCATGTCGCCACGCGAGACCGCGTAGGCGACCGCCGCGCCGGCGGCGGTGGCGTTGGCGGTGGCGGGACGGTTCGGGTCGTCCATTCCCGTCTTCGGGTCCCAGCCGGCGACGTTGCCATTCATGTCCATCGAGCCGTACCAGCCCTCCTTCAGGTGGCCCTGGCCCATGCAGTAGATCCAGTTGCTGTCGTCGGGGGTCGCGTCGGGCCAGTTGTTGAGCTGGAGCGGGGTGTGGGGCGTGTCGCCCCAGGCGAAGAAGACCGTCGACTGGTCGAGCGTCATCTCCGTCGCCTCCGGATCCGGCGTCGTGGCCAGGTCGGCGTAGAAGGCGTCGAGGATGAGACCCAGGTAGCGGCTCACCATGCGGCCGCGGTCACGGTTCGCGTTGGAGTCGCCGGTGTCGTGGGGGTCGGTGAAGGTCTGCTCGCTCGTCGGTCCCGGCGACAGGCCTACGATGGCGCTGTTCGACAGGTTGAGCTTGAAGGCCTTGGCCACGGTGATGAGCGTCTTGCCGAACGCCTCGAGGCCCGAGATCTGCGCACCAGTGAGGCTGCTCTCTCCGAGCAAGGCGCCGATTTGGTAGAAGTCGAGGTCCTCGGTGGTGGGCGTGAGCTGGGCCGCGAAGTTCTCGCCCATAAGCCGCGCCGCGCCCTTGGCGACATCGAGCTCACGCTGCCACGACGAGCGATTGGCCGCGCGACGGAGCTTGATGAGCGAGTTGTAGTAGCTCTCGAAGAGCGCCTGGTCCTCGGCGAGGCTCAAGGTCGCCTGGCTCGCCGCGGTGTTGAAGAGGTCGACGATGCCGTCGGCGCTCGGCGCCGTGACCACGTCGGGGGCACCCTGTGCACCTCCGTAGCGAACGGGGTCGATGCCGATGACGGGCACGAGGGCGCTCGTCTGCTGCGCTTGGATGCTCGCCACCGTCGCGGCGAGGCTCGCGTTGCCGGACACGATGGCGGCCGACTCCGGGAATTCGGTGTGGGTCTCGTCGTTGCCCGCCATGAAGGCGGTCATCTGCTTGCCCGGCAGCGGCTGCCCATTGACGTGGTCGAACCAGGGGGCGTCGGGGCTGTAGAAGAAGGGGCGCTCCGAAGCGCTGACCACCTTCGTGCCCGTGTAGCCGTCCATGTAATTATGGCCCGCGTTGTAGAGGTACGACGCGGTTGCCCCGTAGCCGCCGGGGTTGGCCACCGAGGCGTCGGCGACGGCCACGATGGGCCACAGCTGCTGGAACCAGGCGTAGACACCGTTGCCGCAGGTCACGGCCAGGGCGCGGTTGCCGCTGTTGGTGGCGGCCTCGGCGAGGCCGTGTCCGCCCTCGTCGGCGAGGAAGTTGAGCAGCTTGCTGCGCTCGAGCCCGTAGGCCGCCCCGCAGGCGCCCATCAGCTTGAGGAAGGTCCGGCGCTTGTTGCCGCGAAGCTCTTTGAGTCTCCAGTTGGCCATCGTCGTATCCTCACTCGCAGGTGTGCGCCGCACTCATCAGGGCGGCGACGGCAATCTCACGCTTCCGCGCGAGGTCTTGGGTGTCGTTGGGGTCGGCTTTGTCCACCATCAGGTCGCAGAGCAACACGTGCTCGTCGGTGGCGGCGGTGCCGATCAGACAGCTGATCGCCTGCTCGTTGCAGGTGCCGTCCGGGTTGAACATGGGCGGGTTCTGACCGTTGAGGGTGCAGGCCGGGGCCATGGCGGGGTTGCTGATGTTGGCGATGATCTCAGGTGCAGCTTGGATGAAGATGTCCATGAGCCGCATCGCCGACGCGGTGGTGTGACCGTCTTTCTCCGCGCGTCGCGAGTCGTCGGGCGGCACGCTGAAGGCATCCGCCCCCGAGACGTAGAGGTAGGCCGCGGTCTGGGGCCGCTGCACGCAGATGCCCTTGTTGGTCGTGTTCTCGTTGTTCTGCGCGCCGTTGCCGATCTGTGCGCAGGGCGGGTCGAAGCACGCGCAGATCTCGTCGGGGTTGGAGCAGAAGCGGATGTTGCCCTTGTTGTCGTTCTGACACTGGACCTGGCTGCCGCCGAGGGCGGCCATGCCGTCGAGGGTCACACCGCGCTCGCGGAGCATCGTGCCCAGGGTTTCGAACCGCATCTTGCGGCAGCCGTGGAGACGGGCGTTCACTTCCTGGGGCGTGATGGTGTCGCCGCTGCCGGTCGACGCGCCGGCGCCGGTGGAGTCGTCGCCGCCGCTGCCGGCGGAGTTGCCGCCCGTTCCGGGATCGGTGGGGCAGGTCTCGTCGAGCGGGCTGTTCGAAGACTCACAGGCCGCGGTGAGAAGCGCGATGCTGGCGATGGGGACCGCCCAGCGAATCGAGATGTTCAATCGGGAAGTCATCGCTCAGAAGCTCACGTAGTCGTCGGAGAGGAGGATTTGCTTGAGCAGGTCCTTCATCTTGAAGTCGTTCGCGACGAACGCTTCAGTGAGGGACGCGATCACGGTCGAGGGGACCGGGGTCTCGTTGTCGACGATGTCGCCGCGAGACATGGCGTAGTTCCACATGCGCTTGACCGCGCAGGCCTGAACTTCTGGGTCGGCGGCCATCACCTGACCGAGCTCGGTGAGGTTGGCGGCCGGCATGCCGAACTTCCAGGCGGTGGGCTCGCCGGGCGGGAGCCAGTCCTCGCGGGTCGCGAGGGGAGAGCCCTCGACCGGGACCGGGACCTGCGGGCTGTCGAAGTACTCGCCGAAGGCATCGAAGTTGCCGAAGAGCGGGGCCCGGTGGTTCCAGGTCGCGTGGCAGTTCGCGCAGACGACGGTGGTGTTGTACTCGTGGAAGTTGACCGGCGAGTCGTTGCATTCACCCGCGATGCTCGACATGGGCCAGGGCGAGGTGTAGTTGCCCGGCGCCTTCACCTCGGCACATGGGTCTTCGAGATTGGGCATGTCGGTCGGCTCTGCACCACCCGGGGCGTTGCCGTCTCGGCAGAGGAAGACCTCGTGGTAGAAGCGGTTGCGCCGGAAGGCGAGGTTGCCGACGTAGAGGCTGTGGATGCCGGGGTCGGTGAGCACGCCAGCCACCGTTACCGGAACCGCGCTGGGGCTCTGCGGATTGGTGTTGCTGCACTCCCCCGCGGTGAACGTGTTGCTCTGCGCGTCGTAGGTGGGGCAGGTGCCGCTCGTCGCAAGCAGGAGCTCCTGGAAGGAGCGGTTCTCCACCACCAGCTGCGCGGCGAAGGTGGGGGCGGCCTCCCGTGTGGGGTGACCAGCCATCGTGCCGTCGCCCTGCATCTTGAAGACGTTCCGCCAGTACTCGATCATCCGCATCGAGAAGCGCGGCGAGTCGAGCATGTCGTCGATGAGCTCCTCGTACTTCGCGGCCTGCTGATCCTCGGGCGTATCGGCCAGCTCGTAGATTTGCTCGAGGGTCGGCAGGGTTCCCATCAGCTTGAGGCTGGCCGTGCGGAGGGCCTCGCTGTAGTCGACCTCGCGATCCGTGAGCTCGGTCGGACTCGGGCCGCCGGCACCGGAGCCGCCGGTGGGGTTGTTGCCGGAGCCGGTGGTCTGGGTGCTCGAGCCGGAGATGGGGGGGCAGTCCTCGCCCGCCTGTCCATCGCCAGCCCACCGCGGCCAGGACCGCCAGTGCGCCAACGAGACTTCCCCGGCGAAGGAGCGTGCCGCGGTTCGTCGTTTTGCGATTCATGATGAGAAAGCTCAGCCTCGAATTGTCGGCCAAGGTCGTGGAACGAGAAACCCCTGATTCGGTATCAGCCTGAAATCGGTGGGGTTATGTGGGTGGGGTCAGCTCGCGAAGCGCGGTGCGGCTGTCGGTTCACCTATGCAGTGGGGGGCTGGTCTTCGGTTGTCTCAACCATTCTGCATGGATCTAGAGATATCCATGTGAATCGTCCCGTCCCGGTGGGGGTGGGGCAGCCCTCGGCGACCCGCGGGTCGGAAGTTGGCCCCGTGTCGGAGGGTGTGAGACTTCGATCTGGTTGACGATGTCTCCCCGATCCGAGTCTGACCTCTCGCGGCTGCGGAGGCTGGCCCAGCTCATCGCCACCGAACGCGGCGATGAGCTGACGACCATTCACCTCCTCGCGGCCGTCCACCGCCTCGGGGGCCCGGGCCGCGAGCTTCTCGCTGCCCGGCGCCTCGACGAAGCCACCCTCATGAGCGGCGCGCGCGCCTACGACGAGGCGCCCGATCTGCTCGAATCGGCCCTCGGCCAGGCGCGCGACCTCGCGCGTCGTGCCGCCGTGCCCGCACGGGCGCCGGGGCTCCCGGATGCGCCGAGTGGCGTGCACGTACTGGTGGCCTTGGTATCGAATCGGCGGCATGCGGCCTATCGGTCGCTGACCCAGAGTGGGGTGGACGTCGCACGGCTTCGCACCGCCGCCACGCAGATCGCACTCGGCCTCGTGCAGCCTCCCCGGAGCTCTCGGGAAGAGACCCCGACCGCCCAGCCCGCCGCCCAGCGTGCACCGCGTGCGCAACAGGCACGAACGGCGAGCCGCCCTCCGAGTCCGTCGGAGACCAAGCCCGCGCCCGAGCCGCCCCGTCGTCCACGGATGACCGGTCCGCGCCGACGCGCGGTCCAGGTTCCCCTCATTCCGCCGCTGCGCCGCAAGCACGACGCGACACAGCGGCGTGCGCGACCTGCTGCCGACGTCGAGCGCACGACGTCGGACGTCCCTCCCAAGTCGGACGTGGCGCCCAAGTCGGAGCCTGCGCCCAAGGCCGGTTGCGCTTCAGACGTGGCCCCCAAGTCCGACGCCGCGCCTCGCAAGCGCAAGCCGAAGTCCGCCAAGGCAGCTTCGCCGACGCCCAAGTCGAGACGGAAGTCCAAGACCGCGCCGCCCGTCGACGCGCCTTCGGAGTTGCCGGCGGTGCTCACCGAGCTCACCCGCGACCTGACCGCGCTCGCTGCGGAGGGCATGCTCGAGCCCGTGGTGGCGCGCGAGCGGGAGATCGAGCGCTGTCTGGATATCCTCGCCAAGCGCCACGCGAACTGTGCGCTGTTGGTGGGACCGTCGGGGGTGGGGAAGACGAGCCTCGCGAGGGGGCTCGCGCTTCGCCTCGCCGGCACGTCGCGGCGACTGCTCGAGCTGCGAACATCGGAGCTCGTCGCCGGAACGGCCGCACGCGGCTCCTTGGCCGAACGCGTCTCCCTGCTCCGACGGGCGGTGGTAGAGCACGACGTCGTGCTCTTCGTGGATGAGATCCACGATCTCCTCGACAACGACGAGCTCCTCACCGAGCTCAAGGATGCTCTCGCGCAGGGAGAGCTTCCGATGGTCGCGACGACCAGTCCCGCCCGCTTCGCCCAGGACATCGAAGTGGACCCCGCGCTCGCTCGACGTTTCACCGTCGTGGAGGTGGACGAGCCCTCCGTCACCGATGCCTTTCTCATGTTGCGGAAGGTCGCGGACGGTCTCGGCGACCACCACGCGGTGTCGATGCCGGACGAGGCGGTGGCCCTCGCCATCTCCTGGTCGGTTCGGTACCTGCCGGGGCGGGCCCTGCCCGACAAGGCCGTTGGCCTCCTCGACCTGGCCGGAGCCCGCCTCGCCCGTCGTCACGACGGCGATGACGAACCCGAGGTGACGCCCGAGCAAGTGGCCGAGGTCGTGGCGGAGCAGGCCGATGTTCCCATCGAGCGCCTGCTCGAGTCGGATCACGACCGCATGCTCGCCCTCCACCGTACGCTGGCCAAGCGCGTCGTGGGCCACGAGCGCGCGTGCGAGCGCATCGCCGCGGTGCTGCGTCGCAATGCGGCGGGCCTTCGCGGTCCGCGCCCCATCGGCACCTTCCTGTTGCTCGGTCCCACCGGCGTGGGCAAGACGGAGACGGCGAAGGCACTGGCGGAGGCCCTCTTCCACGCGCCTGAGGCCATGACGCGGCTCGACATGTCCGAGTACGCAGAACCCCACGCCATTGCGCGCCTGCTCGGGGCACCGCCCGGCTATGTAGGCCACGAAGCTGGAGGCCTTCTCACCGAATCGGTGCGGCGGCGTCCCTACCAGGTGATCTTGCTCGACGAGATCGAGAAGGCGCACCGCGACGTGCTGCAGGCCTTTCTGCAGGTCTTCGATGAGGGGCGCCTCACCGACGGTCGCGGCCGCACCGTCGACTTCCGTCACACGGTGCTGGTGTTGACCTCGAACCTCGGTGCGGCCGAGATGACCACCGCGATGAACAAACGGCCGGTGGGTTTTGGCCGTACCGATGGTGCAGCGCGGGTGCAGTCGGAGGGGCTCCAAGAGGTGGCGGTCAAGGCGGCACGAAGCAGCCTGCCTCCGGAGCTCTACAACCGACTCGACGAGGTCATCTTCTTCCGCCCGCTGTCGCGCGACGACGTGCGCATGGTGGCCAAGCGTCTGCTCGCGGGTCTCGGCCGTCAGCTCGCGGCACGCGGGATCAAGCTCGAGGTCGAGTCCGAAGCGCTCGACGCCCTCCTGGACCAGGGGGGCTTCGACCCCGAGCTCGGTGCGCGGCCGGTGCGGAGGGCCATCGCGAGGCTCGTCGAGGTTCCCCTCGCCGACCTGTTGCTTCGCGGTCAGCTGGCAGAGGGCGACGTCGCGCTCGTGGGGGCCCACGACGGCAAGGTCGTGGTCGACGCGGTCGCTTCCGCCGCGTGACGGCTCAAGGAAGGGCAGGTCGGTCCGTTCTCGAGATCGCAGGAGCTGTGTCGCTCCGCCCTTCCGCGCCA
>JAUHZF010000609.1 GCA_030426145.1 Polyangia bacterium
ATGGCCCGGTGCCAAAGTGCTGGTCGACGAGGTCGGACGAAAGACCATCACCGTCGAGCGTCCGGAAGGATACTTCGACCCCGAGAACCCCATGTGGCCCGAACGCGTCGATATTCCCATCGAGATGCCGGACATCCTACGTGACGCCTTCGCGACGGAGCAGGACGCGCGAGATGCCATCCAAGCCGAGCTCGACGCGCGGGTCCGAAAGGCTCATGCCGACAACGCGAGAGAAGGGAGAGGATATCTCGGCGCGAAGAGGGTTCTGAAGACCCCTCACACCAACCGCGCGAGCTCCTTCGAGCGGTTCGGCTCAAGGACGCCGACATTCGCCGCGGCCGGAAACCGTGCCGTCGCCAAGGAACTGGTTCGCCGTCTACGAGCCTTTCGCGAGCACTACAACAGAGCATGGCAAGCGTGGAAGGCGGGCGTACGCAGTGTCGTGTTCCCATACGGCACATGGAGGATGCGCGTCTTCCACGGCGTCGCGTGTGAAGACCCACCATAGTCGGGCCTCGCCGCTCGAATCGCGGAATCAACACCAACCGCCCTCGGCCGCCATCGACGATGTCGCTGGTAGACGGACCGGTGCGCCTTGCTGGCGAGGTCTTCGCTGTTTGAGCGTCATTCCTGCAGGAAGCTCAGCCGCTCTGCTCGCCTCTGTCAGGCCTCGAAGCGCCCACCGGGTCACCACAACGGTGCCCTGCGAAAGAGGAGCCTTGGAGGGCTCGGCCTCCACACCTCAGAATCGTCCTGCCGAGCTACGTGTCGTGTTTGGCCCTGGCACCGTTGCTCTCGTGGCGAGCAGTCCGAACCCTGAGCTCGGCCCCTCTCTTCGCCAACGCTCGGAGGTCATCGCACGGGCCAACCACATGGCCCCGGCGGGCGTGGCGTTTTGGGATGAAGACCGGATCGCGAGCGCCGTTCCGCTGCACCCGTGGGCGTACGAAGTCCGGTCGCAAGAGTTGGACTGGGCGGCGCAGTCGATCCTCGGACTTCTCGACCTTTGCGCGTATCTCGGCAAGTGACCCCTGAGCCGCGATGCCAGAATGATCGTGTGGCGGCGGCCTGCCCCACGGCTGCTCCCGGACCCTCCGTGAACCAGAACAGGCCTGGCCCTTCGCTTTCGTCACCAACCTCGCGTACATGTGCGGGGCCACACGTGGTCTTTCCACGCGCTCCAGCAAGAATGACGCGATGTTGCTCGGGCGGCAGCAGGGGACGAGGCCCAGTGTCCATGGGACAATGAGGTCGTCCGTGCTCGCCGTGTGTCTCGTCGCCTGCTCACCGAGTGAGGGCTCGACGCCCATTCAGGCTGCCACCGCCGACATCCCGGTGGTGCCCCCGAGCGTCAGCGGAGCTCCGGTTGCCTCCGCTACCCCTTCCTCCGTGCCGACCACGGCGCCGCTGCGCTTCGTGTGGACCGGCTTTCACTTCGAGTTCGGGACCACGTTGATGGAAGTCGACGGACGCGAGGTGACCGAGGTCTTCACCGAACACCGCCCCGCGATCGACGGGACCGAGCGCTACACGGAAGTCTTTCACCATCGCGCGCGCTATCGCCTCACGGGGACTGAAGCGTCTCGATTGCGGGGGTCGCTGGCATCCGATGCCTTCTGGGCGCTCGACGCCAGGTACATCAACCACACCATCGACGACGGCACGACCCAGACCTTCACGGTCACCCTCGGCAGCCGCTCCAAGGAAGTCTACTGTTACCACCAGTGGCCGGAGCCGGTACTGAAGCTACGCCGCACGATTCGCGACATCCAGAAGGCGCATGCAGCGGAGCGAAGGGTTGCGCCCGAAATCGATGACGAGCAGGCGGCGGCTGCCGTCAAGCGGGCCGAAGCGGCCGCCAAGGCCGCCGGCCGGACGGACTGAGCGAGCCGGTTCAGGTGGCTCGCGACGCGAGGCGAGCGACTCGCAACCGCGTCGCCATACTGGCCTTCGCCGCCATGCTCGCGACGGCGCTCTTCGCGGGCGCGGTCTGCGGCTTCGTGCCCTCCTCCGATCGCGAAGCGGCCCTCGCGGGCGTGCTCGGCTTGGGGCCGCGTTGCTGCTGGCCTCCGTCGTCTACGGCTTCAAGACCCCGGGTGGGATCGCGGCCCTCACCCCGGTCATCGTCCGGGGCCTAGGAGCCCGGATGCCCTCACGGCAGGTTGCGCTCCTCCTCGCGTTGCCAGCGACCGCCGCGGCACCACAGCGCCGAGCTGTATCCCCCGGGCTTGCCCCAGCTCTCGACGCAGAAGGCGGACGGCGGCGTGCAGGGTGCGCCCTCCTTGGGAAAGGGGTCGCAGGGGTCGGGCACCTCGGCGCTCGAGGATGCGGTCGGGCCGGGGGGCGAAGCATGCTCGACCGGTTCGATCGCGCTCGGGGCGGCGCCGGCCCCCGCGCCGCTCGGCTCGACCTCGGGGGCGCTCTCCGGCAGCGCTGAAGACCGGGCGCCGCCGCAGGCTACGGGCGCCGCAAGGAGGCCGGCGCAGAACCACAGACTGCGCCGGTACCACTCAGCGGCTCTCGTCGGCTCCAACCGGCTCACCATTCTGCCCTCAGCCGTCCGTGAGCCGATCTTCGCCCACGAGCTGCTGGCGGATCACCATCGTGCAGGCGGTGGTGTCGCAGATACAGTTGGAGCTCGGCTCGGGGAGGTCGAAGGTCCAGGTCAACTCGGCCTGACCGTCGTCGGTGACCACCCCGTCCACGCGACGCGCACCACGGTAGTCCCCGATGCAGGTGCAGCCCGGCACCTCCCAGCTCTGGTCGCTGGCCCGCAGGTTGAAGTCGTCGCGAAGCAGGGTGATCGGATCGAGGAAGGGCGCCGGGCTACAGCGGTCGTCGAAGAAGTCGTCGCAGGCCTGGAGCTTCACGCTCGATGAGCTAAATAGGTGATCGTGGGTCCGCTACAACTCTATGCCGTTGCAGCGAGCGATGGTTGAGAGCCAGGGAATGGTGTCGCAGCCTCGAG
>JAUHZF010000244.1 GCA_030426145.1 Polyangia bacterium
GATCAACCCGAACACCCCCGGCGCCGCGAGCAGCGCCGAGACCCGGAAGAACGCATCGGACGGGTTCGCCACCTCGGGCATCAGCCCCGCCCCGGTCAGCGCCGCCCCGACCCAGCCGCCCGACGCCACGACCACTGCGGCGACCGGCATCAGCACCAGCGCGGTCGCGACGATCGCCTTCTTGCCCTCGTTGACCGACCGGGTCGACAAGAAGCGCATCATCACGCCCTGATTGAGAAAGTAGAACACCGCCGAGTTCGCCATGGCGTCCTGCCAGAACACCCCGACCATCGAGTACGACGGGTCGTCGTTGAACGCGGGGAACGCCATGCGATGCCCCGGCGGCAGGCTCGTCCAAAACCCACCCGCGCCGCCGAGCGCGTCGAAGCCGAGGTAGATGATCAGCCCGCCGGCGAGCAGCAGCATGAAGCCTTGGAAGAGATCGGTCACGATGACCGAGGTCTGCCCGCCCCAGGTCACATAGACCGCGCTGATCGCCGCGACGACACACGCCGCGGTGAAGAGATCCCACCCGACGAGAGCCTCGAGCACCTTGCCCATCGTGAACAGGTTCACCCCCACGTAGCCCACGAGGTAGACGAGGATGCAGACCGTGGCCGCCATGCGCACCCTGGGGTTGAACCGACGACCGAAGTATTCGGGGATGGAGACCAACCGTCGAAAGTAGACGATGGGAAGCCAACCGAAGATGAGCAGGGGCAGCCAGATCCAGTCGTTGAGGTAGCTCTGGCTGCTCGACAGGCCATAGGCGAAGCCACGATTGCTGTACTTGACGAAGCTGTACGAGCCGACCGTGGTGGCGACGAGACTGAAGGCGATGAGCCACCACGAGAAGCGTCGACCTCCGAAGAAGAAGTCCTTCGTGGTCTGCTGCCGTCGCCCGAACCAGGTGCCGACCACGACGATGGCCACGAAGTAGGCGACGACGATGGCGTAGTCGACCGGGTGGCCCCGTAGGCCCCCTCCGAGCACGTGGTCCGCGCCGCCGCGGTAGGGCACCGGCGCGTGCTCGGACATCGGCGCGTACTGCTGGTAGCCCTGAAGCGCGGCGAAGAAGAAGGCCACGCCGAGCAGACCCAACAGGTTGCGGAGGGGGCGACCGCTTCGGCCGACCCAGCCCTGTCGCGCGGCGTAGATCAGTCCGACGACGAAGACGCTTCCACCGATGCCATAGACGTATACGAAGGGGTCCACGCGGGCTCGACCTTACCTCAGGCCCGCCCGCGCGAAGACTTCGTTACAACGACGCGATGAGCGGCCCTCGAGGCGAGCGCCACCTTCTTGGCCCCGCGGGCACAACCGGGTGACGAGACCGGTCCCATGCCTTTGACTCACTCGGTGGCGACGGCTCCCAGCCGTCTGGATCGTGCAACGCTGCTCGGGAACGTACTTCCGGCCCTCGACCGGGCCCGAGCCCTCGATCATCGCGCCAAGACCCACCCCCACAAGCACAACGCGGCCAGCCCCCGCACCGCGCTGTTGCGGGCCCACCTCGACGCCCAACGGCACCTCGTCGCGCGTCGCGCGGCCAGCGTCGCCCTCACGCCGAGCTGCACCGACACGGAGCGGCAGCTCCTTCGCGACGCGACGCGCCGGCTCGTCGCGATCACCGGTGCGCTCGCGCGACACGTCGGCGACGTCGGCCGCATGAACTGAAACGTCGCGTAGAGTCGCAGCCGGTTGCGACGCCCCGATACCGGGGGACCGCCGATGTTGCGATAGCCGGTGCGGATGTCGGCCCCACGCTCGCAGTTCGTGAGGGCCAGAAGACACCGCGATGAACATCTCGTACTTGAAAGCGCTCATCGGTCGCTTTGCGTGCCTCTGCGTCGACGCTGGCGACCGGAGAGCGATCGATGATCGCCATCCGGCTCAGTCGAGCAGGCTGTCCGGCTCGAGCTCGATGAAACCGGGGTACGTATGACTGCCGGCTCGTGATGCCCTACGGTTCCGTCATGCTTCGTTCTTGCTTCACACTCGCCCTGCTCGGTGTCGCTGCCGTAGGCTGCTCGTCCGCGTCCGCCCCTGCGCCTGGAGAGACCACGACCAACGGGGCTGGCGGCTCCACGTCGACCACGGTCCAAACGGCCACCAACGGCACGTCGACATCCGCCTCCGGGGGCGGTGGAATTCCGGTCGATCCCCCTTGTGTGCTCGACAACGTCTACCCTGCGTGTGAGGTGACGGCCGAGCTACCGAGCTCGGTCGTCACGGTGATCGATGCTACGGATCCGGCCACAGTAAAGGGACGATGCGATGCCGAGATCGAGGAAGGCTTCTTCTTCGAGGAAGAACATCATCTCGTGCTCCCGGAAGACCGCGATGCCTATCCGGTGTTGCTCAAAGTCTCGGCGGACGGCTTCGAGGGCAGCTGCACGTACTGCCAGGTGTTGTCCAACAACCCCATCTTCACGACATACGGGGTGGGCTTCTCGGTGCCTTATGCCGCGTGGGCGGAGGGCGAAGGCCGCCGGTTCGCGCGGCTGCATGTCAACGACCCGTGGAAGATCGTCTCCGGGGGCTGCGGGGAAGCCTGTGCTCATCCGTGCGTCCACCCTTCGGAGGGCTACCTCGAGTTCATTCCGACCAGTTGTCTCGCTAGCTTTGGCTCAGGCTTCGGCGTGGCCACTGCCGCCGTCAACCCGCCTCCTGCGAACGTGATCATCGAGTTGGTGCCCGACGAAACCTTCATGCCGTGCTGCCCCTACCGTTGCGACGACGCATCCGAATGAGGGTTCTGTAACGGCTCGCGATCCATCCACGCCTTTCGAAAGCCGCGCCCGCTCAGGAGGGCGGCGTATGTCAGACGATCCGATCGTTTAGGCCTCGTCTTCGTCGCCGGCGAGCATGCGGTAGCCTGCGCCGCCGATCATGCCGCCGACGATGGGAGCGACCCAGAAGAGCCACAGCTGCGACAGGTAGACGCCGCCGGCGAAGATGGCGGGGCCGGTGCTACGCGCGGGATTGACCGACAGGTTGGTCACTGGGATCCCGATGAGGTGGATGAGCGTGAGCGCCAGGCCGATGGCGACGGGCGCGAGCGCAGCGGGGGCCTTGGGGGAGGTGGCTCCCATGATGATGAAGAGGAAGAAGGCGGTGAGCACTACCTCGGCCACAAGTGCCGCGACCATGCCATAGCCGCCGGGGCTTTGCGCATCGAAGCCATTGGAGGCGAAGCCGCCGATCTCGGTGCCGGCCTTGCCTGTAGCGATGACGTAGAGCACGGCAGCGCCCGCGATGGCGCCCATCGTCTGCGCGACGATGTAGCTCGCGGCCTCCTTGGCGGGGTGACGCCCGCCCGCCACCAAGCCCAACGTCACCGCCGGATTGAGGTGGCAACCCGAGATGTGCCCGATGGCGTAGGCCATGGTCATGACGGTCAGGCCGAAGGCGAGGGAAACCCCGAGCAGGCCGATGCCCAGGTTCGAGTCGGTACCCCCGAATGCTGCGGCCAGGACGGCGCTGCCGCAGCCCCCGAAGACCAACCAGAACGTGCCCAACATCTCGGCGACGAGCTTCTTCATGGTTCGTCGCCAGTGCAGGGGGCGGGCCAGCGCTAAGCTACCGTCCCCTGGTGGTATCGCGGCCGGGTTGTCGTCTCACGACGACAAGGGCCTGCAGGATGCGGCCCACACCGACGGTTCTGGCGCATCTCCAGCCGCTGGGCGGTTGTCGCCAACGGCGACAGCGTTCCAATCATCGTTGCGATGATCGACGATGGGGAGGGCGGCGGATTGGCTAAGTGGTGGATATGACGATGTGGTGCTACCCCGATGAATACCGGTACGTGGCTTGCGATGCCGCCTTGGCATGACCCGATTCAGCCTCAGGCCAAGCCGTCTTACATTCTCGTTCCTCGCCCTCGCTGTCACCGGCGGTTGCGGTGAAGGGGTCGTCACACCCGTCGGTGGCGACAGCACCTCCTCCGGGGTCGGAGGCGGCACCGTCTCCAGCTCCTCGAGTGCGGGCGGGAGCGCTGCGGGCGGCGGAGGGGCCCTGCTGCCCGACGGCTGCTACGACGCGCTCGCTTCCGACGTCACCTTGCACGACGTCTCGTTCTACCAAGTTGTCGAGGTGCCAGCGCTGCTCGACGGCCAGAGCGTGTCGAGTGAGCTTCGGCCTGCGCCCCTGGTGCAGGGACGACCGGCCCTGGTCCGGGTCGGTGTCGATGTGGCGGATGGCTTCGTCGCGCGCGAGCTCGGCCTTCGGGTCACCGTCACGACCCCTTCGGAGGTGAAGACCCATCTCGGTCGGGGAGTGCTCGCGGCCGACTCGACCGGCGATCCCAGCACGGGGCTTCGTGTCGAGCTGCCCTCGGATGCGATGGCGCCGGACGCCCGCTACGTGGTGTCGGTCGTGGAGTGCGAGGCTCCATCTGGCTCGCCGTCCGACGGAGCGCGATTCCCGCGCACCGGCGAGGCTGAGCTCGATGCGATCGAGGTCGCCCCGCTGAAGATCCACATGATCCCCTTCGAGGTGAACGGCTTCGTCCCCGATACCTCGCCTGCGGTGCTCGAAGGGATGCGTGATCGCGTCTACTCGGTTTACCCCGTGAGCGACGTGCAGATCACGGTCGCCCCCGTTCGCGCTGACTTCGCCCCCAGCGTCAACGTGACCGACCTCTTGGTGGCCACCGGCGTGCAGCAGGAGCAGACCGACCAGGCCCCAGCCGACGTCTACTACTACGGGCTCTACACCGGCTACGCGACGCGCGAAGCTTTCAACGTCGACTGCGGCTGCTCGACGGGGTCGTCACAGGAGCTCTTCCACCGAGCCGGCTTTGCAGCAGGCGCGGCCTTTGGGGACGCGCGTGCCGAAGACACCCTCATCCACGAGCTTGGTCATCTACACGGCTTGATCCACGCTCCGTGCGGTGAGCCGGCGAACGTCGACCCCCTGTTCCCCCACCCGCAGGCCGACATCGACGGGTGGGGCTGGGACGTCCGGGCCAAGGTCTTCGTTCCGAGCGACCACAAAGACATGATGTCTTACTGCTACCCGCGGTGGATCTCGGCCTACAACTACGACAAGCTCGCGAGCTGGATGACCACGGTCGCGGCACCATGGACCGAGACCATGAGTCTGGCCCCGCCCTCGAGTCCACCGGCGGCGCACCACTGCGGCGAGCACTGAACCGGCCGAAGCTCTGCTCGCGACGCGCCGGCGCCCTGGCTACGATGGTCGACGGTCGATGGCGTCCAGCAACGTGATGGAAATCGTCGTGACGAGTGGTCCCGACGTCGGGGTCCGACAGCCGCTCGCTGCGCGGCTGCTGGTCGGTCGCGGCGCGGATGCCGGTCTCCAGCTCACCGATCTGAGCGTCTCCCGGCGTCATGTCGAGGTCGAGCCCTGCAAAGGCGGGGCTCGGGTGACCGTGCTCGGGCGCGCTTCGTCCTTCGCCCATGGGGGACGTCTCTGTCATGAGGCGGTGCTTGGTCCCGGTGACCGCTTCGTCATCGGGGAGACTTCCCTCACGCTCGTGCGAGGCCGACAAGCGTCTGTCGCCGCCGACGGGGAGATCACGAAGATCGAAGCCCTTCTCGACGACGCTGCGGTCGAGGCGCGTGGGCTCGCGGCCCTGTTCTCCCTCGGCGAAGCCCTTGAGGAAGCTCGAGACAGACCCGCGATCGACGAGGCGGTTCGTGGTTGGGCCGCGCGCGCCCTCGCGATCACCGCCGAGCTGAAGCGGGGGCGGGCGCTAGCCCAGGACGATGAGACCTCGTGCCGCCGTCTCGCGGCCGATACCTGGGAGCTCATCCTGCCCTTGCGCGGTGTCGAGACACAGTTTCTCCGGGTTGTCGTCGAGGCTCGCAGCCTCGGTCGTGAGCTCCACCGTCTGCTCGCGGTTGCGGCCCGCATGATCAGCGCGAGCCTGGTCGCGCTCGGTCGGCTCGAGCGGGCGCGCGAGAGCGAGCTCGATTTGAGGAGGATGGCCCTCGGCAGCGCTACGACTTTTCTCGGCTCGACGCCCGAGGCCGAGCGGATCGCCCAGCTCATTCCTCGACTTGCGCGCTCGGACGTCACGACGCTGATTCAAGGAGAGACGGGCGTCGGCAAGAGCTTCCTCGCCCGCATCATCCACGAGCTCAGCCCGCGGTGCGACGAGCCCTTCCGCGTGGTCAACTGCGCCGCCATTCCAGCCGAACTCATCGAGAGCGAGCTCTTCGGCCACGAGCGCGGGGCATTCACGGGGGCGCATCAACGGCGCATGGGGGCCTTCGAGGCCGCGGGCCGCGGCACGCTTCTGCTCGACGAGCTCGGCGACCTGCCGCTGCGGAGCCAACCCAAGCTGCTTCGCGTGCTCGAAGAACGACGGTTCGAGCGGGTCGGCTCCAACGAGGTCCTCTCTCTCGAGGCTCGAGTTCTGGTGGCCACTCACCGCGACCTCGAAGCCATGGTGCTGGAGGGCTCGTTTCGCAGCGACATGTACTACCGGATCAGCGCGCTTACCGTGCAGGTTCCGGCGCTTCGCGATCGCGTGGGCGACGTTCCGCTGCTCGCGGAGCGTTTTCTCGCCGACATGGGCCCAGGCCTCGGCCGGCGCGTGTCGCAGATCTCGTCTGCTGCCCTCGAAGCGCTCCAGGCCTATCCATGGCCAGGCAATGCAAGGGAGCTGCGCAACGTGCTCGAGCACGCCGTGGTGCTCGGCGACGGCGACACCATCGAGGTCAGCGACCTTCCGCCGCGCGTCGCAGAGCTGGCGCGTCCGTCTCGACTCGCAGCTCAGGAGGGCATGGACGTTCGCCTCCCGATGCCGCTCGCGGTGCTGGAGCGCAAGGCCATTGCCGCCGCGCTCGAGACCTGTGAGGGCAACCGAACCCGTGCCGCCAAGCTCCTCGGAATCAATCGGGCGACCCTGTACAAGAAGCTCAAGAGCCCAGCGTCGTCGTGAAAACGGTCATCGCCAGGGCGCGGCGGCACAGGAGCGATCGTCGCCACCGACTTGGCTATACTGATTCCATGGATTCGGCGCCGGAGGCTGGCCGCACCCGCCCCCGGCGGTTGGGGCGCTACGTACTCGGCCGGCGTATCGGCGCCGGGGGCATGGCGGCGGTGTTTGCCGCGCGGCAGACGGGACCACTGGGCTTGGGCCGTCTGGTCGCGCTCAAGGTCATGTCGACCGCGCTTCTGGGCGATCCGGAGCTCGAGCGCCTCTTCGTGCGCGAAGCGGGGATCTCGGCCCGTCTCCAGCACGACAACATCGTGCGCGTGTACGAGGTCGACGAGACCGAGGCCACGTATTTCATCGCCATGGAGTTGGTGCTCGGCGCCACCCTACGCGACACCGGCCTTTCCCCGCCGCCCCCGCTGCCGGTTGCGCTCGCCATCGTGCTCCAGGTCGCCGACGCACTTCACTACGCTCACCAGCTGCGCTCACCCGAGGGCGAGCCCCTCGGCATCGTTCACCAGGATGTGACCCCTCACAACGTGATGGTGACCTACCGAGGGGTGGTGAAGCTGCTCGACTTCGGGGTGGCGCGCATCGGCCACCTCGATGCGAGCCGAACGGAGACCATTCGCGGCAAGCCAGCCTACCTCGCTCCCGAGCAGCTCTCGGGAGAGCGTATCGACCGACGCGCCGATCTCTTCGCCCTCGGGATTGTGATGCACGAGCTGTTGTCGGGTCGCCGGCTGTTTCACACACGGAGCGATCTGGGCACCTACGACGCGGTGATGACCAAGCCCATTCCGGCGCTGGAGAGCGTGCCCGAACACCTCGTCTCGGTGTGTCTGCAGGCTCTTCAGCGCGAGCCCGAGCGACGTTTTCCGGATGCGGAGACCATGGCCCGGGCCCTTCGCGATGCTGCCCGCGCGAGCGGAACCGAGGTGGCTTCGCGCGAAGGGCTGTCGGCCTGGGTCCGCGACGCTTGCCCCCCGCGGTGGTCGCTCGAAGAGCTCGAGCGCGAGACGCTCGGCGAGGCGTCTCGTCGCGAGCGCATCGTCGCCGTGCAAGACCTGCCGACGCAGAGCGCGGTGGTGCCTCCGCGCGTGGCCGAGGCGATCGACCCAGTGGCCGTGCGCCACCGGCCAGGACCCTGGATGGCCGCCGGGGCCCTCGGGCTGGCGGCCATCGGCTACACCACGCTCGGTTCCGACCCGTCGGTGGGGCGCGCACGCCCGGGGCTGGTGCGCGTCCCGGCGTTGCCGAGCCCCATCCCCACTGCGACCGCATCGCCCAGTTCCGTCGCGCCAGTATCCGCGCTCCCCAGTGCGACCGCGGTGTCACCGTCTCCGCCGCCGAAGCGAGCGCCACTGCCCGCCTCGGTGCGCTCACCCCCAAGGCCGCCTCCGCCGCCCGAGGACCATGGTATCCCCGCCGTCCGCGACTGAGTCCCTTCGTCGTCTGCTCGTGCATGGCGTGCTCGTGGGGCTGTCGAGCGGATGGTGTGCGTCGGCCTGGGCCCAGCCTGCCTCGTCCGAAGCCGATCGTCTGTTTCGCGAAGGGCGCGAGCTCATGGAGAAGGGGGCGCTCGACGAAGCCTGTCCTCGCTTCGCGCAGAGCCAGGCTCTCGACCCCAACACCGCGACCCTGCTCAACCTCGCCCATTGTTATGAACGAGATGCGCAGTGGACACGGTCCTGGGTGACCTATCGCACGGCAGGACGACTCGCGCTCAGCCAGGGGCGGCAAGAGCGACTCGAGACGGCGATGCGCCGCGCCTCGGCGCTGCTCGAGGGTCGTGCGACGCTGACGTTGGTCGCGGATGAGGCCATCCACGCGCTCACCGTTCGGCTCGACGACATCGACCTCGCCAGCGAGGACCTCGGTGTCCCCTTGCCCATCACGACCGGCGTCCATCGGGTCGTCGCCACGGCGGAGGGCAAGCTCCCCTGGCGCGGCGAGGTGAAGGTGGAGGCAGGGGCATCCGTCGTCATGACCATGACGCCGTGGACCGAGGCCCCCGAACCGGCGCCTACTCCGGAGCCGCCCGCCATACAACCATCTGGGCTTCCGTCGACGCTTCCGCTGATGCCGCTGCCGCGTTCGCCGATGCTCTCGGAGGAGCCCCCCTCGTGGTGGACGTCGCAGCGTATCGCCGCCACCACCCTCGGTGGGCTCGGGCTTTCTGCAGCGATCGTGGCTTCTGCCTTCGGAGGACGAACCCTCACCCTGAAGGATGACATCGACGCGGCCTGCCCGACACGCGACACGTGCAGCGAGATGGGGATCTCCCTCAACGACGAGGCCCATCGGTTCGCGCTCGGTTCCACGGTGCTGTTCGTCGCGGGCGGCGCCCTTGCAGCCACCAGCATCGTGCTGTTTGCGACCAGCGAAGACGCCACCGTGGCCGCCGGGCCTCGCCCCGGCGGTGCCGAGCTCGCCTGGCAGCTGAGCTGGGATTGAGCTTCAGAGACAGACGCCCACGGACCTGCCCCCAAAAACTGAGAACTGACCGAGCACGTTCTGACATGTGCATCCGGGGGGCGAGGGAGCATCGAGGTAGCAATAGGGGCGGCATTGGCCTCCATGGCACGTCAGCCCATCTGCGCAGGCCCCGAAGGTCCCGTCGCAGTTCTGTCCGTCTGCCAAGCCAAGGCTCGCGTAGCACTCCCAAAGAAGCTGGTGATTGGGCTCGAGCTGGCCGCAAGCGGTTCCCGTGCCGCAGCGTCCCCCCAAGACCGGATCGCACATCGCGATGCAGACCTTCCACGAGGCCGAGGCGCTCGGGCCGAGCGCGGGTTCGCAACGGCCGAGCCCGCCGTCACAGTCCTCGTCGAGACGGCAGAAGGGGCGACACGATCCCCAGTTCGGTCCGCAGTACGTGCCCGCTACGCATTCGCCGTCGTCTTGGCAGACCTCGTAGGCAGTCTGGGTGCCTCTGGGCGCACATCCAAAGGCCCCGGTGTCTTCGTCGACGATGGTGCACTTGTTCTGCTCCCCGCATGCATCCACATTCGACGGGTCGCACGTGGTCGCCTCTCCACCGGCACCGCCGCTGCTGGCCGTCGCGCTGCCGCTTCCTCCCTCGCCGGCTGATGCGACGAGGCGGGGGTCGTCGCGCAGGTTGGCGATCTGCGCGCAAGCCCCGACGAAGATGATGATGGCGAACCAGCGCATGGCCCGAATTCTACACGGTCCACCAAACGGAAGGGTGGTTCGACCTCGACGTCGAGGTCGTGGCCACCGCGGTGCTACTTCGTCGCGTTGAGGGCCCAACCGCGGATGCTGGAGACCCTCGTGTAGACGTCCGGCAAACCACCGGTGCAGTTGGCGGCGCCGTAGCTCACGATGCCGACCTGCCTGCCTCGGAAGTGGAGCGGACCTCCGCTGTCGCCGTTGCATGCTCCTTCTTGGGAGGTGGCCAGCGTGCAGAGTTGCCGGCCGTAGATGGTGCGGTCGGCGGCAAGGTCCCACCAGTAGTCGCAAAGGTCGTTCTCGTAGACCTCGTACTTGAGGCTCTTCAGCGAGTTGGGCGCGTTGCCATTCTGCAACAGGCCCCAACCCCGCAACTGGGTCTCCTGGCCGCCATCGGGGTTCTGTGAGCCTTTGGCGAGCGCTACCCGTTGCCCGTCGAAACCCTCGTCGAGCTTGAGCACCGCGGCGTCCCAGCCCTTGGCGGTGTTCTTGTAGTCGGGGTGGATCTTCTTCTTCGTGACGATGGCCCGTTTCGACGAGGGGCAATCATCAGGATTCTTGATCCCCATACAAACGCGAACTTTGCCTGCGTCGATAGCAGACTTCGAGAGTGCCTTCGCGCAATGGGCTGCAGTGAGCACCCATCGCTTGCGAATGAGGGTGACTGCGCAGACGTGGTTCCAGTTCCCACCCGTCTTGAGTTGAACGGACCCCAACCACGACTTTGCCGATGTATTGGACCCTCCTCGAACCTCATCGAGGGCTTCGGCCGTTGCGTCGTCGGGTCCAGCCTCCCACTCGTCGTCTTCGATGTCCGCGGCGCAGCCGGACGCGACGAGCAAAGCCGTGGCCACGGCGACGGCGAAGAACTTGCGTTGGGCGATGGTTGTATTGCGTGTGTTTGCCATTCTGCGAGTCCACACAGCAACCGGCGTGCCATCTCCAGGCGCCGAGCCAAGTCCTGGATTCTTCTCCCAGTTGCGGCTCGCAACCCAGCACCACGGACGCCGCGTGTCCTAGCAAAGCGGACATGCGGGGGCCGAGAGACACTCTGGGGACCACTCTCGGCCATGAACTCGCGCCGACGCTCGAAAGGCAGGTGCTCCGAGCTATACTCGGAGCTTCATGCTGCGTTCGACTGTACTCCGAATCTCCGTGGGCGTTTGCGCCCTTGGCTCGTGCATCGCGGCCTCGTGCTTGGTCGAGGTACCGCAGTCGCGGCCCGCTGGCAGCGGTGGTGGTGACACCGGTAGCGCCGGTGGTCCCGTTTGCTCGGCGGGAACCGCAGACTGCAACGACGATGGTGTGTGCGAGACCGATCTCGTCAACGACCCCAACAACTGTGGTGCGTGCGGCCACGACTGTCTAGGAACCAGCTGCGCACAGCGCGCATGCCAGGCTGTGGCCATTCGGACCAACCTCACCTACCCGCACCTCGTGGCCGTCGACGACGACTACGTCTACTGGACCGAAGGAGGTGCCGGCTTTGGGGCAGGCGTCGTGGGGCGTTGTAGCAAGACCGGCTCCGACCCCACCGAGCTCGTGTCGCAGGCCAACAAGCCCCGCGGCATCGCCTTGACCGACGACTTCGTCTACTGGACGGACGGCAAGAACGGCAAGCTGCACCGCGTCCCCAAGGCAGGCGGCAATGACGAAGTCCTCGTCGACCCTCAGTGGGAGAATACCGCGTCGGGTGCCATCGGGGACTCGGGAGCCGTCATCGCGGGCCAACGCATCTACTGGACACATCCCCTCGCGGGGGAGGTTTACGGTGCAGACCTCGATGGCGGAGGGGTCGTCACCCTCGTGGACGAGCCCCCCGGCGGCGACTTCGAGCCGCAGCACGTCGCAGTGCTCGACGGCTTTCTGTATATCGCCAACCGCGCCGCCCCCGAGGTGCGCAGGGTTCCTATCGAAGGGGGCACCGTTGAGATCATCGCCAGCGTAAGCGACCCCTCCGTCAACTACTCGGCAGGGATCGCGGTCGCCGGCGGTGCTGTCTTCGTTCGTGAGACCCGCTGGGGTCCCGGGGAGTACGGGCGCGTAGCCCGCCTGCAACCGCAAGGACTCGCCTGGACGGTTCTGGCGAGCACGCCTGGTGCTGTCGCTCTCGCCTCCGACGGAAACACGATCTTCTGGTCAGGCGCCGACGGCACCCTGAGCCGGGCCGGGCTCGACGGAAGTGATACGCGCGTCCTCGCCGCCGGGCAGGCGAACCCCACCGGGATCGCCGAAGACGAGGATGCGGTCTACTGGGCCAATCGGGCCATCGGCGCCCCCAAAACGGGGGCCATCATGCGCGTGGCGAAGTAGGCTCTGCTCATTGTCCGCAGCCAATGCGCTCGGCATCGAGCACCACGGCATCGTAGAACACGTCATACCCCTGGGCGTCGCCAGCCCCCCCCTGGTAGGCGTGCCAACCCAGCTCGACCTGACCGAAGATCGGCGCCTCCCACAGGGGGCTCTCGCTGCCGTCGACCGTCATCGTTGGTACCAACGAACCGTCGAACCAATATCGCATCCCGTTCTGAACTCCGTCGTAGTGCCACTCGATACACATCCACGTGTCGAGAGGCATCGCGTGTCCGAACTTCTTGAGGCCGCCGTGCTGAACGTTGTCGTGGATGTGCCGAGTAAAGTAGCGACTGTTGAGCTCGCCCTGGTTGACGTCCAGTCGGTAGGCGGCCGTCTCACCGTCGAGATCGCCGGATGCACTGATGAGGCGCGAATGCTGCGGCGGGAACTCGCCCTCGACGTAGACCCACGCGCGACCGTACAGGCTATTGTTGGGCAACGGAAGGCCGAGGCCGAGTGCACGAATGAGCCCATTGGCACCATTCGTGCTCGGAAGATGGACATGCAGGCCATACATCCCCTCGCGCGCTCGCTCTGAAGTGACCTCTACCGTGCTTCCGAAGCGCACCGAGGTTTCCCAGCGCGACGGGTCGATGCTCCCGGCCTCGAAGTCGTCGCAGAGCCAGCGATCTGCATGTTGCTCACAACCAACGCTGTCGACCCCCCCCACGCCACCACCGCCGACGCTGGTCGTCTCCCCGCCCGCAGCGGCCGAGGTCGTAGCAACATCCGCCGTCGCTGTGCCGCCAGTCACATCACCACCCGAGCCGCCCGCCCCTGGCTCGGCCGCGGCGGGAACGTCATCATTGCAGCCCAATGCGACCAGGGCGACGAGGCCCCACCACAACGTTCGGCGGCTCATAGGTTCATCGCTCCGGTGCAGATATCGGGGTCGCCGAACTTGTTGATGTCCGTCTTCCCCATCAAGTGGCAGCAGCTGGTGAGGAGGTTGTTGTGGGGCTCGTCCTGCCGATCGATGTAGCGCCCCGTCTGCAGCGCTCCGCCGGCACCTCCGGCAAGCATGAATAGCATGTCTCGCCCACTGTGGTTCCTGCCGAGAGGCTTGGCCCAGAGGACGAGGGTGTTGTCGAGGAGCGTGCCGGTTCCCTCGGGGTAGCTGTCGAGTTGCTCGAGCAGGTAAGCGAACTGGCTGTAGTAGAAGCGCTCGAGAGCCTCACGAAGGGCGACGTTCGTCGGGTTGGGGCTCGAGTTGTAGTTGTGTGCGACGTTGTGCTCGTCGATTTGCGTATCGATGCCGAACTGCGGCCAGCGGGGGGTGGCGTGGTCGGAGCCACTGCTTCCGAGCTGGATCGATGCGACCTGGGTCACGCCGCACGCCAACGCTTGGGCCACCACGTCCATGTGCCGCCGAGCCGTCACAGGGTAGTCCCCGTTGGATGCGTAGTCGAAGCCGCCATCGGGGCGATTCGGGTCGCACGAGAAGGTCCCACCGTTCGTTAGCGATGACTCGATCTGCTCGATGCGCTGCATGTGGAGGTCGAGCTTCTCGCGGTCGGCCGTGGAGACGCGCTTGCGCAGGCTCGAAGTACGGGCATGAACAGCATCGAGGACGCTGCGCTTTTGGGCCCGAAGCTTCTTCAGCTCATCCTCTGGAAGGCTGTAGCTAGCAAGCACGCTGTCAAACGCCCTGAGTGGATCTGCGAAGGGGTGAACCGGCTGGCGGGCGGCAGCGTAGCTGATGCGGCCGTTGCCGTTGGTCGCCCCGGGGCGAGCGGCGACCGTGAGTGCCTCCACGCCAAGATGGTTGGCGATGACCTGGTCTACGCTGGGTCCACCCGCCCAGAAGGCTTGAGCGTGGCTGCCATAGGGGCGGTTTATCTCCCCGGTGAGCATGTGGCCATACCCGACGTGGCCGGCACCGAAGTTGTCCTTCTGGCGCGTCACCATTTCGACGTGGCCGATCATCAGAAGCCGCTCTTTCCAGGCCTCCAAGGGTTGCATGACATCGGTGAGCTGAAAGCTCCCGGTGGGCTCCCAGAACTGAGGCCCGATGGGCTCGTTCGGGGTGACGAAGACCACGAAACGCTTCGGGCTGGTTTCGGCATGGGCGCTTTGGAGCGTTGAGAGGAGGGGGATGCTGGCGGCCGTAGCGCCGAGGCCAGCGAGGAGGCGGCGTCGAGAGAGCTTCATTGTGGTTCTCCGTTCAAGGGGTGGTGCGGCGGTAGCGGAAGGCATCGCTCTGGGCGATGGCGATGAGCAGGGAAGCCATGTCGAGA
>JAUHZF010000008.1 GCA_030426145.1 Polyangia bacterium
TTGGGGAGGGCCCCCTCGCGTAGCGAGGGGAGGGGCCTTCTGAAGCTTCTGAAGGCCCCTAGAGATTGGAAGAAGGAGTGAACAGGGGGTGTGTTCGCGGAGCCTCGACTCGTCCTCGCTCCCCCAAAAAGGGACGGAGCGGGGCGAGTCGAGGTGTAGCGAACCCACGGGAACGTATTTAGATTCGCGCGTTCCGCCTCGTAGGGTGGCGAGCCCGTCGTCCCCTCCGTACGCCCAACAGCGCGAGCACCACCCACCAGCCATCGACGCCCGACGTCCCCGTCGACGCGCAGCCCCCGCACCCTTCCTTGGGCGTGGGCACGACCCGCTCGGTGTCCCGCACCTCCACCGACGCCGTGCTTCCGGCCGACGGTGGCTTTCGGATCACCGTCGCCGATGGCGGTGGCGCGGGCGGCGGCTTTTGCTTGGGCTCGTACACACATCGCCGCGCCACCCGACAAGGCTCGCTCGGCTTGCAGTCTGCCTGTGTCTTGCAGGTCCCGCCGACCGCCTCGTAGGTGTACGGCCCGCGGATGCTCGTGCCGCCACGCGTCTCGACGCAAACGCCCACGTCGTCGACGCATCGGAACTGGCTCAGGTCGGGCTTGGGGTAGATGCTGTAGGCGAGGTCGAGGCAGTCCTGCGCGGTCTTGCACTCGGTCAATCGACAGAAGGGACCGCCGTGACCCGTGGCCGGCATGCCTCCCGCGGGGCAGGCCTTCGGCGGCCCCGGCACCAAGTCCGCCGCGGCTGGCATGGCCCACGACAGCAGCAGCGTTGCCAGAAGTGATCCCCGCGCCACGCCCCTCATGGGTCTTCTCCCCGCAGACGTCGCAGCCAGGCGCCGATCTTGGCTTCGAGGCCGCGGTCGGTGGGACGGTAGAATCGACGGCCGGCGAGCCGCTCGGGCAGGTAGCGCTCACCGCGCGCGAAGCCGTCGGCCTCGTTGTGGGCGTAGCGGTACCCGTCGCCGTAGCCCATGTTCTTCATGAGCTTGGTCGGGGCGTTGCGTAGGTGCATGGGGACCGGAAGCGCGCCGTGCTCGCGCACCGCCGCCTGCGCCTCGTGCCAGGCAACGTTGGCGGCGTTCGACTTGGGCGCGCACGCCAGATAGGTCACCGCCTGCGCCATGGGATAGAGCCCCTCGGGAAGACCGAGCCGTTGGAACGCCTGGTCAGCCGCCATCGCCAGCTGGAGCGCACGCGGGTCGGCGTTCCCTATGTCTTCGCTCGCGAAGATGATGATCCGGCGCATCACGAAGAGCGGGTCTTCGCCGGCTTCGATCATGCGCATCATCCAGTAGACCGCGGCGTCCGGATCGGAACCCCGCATCGATTTGATGAAGGCGCTGACCACGTTGTAGTGCTCGTCGCCCGACTTGTCGTAGAGCAGCGGCTCGTGGCCGATCACCTCGCGCACCACGTCGGCCGTGATCGCGCCCATGCCCGCCTGGTTCACCGCCACCTCGAGCAGCCCCAGGGCCCGCCGCGCGTCGCCTCGGGCCGCGGTCGCGATCACCCCACGCGCCTCGGCGTCCATCTCCTTGCGCCCCGCGTAGCCTTCCGGATGGGCGAGCGCGCGCGACAGCACCTCGTCGGTCTCGTCTTCGGACAGGGGCTCGAGGCGATAGGTCACGCACCGCGACAACAGCGGCGCGTTCAACGAGAACGACGGGTTCTCGGTCGTGGCCCCGATGAGCGAGACGGTGCCGTCTTCGACATGCGGCAAGAAGGCATCCTGCTGCGACTTGTTGAAGCGGTGGATCTCGTCGACGAAGAGGATCGTCGCCTCACCGGTCTCGCCCCGACGCTCGTCCGCCTCGGCCACGATCTCCCGCACGCGCGCCACACCGCCCAGCACTGCGCTGAAGGTAACGAAGGCCGCCGTCACGTGCTCGGCAATGGCGCGCGCGAGCGTGGTCTTTCCGCACCCCGGAGGTCCCCACAGCAGGATGGACGGCAGGCGCGCAGCGTCGACCGCCCGCCACAGTGGCCCCCCCGGCTTGAGGAGCTCACGGTGCCCGATCACCTCCTCGAGCCGCCGCGGCCGCACCCGTTCGGCGAGCGGCGCGGGCCCCTTGGGAGCCGTCGCGAAGAGACTCTTCTGCGCCTTGGGTTGCCGGGCCACCCGCGCACCTTAGAGCCAACGCCCATCGAAAAGGAACGCGACGATGCCTCCAGCCTCCGAACGGCGCTGGCGCTTCCGATGGGATCCGCGCGCGTCGCGCGTCGTGCTCGTCCTCGCGCTCGAACCTCGAACCTCGAACCCGGAACCTCGAACCCGGAACCTCGAACCTCGAACCCGGAACCTCGAAGCGCCTACCTGGTCACTCGGTCGCTTGTTTGCGCAGGATGATCGAGCGGCCGTCCGGGAGCATCCAGCGGAGCCGATCCTCACCCTCGAAGCGCATGGCGACTTCGTCCTGAATCCCCTGCGGGCGGTGGAAGACGAGGTTGAGGTCATCCTCGGTCGCCCGGGCGATCTTGTAGGTGCCGGTGCGGGGGCTCTCCGCGGGAATGCCCACCGTGACCTGGCTTCCCTTGAACTCGAAGAAGGTCCCTTGGACCCAGCCGACGGCACGGTCGGCCTGAGCCGGATCGAACTGCTCGATACGCTCCCCCACCCAGCGTCCGGACAGCCGCTCCTTCGGCGTATCGTCGCAGCCCGTCAGCCCCGGCACCAAGAGGAGCAGGGCCGTGAAAGGGGTGCGAGCGCGGGCGAAGAGGAGTTTCAGCTGGCGCACGAACTTCATGTTTCGAATGGTACCGGGCTCACACCTACAACCGTCAACATTATCGCACCCTTGAATACATCTGTTCAGGTACGGTTCTGTGTGGGTGTCCGGTGGCCAAATCGCCGCGCGCGGGTTATGCCCGCGGCGTGGCCACGCCTTTCAGCGATCGACTGCTCGACGCCGACACGCGGCGCGCACACCTGCGCGACGTGATCCGACGCACGCAGGCGAGCGACCGCCCGGTCGTCGTCTTCGACCTCGATGGGACCCTCCTCGACAACCGTCCCCGTACCGTCGCCATCCTCCGAGAGCTGGCCCATCAATGGCAGGAGCACGAGGAGCGTCAGGACCACGCCAAGACGCTGCACGGCGCGACCGTCGACGACACGGTCTACAGCCTGGCTGAGAACCTTCAGCGCTTGGGTGTGCACGAGGACCACCACGAGCCCGCCTTCGACTTCTGGAAGGAACGCTTCTTCCACGACGACTACATGCACCACGACGTCGCCCTGCCCGGGGCGGTCGATTTCGCGCGCACCCTCTACGCGGCGGGGGCGAACCTCGTGTACCTCACCGGCCGCGACCTCCCCGGCATGGCCCTCGGTACCTTCAAGTCCCTTCGCGACGAGGGGTTCCCCATCGGCATCGTCGGCACCGAGCTGGTGGTGAAGCCGGACTTCGACACCCCCGACCCCGCCTTCAAGAAGGACGTGGCCGAAACCCTCGACCGCCTCGGCGAAGTCGTCGCGGCGTTCGACAACGAGGCCGCGAACTGTAACCTGCTCCTCGAGGAGCATCCCGCGTGCCTCACCTTCTTCGTCGATACGCTCTGCGCTCCCAACCCTCCGGCGCTGCGCCCCGAGGTGCACGTCATCGACCACTTCGAGATTTGAGACGCCGGTGGATCCTCCTCGCGGCCCTCGGGCCGCTTGGCTGCGACGCGGCCATCTTCGGGCCCAACCCCTCCCGCAGTGATCCCACCGCCTCGCCGACGGCGAGCGTGACCCCCGAGCCCCTCGACGACGACCCGCGCGAGGGCGATGGTGACGACGCCGTTCCCAAGCCCACGCCGACGGGAGACGGCAAAGATGGCAAGCCGCGCGTGCCGCCCGAGCCATTGGCCGCGGACCTGCCGCTGCCCCGCGATCGGATCCGCGGCCAAGAGCTGAGCGGCCTCGAGCTCACGCTCGCCCTGCGCCGCGCCGCCGTGCCCGCCGCCCCCAACGCGCCCGAAGTCGCCACCGAGGCGCTTCGGGCGCTGCAGGCCGAGGGTCAACCCGAGCTCGAGGTGCAGCTGACCGACCGCGGCCGGATGCAGATGACGATGAAGGAGGGCTTCCTCCTCGAGGCGAAGACGCGCCTCGTGGCCCGACAGGAGCGCTACGGCTACGCGATGCTGTGGCCGCGGCGCGATCGCTACCGCGTCGTGCCGCCCGGCGCCCTGCGGGCCCTCCTCGGTGAAGGGCGCCTCGACGTGACCCAGCTCTCCGTCGGTCGTGCCGAATCGCTGCCGGCGGGGGAGCGGCTCGGCTACGCGCTCGAACGCCACCGCATCAAGACACCCATCGGCCACGCCGACCTCGATCTCGCCGAGGTCCCGGAGGCCGGGGCCGCGACCGGCCTCTTGTGCCGATTCGTGATCGAGCTCGTGGGGGCGAGCCCGGCGCATCCGATCTGTGAGAAGAACCGCGTGCTGCTCGGGGCCGAGCTGCGCTGGACCACCGGCAAAGAGGAGGAGACGACCCCGGGCCTCCGCCTCGAGGTCACCGCCCTTCGCCGCAGCGAGACCCTGGAGCCCGGTCCCTTTGCCATGCCGCCCCCGTCCTCCCGCTTCGCTTCGGGGGTGCCGGCGCGATCGCCAGGGGTCTTGCTCGGCGGCAAAGCCCTGGAGCGCTTCCGAACCGGCCCCACCTCGCCGCCCGAGTCGGGTCCGACGCTCCTGCCCGCGGTGGAGGCCGTCAACGCCTCCGACCGCCTGCTGACCCTCTTCGTCGACGCCGTGCCCGTCGCCAACGTCGCGCCGTGGCAGTCCCTCCGCGTCGAGGGCTTCGCCCCCGGTCGCTACGTGGTCCACTGGCGCTCGTTCTTCGGGGACGCGGTCGGTCCGACCGCCGAACAGTGGCTGCCGGCCAAGGTCACCAACGCGCCACCGAACGAACCGGAGACGCCCCCCGAAGCCGTCCCTCCAGCCCCGCCTTGACCGCGCCCTCGCGAGAGCGAATACCGGTCGGGCGAGCCCCCCGGTAGGGCTGGACGCGCGGTGGTCGCCGCGATAGACCCCTCGCCCCTTCACCCCGCGAGAAGGATCCCCCAAAACGATGCGGTTTCTGGTCCGAGCGTCCCATGACGGGACGCGCTCCAACGAGGATGTGCGTGGTCCCTTCGACCGCGACGCCATCGTCGCCATGGTCGACGGCGGCGACCTCTCGTGGGAGCACCTCGCCTGTCCAGAAAGTGAAGCATTTTGGGCACCTCTCGGCGCTTGGGCCGCGCTGGCGCTCGAGGTCCCGCCCCCAGACGGCGACCTGCGTGAGGTGGCGACCGACGCCCCGAAGACCTGGTTGAACCTCGCCCCTCAGGTTCGCGACGCACTGCGTTGGTGGTTGCTCGACGGTGACGATGTCCGGGGCCCGCTCAGCACCGAAACCCTCCTCGAGGAGCTCGACGAGCAGGTCGACGAAGACGACCCCCGACTGGTCACCATGGTGGGCGAGTCGGCGTGGTACCCGGTCGAGACCTTGGCCCGCCGTGACAGCTGGCGCGCGCTCGCCAGCAGCGAGGTGCCGGGTAGCCTCTGCGACGTCTGCCTCGAGCGCATCCCGGCCGACAGCCACACCTGCCCCGAGTGCGGTGAGCGCGTGGCCCCGGCTTCGTCGATTCGCGCCGCCTCGATCCCGGACGCCGCCGACACACAGTCGTTGTTGCGCCAGCACTGGCGCCCGCTGCTCACCGGCGTCGTTCTCACCGGTCTCCTGTCCTCGGGAGTCGTGCTTCGCCACGTCGCCCCCGCGCGGTACGAGCCGCCGCAGGACAGCCTCGCCCCCGCCGCCCCCGCCGAGCCCCGCTGCGAAGAGGCGTGCTGGCGCGACGAAGCGTGTCAGGTCGGCCGATGCGTTTGGGCCCCGTCCAACGAGGTCGGGCACATCGACCCCGAGGCGCTCACGATCTCCGGTCCATTCTCGCTCCCCGCCGAAGTGAGCGACGTGCTGCCGCTCGACACCGACCGGTTCGCGGTGGCCTCGCTGCGCGGGGTCTACATCCAGAACGCACGCACCGGCAGCCCCATCAGCCTCGTGAGCGACGCGCCCCACGCGCAGCAGCTCTACCGCATCGGCGAGGTGGTCTACGCCACCGCCCCCCACCGCATCTACGTCATCGACGTGGCCAGCACCGAGGTTCGCAAGACGGTCGAGGTGGGTCACGCCGTCGCCGACATCGCGGTCGGCGCCTCGGGTCAGCGGGTGCTCGCCTCCATGCCCGGCGGCAAGGCGGTGGCCGTCATCTCCACCGACTACCACGCCGAGGTTGCGCGCTTCCATTTCGGTGACGACCACGTGGGCCCCGTCGCCTTCGACGACTCGGGCGAGCTCGCGCTGACCACCAACGGGCAGATCCCCCTCGCTGGCCTGCGCGCCTCCCGCGAAGCCACGCGATACGGCGCCATGTACGCCTTCGACCCCGAGCGCCTGCCGTCCGAGCAGGACCGCGTGCGCACCGGCTTCGTGGGCAACCCCGCCGACGTGGCCATCGCCCCCGACGAAGCGCGCACCAGCTACGTCCTGCTGCGCGAAGAAGACACGGTGGTCAAGCTCGAGCGGCAGCCGAATGGCGCCCTCCGCCAGAGCGCCCGGTGGAAGACCTGTCGCCAACCAGAAGAGATCGAGATCGTGCAGCGCGGCCGGCGCGCCATCGTGCGTTGCAACATGGGCAAGGCGATCGAGATCTTCTCCCTCGAGCCCACGAGCCAAGGCCCCACCAACGTGGCGGCCCACAAGGACGACGCGAAGGCAGCCCGGCTGCTCAAGCACATTCCGCTCGCCGAGCGTGTGAGCGACATGAAGGTCAGCCCCGACGGCGAGCAAGTGATGCTCGCGCTGTCGCGGGACGGAGACAACGCGGGGGCCCTCGCCATCGTCGATCTCGACGATGGTGAGGTGAAGCAGTTCGATCTCGGTGGTACGCCGCACCAGATCCGCGTCACGCCCGACGGGCGCACCGCGGTGGTGCTGAGCGAGCGGTCGAAGGTGGCCTGGGTGATTCGGTGAGGTGATCCGGTGAGCGACGCGAACAAGACCAGCGCCCGTATCCCCTGTCCGCACTGCGAGACCATGATCGTCTCCGGTGCACGCAAGTGTCGTGGTTGCCGCCGTTGGCTCGACCCCAAGCGTCGGAGCGCACGTCGCTGGCGCGCAGCTGGCCTCGTCACCGGGCTTCTCTTTTCGCTCGGCATGGCCACCGTCGTCTCGCGCCACTCCCCCGTGGGCGTGGCGCCGCCGCTCACCCCGATGCCCGCCGGGGCCGACGAGGCCGTGACCGCGGTCGAAGACGCGCCGGCCGCCATCGCCCCCGAAGCCCAGGACGTGCAGCAGCCGCTCCTGCTCGACGACGAAGTCGACAATCCCATTCAGTGGCAGTCGACCAACATCCGCGTCGACGTTCGGCCCCTCGACGTCATCTTCAGCGCCGATGGGCAGTCGATCTACGTCAGCGGCGACGACGCCACCGTGCGCGAGTACGACGTGCGCACCGGTCGCCTCCGTCACATGCTCGCGGTGCCGGCGCAGGGCGATCGCCTCGTCCTGCTCTACGACCGCTACATCGCCGTCATCCGCAAGGGCGAGGCCTCGCACATCCCGGTCGTCGACACGCACTTCTGGGATCGCGATCCGACCCTGCTCTGGGTGGGCGCCAAGCCGGCTGACATCGTGCCGCTCGGCGACGGCGCCACGGTGCTCACCGCCTCCAGCCGGGGCAAGCGGCTCTCGTGGTGGAACCTCGAGACCAAGCGCCGCCTCGCCAACATCAAGCTCCCGCACCGCACGGAGAAGCTCCTCACTTTCGAGCTCGACGACCGCACCTACGTGGGCGCCATGGGCTCGCTGCGTCGCGGCGGCCGCTACACCGGTAGCTGGATCGATCTCTTCGACCCCAGCGAGGTGCCCTTCGCGGCCACCCGCCGCTCCATGGCCGTGGGTCGCGCTCCAGCTGGTGTCGTCGGCAGCGATCGAAAGCAGCTCCTCCTCGCCGACCGCGCGGCCAACCGCGCCACGCTCTACGACATGCAGGGCACCGACGCGCCGAAGTCGGTTCGTGTCGGCAACGAACCCATCGCCGCCTTCCTCATGCGTCAGGACCGCTACGGGGTGACCCTCGACGCCGAGTCGCACACCGCCACCGTCATCGACGCGAGCACCATGAAGCGACTCAACACGCTCATGCTCCCGGCCACGCCCAGCCACGGTGCGCTCTCGGCCGACCGCAAACGGCTCTTCGTCTCGCTCGGCGGCGACAGCTGGCCGCCGCAGGGCTCCGGCGCAGTGGTCATCGGTGGTGACCCGCCCCAGGTCATGCAGCGCCTCGACACCGGCCGCGGCGTCACGCGCGTGGCCACCCGCCGCGAGGGCCACGGCGCAGCCATCATCAGCTACGTCGACCGTCAGGTCACCGTGCTGACCCCGCGCGACGCGAAGTAGCGCCGCACAGCCGCGCGGCGCAGCGTCGCCTCCGCGAGGTCAGTTGTTGGGACTCGTCGGGGCCGTGCCGCCTGCGCCGCCCATGCCTCCGGCACCGCCCATGCCTCCGGCACCGCCCATGCCTCCGGCGCCACCGATGCCGCCCATGCCGCCGGCGCCGTTCATGGCTCCGCCCGCGCCAGCCGTGGTCGCCGTGGTGCCGCTAGCGGCCGACGTCACGCCACCCACGCTCACGCCAGTCCCCGTGGAAGCGCTCGTAGACGTTCCGTCGTCATCGTCCGTGTCGCCAGCGGGCGGCTCGGGTTGGGGGTTGAAGCCGCACCCGTAGGGTGCCGCAGCCATCAAGGCCGCACAGAGAAACACCGTTCGAAGTCGCACGTTCATCCGTTCCCACCTGCCCCACCGGCACCGCCGGCTCCTCCTGCTCCACCGGCACCGCCAGCCCCACCAGCGCCGCCGGCGCCACCCGCGGCCGCATCGCCGCCGGCACCGCCCGCGTTCTGGCCACCGGCCCCCGCGAGGCCAGCGCCACCAGCGCCCGCGGTGGTGGCGCTAGAGGAAGTACCGCTCGAGAACCCGCCACCGCTGCCGTCATTGGCGCCTGACCCGGAGAGGTTGTCTGCCGGCGGTTCAGGTTGGGGGTTGAAACCACATCCATAGGCGAGGGCCCCGACCGTGACCCCCGTGAGCGCTATCCAAAGCTGCTTGTTCATTCGTTGCTACCCCCGGCCCCGCCTGCGCCACCGCTGCCACCCATGCCGCCGACACCACCCGCGCCGCCGGCACCGCCGGCACCACCAGCACCTCCAGCACCGCCGGCACCACCCATGCCTCCGTCACCGTTGCCCTGGCCACCACCGCCAGCGGGCGCGCCGTTGCCACCGGAGCCCGAGGTTCCGCTGGCCGAAGTGCTCTGGCCTCTGCCATCGCCGCCCGCCCCCTCGTTCAGCGCCGGGGGCTCCGGCTGCGGATTGAATCCGCACGCGTAGCTCCCGAGGGTGAGACCCAGGAGTACGCCGAGAACGAGGGGGTACTTCATGGCTCTAGGAAGATTAGCACGTGCCATGCCAGCCTAGGTGCCTGATGTTAGGTGCCTTTCAGCACCTCTAGGTGACGATCTGGCACACGCTGGCACGCCACCCTGATCTTCAGCGCGGATCAGTCACGGGCCCCGAAGATGGCCGTCCCCACCCTCACGATGGTCGCCCCTTCTTCGATCGCGACCGGAAAATCGGACGACATACCCATCGAGAGCTCAGGCCCAGCGTCGTGCCGCTCGCGCAGCTCGCGCAGCTGTCGGAAGAAGCCCCGCACGTCTTCGGGGTCATCGACCGGGGGTGGCATCGTCATGAGACCCCTCAGCTCGAGGTGCTCGCAGCCGCGTGCCTCGGCCACCAGCTCCCCCAAGACCTCCGGCGTGCAGCCGCTCTTGCTCGCCTCCCCCGCGAGGTTCACCTGCAACAGCACCCCCAACGGAGACGTGGTCCGCTTGTCGAGGGCTCGCAGCAGCTTGGCGCTGTCGACCCCGTGCACCAGCCCCAGACCCTCTACCGCGAGCAGGGCATTGGCTTTGTTGCGCTGCAGATGGCCGATGTAGTGCCACACCAAGCCGGGGTGCGCGCCGACCTGAGGCGCCTTGTCGACGAGCTCCTGCACGTAGTTCTCTCCGAAGTGCCGGGCCCCAGCCACGTAGGCGGTCACCACGTCTTCGGCTGGCTTGCGCTTCGACACCGCAACCAGGGTCACCTCCGACGGGTCCCGTTTGGCGCGAAGAGCCGCGGCTTCGATCCGTCGATGGACGGCGGCCAGGCGCTCGGAGAGCTCGGTCACGACTCAGCCCCCCGGGTTGGACTGAGGACTCATGTCGGGGAGCGAGGCGAGCCGCTTGGTGATCCGCGTCTCGACCACGTCTGCATCGATGCCCAGGGCCGCCGCGGCGATGAGGAGGAACGTGCGTTCCGCGGGGTGCACGATGGCATCGACGACCGCCGCCTCGATGAGCAGCGCCATCACGCGCCGCCTCAGCTCGTCCGGGAGAGCCCGGAGCGATGCCGACGCTTCGCCTGCATCCCGAATGGCCTTCAAGCCTCCACGGTCCTCCGGCGGCAGGTTGAAACGCGTGTAGATGCGGTCGAGAAACGCGCGCTCCTCGTCGCGCATCACGCCATCGGCGTGCAGAACACCAGCCACCAACTCGCAGATCTTCTGCCGTTCGGAGAGCTCCATCCCGCCCAGCCTACAACCGATCGACGCCCGCTGGGTCAACGGCTCGCGCGTCCCGGGCTAGACTCGCTGGGTGAGCACCCCCACGCGCCGGTCGCGGGTCGGCTCGGCCCCCGACCCCATGTGTTTGGAGCGCAACCTGGCCGCCCTCGCGACGCACCAGGCGAGCCTCGTCGAGCGACTGCGGTCCGTGCCGTTCACCTCCATCACCGCAGCCGTGACCGGGGAGCCCACGGCCACCCTGGAGGTGCCCCACGAACGCCGTCTTCACTCCGCGTTTGCCCCTGGGCTCGAGGCTCAGGCGCAGCTCGACACGCTCGACGTGACCCGGCCCGTGTGGCTGGTCGGCCTCGGCCTCGGTTACCTCGCAGACGCCCTGCTCGAACGCGATGTGCCCGGGCTCCTCGTGACCGAGCCCAACCTGTCGATCCTCAAGACGGCCCTGGCCCTCTTCGACTTCGAGGCCTCGCTCGCCGCGGGCCGACTGCGTGTCTGCCACGACGAGCGCGCGGACCACGCCGTGCTCACGCCCTTGCCCACCCAGCGATTCATCCACCCTGCCTTGGCCGACGTCTACGAGGATCGGGCACGCCGGGCGCGCTTCGAGGCCCGGCGCGAGGGGGCGCGCGGCACGGTGCTGATGATGCACGGCAAGCTCTTCGTGGCCGACCTGGCCGAGCTGCTCGAGGCACAGGGCTGGGCGGTGCGCATCGCCAAGCCGGCCGGCCTCGACGTGGCTCGGTTCGATGCCCTCCTCGAGGAGACGAAGCCGCGCTTCTTGTTCACCGTCAACTTCAGCCCCGAGCTCGCCTTCCTCGCGACGCGCCGCGGCCTGACCTACCTGTCGTGGACCATCGATCCCCTCCCGCCGTCGCGCCTGCAGCTGCTCCCCGGCACCGACCCCGAACGATGCGTGGCCTTCGCGCACCGACACGCCATCGTGCATGCGTTGAGGGCGGCTGGCCTCACGCGGTGTGCGTTCATGCCCCTCGCCGCTTCGCCCTCACGGCGCCCGGCCGAACAGGGGCTCGAACGCTATCGGTGCGCCGTCAGCTTCGTCGGGAGCTCGCTCGTGGTGGAGGAGCGTTCGTTGATGAAGCGCCTCGAAGCCCTAGGTGCTCCGACCGACCTGTGGCCCCGCGTGGTGACCTGGCTCGACGAGCGCTTCGACGCACGTGGTCGCGACCTGTCGTTCGAGGGGATCGGTCCTGAGGATCTGCCGGACTTCGTGCGTTCGGCGCTACCCGAGGCCGACGCCGTCGAGCTGGCCGACCGCGCCAACGGCGCCTTGTCGCACCGACTCCGCATGCGCCGGGTCGAGCTGCTCGACGACCTGAAGATCGATGTCTACGGGGACGACGGCTGGGAGCCGCTCGGCGCCCGCTACCGGGGACGTGCCCATCACGGTGAGGAGCTGACCACCATCTACACCGCGAGCGGAGCCAACCTCGACGTGCCGAGGATCTACCAACGCGACATCGTGACGATGCGGGTCTTCGACGTGATGCGCTGCCGCGGCGTGGTGCTGGCCGAAGCGAGCCCCGCGTTGAAGGAGCTGTTCGACGACGCCCACCTCCTCACCTACACCGACGATGCTTCTCTGAGGGCCCAGGTTCTGCGCCTGCGCGACGACCCCACCCTCGGCGCGTCCATCGGCGAGGCGGCACGTCGTCACGTCGAAGCCCATCACACCATGACCCACCGCCTCGCGACCCTGCTGCAGGCCGTGGAGAGCTCCTAAGCGTCGAGTGGCGTACAGCCGACAACGCATCTAGGGTTCGCGCTGCATATGCCTCAACCAACGGAAGAAGAGCTCCAGAAGGCCCCAGTCTTCGAATCCATATCGGACGCGCTCTCTGCCGACGGCCCCGTCTACAAGCTCTCGACGGCCGTGGCTCATGACGCAAAGGAGCTCGCCGAGCTGAGCGACCTCGTCGAGCTCACCCTCGGTGGCTCCGTCGCGCCTCCGAACTCCATCGGCGAACTCCCCAACCTCCGCCAGCTGGAGGTGAGCATGCCCATGGTCGAGTTCCCGAGCTGGGTCGAACGACTCCCGCGCGGCCTCCGAAGCCTCACCCTCACCATGGCCAGCTTCGACACGGTCCCGGAGTCTCTCGGTGAGCTCAGCTCGCTGCGCTCCCTCACCCTCGGTAGCAACAAGCTGAAGAAGCTTCCCGACAGCATCGGGAGCCTCGTCGACCTTCGTCGAATCGCCATTCGCGAGGGCAAGCTCACCGGCCTGCCGCAGACCCTCGGTGGTCTGACACGGCTCAAGAAGCTCGAGGTCACCAACAACAAGCTCACGGCCCTCCCCGAGTCGCTCTGCGATTGCGCCGACCTCGGCGAGATCGACCTCACCAAGAACGCCCTCAAAGCCCTCCCGGAGCGACTTGGCGAGCTGCAGAGATTGAGGGTCCTCAAGCTCGACAAGAACAAGCTCAGCGCGCTCCCCGCTTCTCTCTTTACCGTGGGGGCCCTCGAGGTCCTGAGCGCACGGGAGAACGGCATCGAAGCCCTGTCGGACGACGTGGTTCGACTCGCCAAGCTGCGTGAGCTGCACCTCGGGCACAACGCCCTCGCCACCCTTCCCGAGCTGTCCGGCCTGCCCTTGAAGAAGCTCGACGTCAGCCACAACGAGCTCGCGGCCTTACCGGCATCCGTGGGCGAGCTCCCCCTGCAGCTGTTGGTCGTCGAGAGCAACAAGCTACGCGGCCTGCCCGCTATTGTGGCCAAGCTCAAGAAGGCGACCGTCTACGCCAAAGGCAACCGCCTGCCCAAAGCCGAGCGCGACGCACTCAAGGGACGCAAGAACGTGTACCTATGACGAGGTTCGTAGCTCGAATCGCTCGAGCCACTGCCCCACGTCGGAAGCACTCCAGGGTCCGAGAAACAACAGCTCCGAATCCGCCGGCGCTCGTACGGTCCGAACCATCTCGTCTGCCGTGCGATAGGGCTGCGGGATGTCGAGCCGATTGATGTCACCCCGTCGTGGCCCCAGGCCTGCGCGAAGGACCACGCCCGCGCCCACAGAGGTCACCGAAACCTGATCGCGATCCGCCAATGCTGCGGCAGGGCCGGTCACGCGCCGAAGCAGCTCTTCACCGAGAAAGGTCAACCAGTTGACCGAGCGCAACTGCCCGTGAAGCTTGTCCATATTTCGAATGTGGAAGCCCACGTCGTATCCCACGAAGCGTCGAGCATGGGCGTAGATGGCCGCACACGGGACGTCTGCACCGTTCAAGCGTTGCATCGAGTAGGTAAAGCCAGCGGCTCCCCAACGAAATCGCAAACGACTCGCAATGGCCGTCACCCGAGCCGCGAAGTCCTCCACATCTCCATCGTCGGGTACCGTGAGTCTGAGGCAGGCTCGGGCCGGTAAACGCGTCGACTCCGCAAGGACCGGCGCGATCTCGCTCCAGAATGCATAACCGAAGGGCGAGGCGCTTCGGCCATCCCCCTCGCCGTGAAGCGTGACCTCGAAGTCGTTGCGGCCGAACTTGGTTAGGTTGTTGATGAGGAACTGCTCGTTCGGCGTCGCCTGGGCAGGAGCATCGAGGCGGCCAGCATAGCTGGAGATGTAATCCAGATGCTTCCGCCGCGCCGCCATGGGTTCCATGGCACACGACATGGTGGTGAGGTTCAGCTCTGAACCGAACCAGTCCCATATCAAATCGTTGACCTCATCGAGCCGCGCCTCGTCGTCGGGCTCGAGGTGCTCGAGGTGAAAGTACGCCCCCAGGGCACTAAAGAGCACAGGCGCTCCTGCTTGCGAGGCGAGCGGTCTCATAGCGCCACCTCGACCTCGACGAGCGCGTTCTGCTCGTGGTGAAACCGCGTCAGCATGTTGAGCAAGACCGCCTTGGCCGGCTGCGGGGTCCAGAGGAACTCGGGAAAGAAGGCCCGCAGCTCGTCCTTCGCCTGACCGTAGGCCGGAAGCGACTTGTGGGGATTGAACTGCACCTCGCCGCCGAGCTCGGTGCGGTAGAGCTGGATGAAGGTGACCCAGTACTGACACAACTCCTCGAGGCGTTGGCGCATCTCTGCCGTGAGCGCCCCATCGAGCAACACCCTCAGCTCGGTTCGGTCCTCGTGAGGGTGTCGCGCCGCGTCGATGACTCGGAATGGCCACTGCCCCCACGCTTCCGGGTAGTCCTTCGCATTGGCGAGCCAGTACTGCACCATGGGTGTGGTGACGGAATGATCACTCTGGTCGGTGGGCACGGATCCGACGACGCTAATCGTGGTCACGGGATAGCCGACCCCGCTGAGGCTCAGCTGCTCGACGACGTTGCGCATGAACGTCCGCGCGACCCCCTCGACCTCGAGCGTGAAGTGGTGCTCGGCCCCCACCGCCTCCTCATCCGTCATCGGCCCCGTGAGCACCCTCGCCTGACCCACCCTGGGATCGAAGGCGCGCCCCCCTGCCGCACCGAGCGCGATGGCATCGACGATGTTGGCGACCGCGACATTGACATAGGGCGCGACCGGATCACTCGCGATCTTGATGTACAGCGCCAGAGTCTGCGGCTCGGGACTCTCGCGATAGGCGACCTGGAGCGCCGTGCCTGAAAAGTCGAGATTGGACATGGCTCAACGAGGGCAGTTCTGGTGGTTCGGACCGCGCTTACCACACTTCTCGGCACTCGCTTCGAAGCCCTTGTTGGGGTCGTTGAGCATCTGGTAGTCCTCCTCTTGGCCGTTGCGGTACCTGTCGAAAGGGCCCTTGATTTCGAGGGTGCGGTTGCCGACCAGCCCGTCGGGGAATCGCAGCCGGCAGCCGTTACCATAGACCTGCCGCCACCCGTTCACGCCTGGCGCCACGTTGCGGAACATCTGGCCGATGCCGAGACAGTTGCGAAAGACGCCGCCGCTCATGCCCGAGAGCATGCCCATGCCGGCTCCAAGGAGTGTTCCGCCCGCCATGTAGGCGGCCCTCGCGTGTCCTCCCGCAACCGCGCGACAGGCCGGGCCGATGACCGGGTTGTTGGCGAGGCTCGCCGCGGTGCCGACAAACCTACCCACGATGCAAGGCACCTCGCGAGCCGTGGCCGCCGCAAGCGCACGCCCGGCCTGGGTGTTCGGCGCCGGGAGGTTGTTGAGCGCGTCGAAGAAGTAGTTGTTGAAGGTGCCGCGTGGTCGAAGTCGGGGGCGCTGACAGAAGACCTCGGCCGCCTGCGTGAAGGCGCGGCAGTACAGCTCCCACTTCTGCCCGTCAGGCATGGTGAGGCCGGCATTGACGAGCGCGGTTGGAGCTTGGGTCGCCATGCGTCAGCCCCTCATCACCGAGCCGGGGACTATGTGTTGGAGTTGCCGCTGTCGAGCGTGCGTGCCACGCCACCCGACTCGGCCTTCACGTCGTTCGACGACATGGTGATCTTGCACATACCCATGATCTTGTTGCTCACCACCCCGAGCGCGACGCCCGGTTGATCGCCGTTGGATAGAGCAGACTTGCCCTTCTTGGTCCACATCGGCGTCGCCATGACCAAGGTCTTGGTGGTGTACCCAGGGCCCATCGTCGCCGACAAGGCGATGTTCGGATAGGGCATGGGCACGGGGCCGCCGGGGGTAGGTGTTTTGCACACGTCGAGGGGTCCCGTCGTCACTGCTGTGTGGCCCGAAGCAACGCTGGCGCAGAACTTTTTCGAATTGACGAGCGGCACGCCCACAGTTTGGCACGTTCCGGCGATGATGTCCTCGGGCGGACAGCGCTCGCAGATCCCTCACAGCTTCTCCTTGCGCATGATGAGGAGCTGTTCGACCTCCTCGTACTTCCTCGGGAGGCGGAAGGACGCGCGCCAGGTGAGCTCGACCCGCATAGCGTCGGCGTCGATCAGCACCGTGTCGAGATGGCTTCTCGCCTCGCTGCGGCGGCCCGCAACCAACATCGAGAACCCGAGGTGGAGACGGGGCAGCGCGAACTGCCACAGCCCCTCCGGTGTTGCGCCGATGACCTCGACCGGCTCATCGCCAGCCAAACCAGCCATGCACCATTGGTCCTCGGGAGCACACACATTGAAGCGCGGATCGAAGTCGTCGGGCAGGAGCGGCATCTTGTAGCTCATCCACGCTTCGTCGTAGGTCCCGGCGAAGCGACAGCGTGGCTCCCAATGTCGGTGAAGGGGTCCAAAGCACCATGGCGTGTGGTCGCTCGTGAGGCTGCCTCGCTCGATCTGCACCGCGGGCTGGCCTACGAGCTGGGACGGGTCGCTCGCCACCCCACGGCCGACCGTGTTGCGCGCGTCGCCAACCGGTCGCTCTGGGTCCGACAGGTCGAGACCGCCCCATGCGAGCTCGTACTTCAGCGGCACGGGCTGCTGGATGGGCTGTGCCGGTCCTGGCCATGGTCGCCCACCGCTAGTGCTTTCCCAGACCCTGGGTCCGTAGACACGCGCCGACTTCTTGATGGGACCCATACGCAACGACACGTCGACCGCCTTGTCCAAGCCCGGACGACGAGGGTGCGCGTGGCCCACCAACAGGACATCCGTCCCTGGCTTGAAGTCAAAGACATCGGAGGGCTTGCGAATGCTGCTCATGGCCGGGTCCTCGCCGTGCCATTCATCCACCAAGTAAGGACGCGGGGCCTCGGTCGCCGCCGTGACGTGGCCACGCGCATCCACATCGAAGGTCTGCTTCGCGATGAGTACGATCTGGTCGCGCCCGTCCTTGTCCTTCATCGGAAGGGCCGCGTGCTGCGTCGGCGACTCGTTCAATACGTCGAGCATCACTTGTCCTCGACCACCGGAACTAACTCGGGTTGAGGTCCGGTCGCGGTCAACTTTATGGTCGATGACTTGATCACCACGCTGCCCCCACCGATCGCCACCGAAGAGCCTCCCACCTTGAGAAGGATCTTGGCTCCGTTCATCGAGACCGCGCCGCCGACGTTCACCGTTAGGTTGCCATTGCTCTCGAAGCCGACCTCGCTCGCCGCGTTTGCCGCCCAGGCTCCGCCGACCGTCGTCGCCTTGGCGCCGCCCACCTTGACCCCCACGTCGGCACCGCTCGCCTGAACAAGCGCCCCGCCGACTGTGGTCGCCTTCGCCCCTAGCGTGGTGTCGCTCTTGCCCGTGGCGCAGGCCTCCACCTTGGCGCCCCCAACCGAGATGGTCGTCGCGCCCGCGACGGCGATGCCTACCTCCAGCGCCGCGACTTCCAGGCAGCTGCCCCCGACCGTCTCGGTGAGCGTGGCCGGGGTGCTGACCCCAACGCTCATCGGCGTCATGGTGGTGTGACTGCCCCCGATGGTCCAGGTGCGGTCGCCTTTGACGGTGATGTTCTCGCCGCCGCCCACCGTCTTTGTGCGGGAGGCACCAACCGACCAAGTCTGGGCTCCACCGACGGTAAGCTGATGCGCGTCGCCTATGGTCGTGGTCTCATTGGCGCCCACATCACGCGTGTGATTGGCCCCCACCGCGACCTGGGCATCGGTGGTCACTTTCTCGGTCTTGTCGTTGGCCACGACGAGGTTCTGGTCCTTCTCCGCGTGCACGTGAACGTGCTCGGACCCTGCCGCGTCCTCCATGCGCACCTCATTGTGTCCGCCTCCCCCCGGAGACGACGAAGACTGAAGCGACGACTGCGTCTTTGATCCAGGGAGGGGATAGGGGGGGCGATAGGTCCCGTTGTAAAGCCGGCCGAGCACGACCGGTCGGTCGGGATTGCCGTCCTCGAAGTCGACCAGAACCTCCCAGCCAACCCGAGGGATGGCCACCGATCCGCTGGTGTGCATCTGGGTGACTCTCACCCAGGCCGAGCTCGTGTCATCAGAGGCTCCTCCGCGGTCGAAGGGGAACTTGACCTTGATGCGGCCGAACTCGTCGCAGTGGATCTCCTCTCCGGGCGGCCCGGTCACGGTGGCTAGCTGCGGCCCGGGGACCAGGGCCCGCGGTCGTGGATGGCTGCGAAATACCATCGTCGCCGGCAACAAGTGGAACGTGTTCTCGTACTGCCGCTCGGCGTCGTGGGCGTAGCGATGCGTCACGTTGCGAACCACCCAACGCTCTTCGAAGGCGCCTCCGGGTCCCTCCATCAGAGAAAAAGCGTGGCCCGCGGAGAATCCAAAGCACGTGCTCATGCCTTCGAGGCCGACCGATGCCGCCGTCCATGCGTCGACCCGCACACGAGCTCTGCGACTTCCCTCCGAAGCATCCGAATACCCCCCCGGGAAGTCGTACTCTTCCAACCCCAGTACCGCGTCCGACGTCGCTTCCACCTCGAGGAGGCCGGGTCGCTTGAAGTCGTGATCGCGGAGCGTCACCTTCCCCGGACGCACCTGCTCCACCTCCTCGAGCCAATGGATCGCCTCGGCCCCGGTGAGCGCGCGCTCCTCGCGAAAGATGACCTCGGGCAGATCGACGTAGGCGCTCGGATCATCGGCGAGCACGACACGCGGCTCCCCGTCCTCGATCTCGACGAAGCCGAAGATCCCGTCTTCGGCCATCAGCCGAAGCAGGAAGTCGTAGCTCGTCTCGCCGTACTGGGTACAGATCTCCCGTTCAGGCAACGTCCCCGTGATCCGCCACAAGATGCGGTCCGACAGAACCGCTTCGTCGAAGACCTGGCTTGCGATGTCCTGGCTCGTCATCTCCTGGAAGAGCCGATAGTCCCGCGTGTGCCGAAGCAGAACGAATGGGGACTCGATGACCACCGCGATGTGCTGATGGGTGTCGCGCCCCTCTATCCCGAGTGGGGTCGCATCCTCCCCCACCGACGTCACCACGCCCGCGAAGTGACGCAACGGCTCACCGTCCCGCATCACGACGACGGAGGCGCCACCGAGGAGCCACGCCTGGGGCTCGATCTGGGCGCCGGGCAGAACGACGTCGACGTCGATACGGTAGTCGGGGGTCAGTGACTCGACGACGGTGAAGCGTCGAACCGTCACCATGCTCGGGTCGACGCCTTCCACGGCGAAGACCACTTCGTATTGGTCCTTCGTGCTCATGGTAGACCTCAGTTGTGCTTCACCACAGAGCCCTTCTTGTTCACGACAGCGCCCGGCGCGAGGATGGTCGGCGCCTTGACCTCGACGCTTCCGCTCTTGACCTTGACCGAGCTCCCCCCGCAGCGAATCGAGATCTCGCTCTCGGCCTCGATCTCGATGGTAGGCGCATTGGCCAGTAGTGCTCCGCCCACGTTGAAGACCAATGGTCCCGTCGCCTGCTCGCCGACGTTGCCTCCGGCGGCAATGGCGTAAGCGCCGCCCACCGTCTCGGCGAGGGCCCCTTTGACGCTGGTCTCGACCCCGCTCGCTCCGGCACAGACCTTCGCACCGCCGACCGTCTCGGCCACCGCGCCGCCGGTGATGTTGTCGACCCCCGTGGCCGCTGCGCTGACCCAGGCGCCTCCCACGGTGATGCTCAGGGATCCCAGGACCAAGCGATTCACCCCGAGGGCGGCGACGTCCATCATCGATCCCCCCACCGTGAGGGTACGGCCGCTCTTGGCTTCGACCTTGCTGCCCATGGTCACGGTCACGGTCCTCGATCCCCCGACTGTCACCGTTTCGGAGCCCTTGATCTGGGTCCCTCGGTCGCCCCCGACCGTCACCGTCTCACTGCCTCCCACCGTGCAGCTCTGATCGTCGGTAATGCCGCAAACGAGCTGCGTCCCCACCGTTACGTCGAGATTGGAACCAATGGTGTGTGTGTAATCGACGCCCACCTTGTCGGTCTTGTTGTCACCAATGGTGACGTTCATGTCCTTGGTCGCGTTCATGAAGATCTCCTCGGAGCCCTTCTTGTCTTCGAACCGGATCTCGTTGCTGGTTCCGTCCCCCGGGGTCGTGGCCGTCTGCCAGGCCGTGCGCGTCTTGTTCTCGGGAAGTGTGTAGGGAACGGGATGCGTGCCGTCGTAGACGTGACCGGCCACGAACGGCACGTCGACATCGTCTTCGTTGAAGCCGACCAGCACATCCCAGCCGATGCGCGGCATGATCATCGAGCCACCCAAGGCGAACTGCCCCACCCGCATCCAGGTCGACGCTTTGTCGTCCTTGCCCCCTTCGCGGTCCCAGTAGAGCTGCACGCGCACACGCCCGGTGTCGTCGGAGAGGATCTCCTCCCCCGGCGGACCGACGACGATGCCCGTCTGCGGCCCGCCGGTGCTGCGCGTGGGCGATGTTCGTGCGGCACGGTATCGCGTGTCCACCGCGATGGCGCGCCACGCCACCGTGAGCTCTTGCTCGACCGGAAGCTCGGCGCCGCCCGAAGAGGTCTCCTTTCCCGGCGTGTAGTTCACCTCGAGCAGCAGGTACGTCCCGTTCATCGACTCGAGGGGATGGCCCTCGATCTCGAAGGTCATGCCGGGCTGGAGATGGCCCCCAACGGCTTCTCCGTAGGTGACCTCCGCTTCGGCCGTAAGGGCTTCGAGCTCGACATCGGCGAGCCGCTGCCCCTCGGAGGGGTCGGCGAAGCGCCCGGGACAGTCGTACCGCTCGAGGGTGTCATCGCCGGCCGAGACGTCGAGCGACAGGCTCGGTTGCTCGAAGTTGTAGTCGCGATAGCGGACTCCCGTCGGCACCATCTCGTGTCGTCGGCCCAGGGAGTGCACCGCCTGGGTCGCCATCATCAGCCCGGCCGGGTCGCGGAAGGTGAAGGCCGCATCGCCGGGCACCGACGAGGCATGGGTCGTGTCATCGGCGAACACGAGCGTGGTGTCGTCAGCGGTATGCTCGAAGAAGTAGGTGATGCCCTCTTCGCCCGCGAGCCGAGCGATCACGTCCCAATCCGACTCGCGGTACTGCACGATGTAAGGGCGCACGGGGAAGCTCCCGTGAACCCGCCACTCCACCGACGCATCGATACTCGCCGTGTCGAGGATCGCCTTGATCGCCGCCACCGCATCCATCTCCTGAAAGATGCGGCTGTCGGTTCCGTAAGTGAGCTGCGAGACGGCAGGGCCGAGCGTGAGCACGTGCGACACCGCACCCAACGAGCTCATCCGCCTACGAACCCCATAGACGTATCCGTGGACGAAGCTTCGCGCTTCGAGGGCATCGCGCAGCGTGAGCTTGAAGGACTTCCCCACGAGCGCATCGACCGCCGGTCCGCCGTCCATGGGAAGGGTCTCGACCTCCAAGCCGAACGGCTTGGACAGCTCGAAGCGCGCGCGTGCACTGGCCACGCGCATGGTCTCTCCGGATACATCGATCTCGAGCGGACGCATGTGCTCACCCCAGGAGGTTCGGGCTACCAGAGACCTTGATGGCGCCCGATGCGTCGAGGGTCACCATGCCAACGAAGCTCGCCGACGCCGGAGTGAGGTTGACGATTCCCCCACCGCCGAGGAGATTTGCGACTCCGAGGACGTTGATCGAGACCTTGCTGCCCTTCATGGTGAACTTGCTGCCGGCATTGGCATTGATGAGGCCACCCACCGTGACGGCAGTAGCCCCCTTCGTGGAGGCGAGCCGATTGCCTCCCGCCGCCTGCACGCAGACGCCACCGACCGTGCAGGCATAGGCGCCGATGACGGACTCGGTGACCGACTTGCCCGACGCGGCGACCTTGGCGCCCCCGATGGTCTCGGCCTTGGCGCCGGCGACGGCGACCCCCACCCCCAAGCCGGCGGCGGAGAGCATCGACCCGCCCACGGTCAACGCCTGGGCGCTGGTCGCCGTGCGGTCGATCCCCAGGGCAGCCAGCGCAGTATGGCTGCCCGCGGTGGTCTCGCTGTCGCTTCCTTCGATGGTGGCGTTGATGGCTCCGCTCACGGTCACCGTCTCGCTCGCACCGACGGTCTTGGAGCGGTCTCCGCTGATCATCGTGGTCGCGTTGGCCCCCACGGTGAGAGAGCGGTCGCCCCCGATGGTGACGTCCTGATTGGCCCCGACCTCGAGCGTGCTGTTGACGCCCACCTCCTGGGTCTCGTTCACGCCAATCTGTTCGGTGCGGTTGTTGTTCGTCTGGCCGTCGAAGTCCTTCGATGCATTGACGAAGAACTCCATGCCGCCGCCCCCGTCCTCCATACGGTACTCGTTCGACTTCCCGCCACCTGGGCTCGTCGGCGTCTGCAGGGCCATGCGGGTGCCGGCAGATGGGTAGCCGTAGGGAGAGGTCTTCTCGCCGTTGTAGAGCCTCTGAGCACCGATGGGGCGATCGGGATCACCATCCCAATAGATGACCGACATCTCCCACCCGACCCGGGCTAGGGCCATCGAGCCGCCGATGGGCAGCTGGAGCGTGCGCATCCAACGCGAGCTGGTGTCGTCGTCAGCGCCGAGCCGGTCCCAGAAGAACTTGCCCTTCATGCGACCGTACTCGTCGGTGTGGATCTCCGATCCAGAAGGACCGGTGACGACCACGCTGTGATTGCCCCGAAGGCGCGGGAGGGGCGTGCGTCGGGGTGGTCGATATGGAACCCCACGGTCCATGCACTCGAACCGGTTGGTGTAGCCCTTCTCTTCGTCATCGCCGCGTGGTCGAAGCGACCACTGGTGCTCGACACGACGGAGCAGCCACTTCTTGTTGAGCGCATCCCGAGCCGCCCCCGCGAGCTCGAACCACCTGCCGGCCCCAAGGGTCGCGATGTTGGAGACGCCACTCCCAAGGCTGCGCTCCGCCGCGATCTCCTGGGCCCGAATCTCCGCCAAGGCTTGTCCCTCTTCGGGAGTGAGGTGGCCGGCAGTGTACTCGTAGTCGTCGCCGACGGCTTGCCCGGGAAGGCTGTGCGTGAGGTTGAGGTCGACGGCGGGCGTCTCGAAGTTGTAGTCGCCGACGCTCGCGCTCTCGGCCGTCACCCGCGAAGTCAACCTCAGCCGTCGAATACCGACCCCGGACGTGTGCTCCCCCACCAGGGGCCACTCCGTGATTCCGTCGATGGGGAGGAACGCACTCTGCGCATCTGCAATGTGCAGGTTGGAGGTCCCCTCCTCGTCTGCGACGAAATAGAAGATCCCCTCGTGCTCCAGCAGGCGCGAGAAGAAGGCATGATCGGACTCGCGGTACTGCACACAATAGACGCGGACGGGGAGACTCCGGTGCACGCTCCAATGGCGCGTCGTGTTGGTCAGCGCCCCCCGGTCCAGCACGTCGTCCACGATCTGCTGCGTATCGAGCTCCTGGAACATGCGAACGTCGGCCTTGATCTCGAGACGCGTCAGCTCGTGGGCGAGCTCGAGCACGTATTGAAGGCCACTGCCATCGATCCCGGCAAACCGCACCGCCCGCACGAGAAAGTGGAAAAAGCGCGCCGGGCTTCCGTCGAGGAGCACCACCAGCACCGCCGGCGCACCGAGTGCGCTCGCGAGATCGAGCTCCGAAGAGGAGACGACGGTGACCTCCGCCCGACTGGATCGCGAGATCTCTTCGACTACCGTGGCACGAACGAGGACGAGCTCAGCGCTCCCCAGCGCGTCGCACCGCAGCTCGAGATCGAAACGATTGGCCATCTCTCCATCGGCTGCCACGGCGGCCGAGGCTAGCAGGTTCCCGATCCCGTCGGGATCGGTTTTCCTTGAGCGCAGGGATGCCATCAGGGAGACTCCTCGCCTCGGAAGTCACCGTCGGCGGGCGACGGAAGAGACCGCGAGGGGAGCACGATGGAGGAGAGCACGACGACGACAGCCGTCCCACCGCGTCTCGACGAAGTGCACGGACTCACCCTCAAGGCCCACGCGGAAATCGCAGCCGAGCTGGCAGAAGGCACCGTGCCGCCGGTCGACGTGCTCGCCAAGCACGAGCTCGACGAGGCCAAGTGGAACGAGGCCACGACCCAGTGGATGAAGTACCTGGCCGCCGACGTGCAGGCGCGAGGCGCCGAGGCGCGCGCGCCGCTCGTGTACTCGGACGCCTTCGCGCAAGCACAAGGTCGGCTCGCCGAACCACCCCAGATCAGCGCCGAGGACTACGCGACCTTGGTGGCGGAGATCATGGCCGCCGGAGATCCGGCCGGACCGCTCGCGCGGCGCGGCTGGTCGAACGCCGACTACATTCGCCTCTCGCGATCGATGGCTACGAAGCTCGCGAGCGATGAAGAAGCCCACGAGCGATACTTCCATCGGCTCGTTCACCTGCAGCCGAAGGGGGACGTGCAGTCGTGACCATCGATGCCACCGTGGAGACGACACGCGCCGAGCCCAAGACGAGCGGGGCCACCGAGGGCGAGCTACGCGCGTTGCGCTTGTGCTCCCTCGACGACGAGACGGCCGTCCTCGGCCTCGGAGGGCGCCAAGTACAGGCGAACATCGACGAAGGTGTCGACCGCGCCGTGTTGGAGGGTGCACGCTCCCGCGGCGAACGGGTCATCGCCGTGCACGAAGCGGGAACCTGGACCGTCCTCGGCGTTCTTCGAACGCGTGCCACCCCCGGTCTCGAGCCTGGCGACGACTTCACCATCGAAGCGAACCGCGTCAAGGTGATCGCAGACCACAGCTTTCTCGTGCGAAGCGGACCCACGAGTTTCTCGATGCGGGCACAGGGCTTCGTCGAAACTCTGGCCAAAGACATCTCCACCCGGGCCACCGCCGTGCACAAGCTCATCGGGCGGCTGGTCCGCATCAATTGACGCGACGTGAGCGACGGCGAGCTTCCTCAGTTCCCAGGGGGACCCGACCCCAACCTACCCATTCCGCGAGAGGCCGTAGAGGGCCTCAGCCTCACGCAGTATGGTGCGCTGCTCGCCGAGCTCGTGGCCGCGCCTACCAAACGGGCCGAGATCCTGCGTGCCCATCGACTCGACGAGCTGCAGTGGAACCGGGTGGAGCAGACCTGGCTCCTGCGGGTCGCAACGGCGGCCATGAAGCGAGATCTGTCGTTTCAGGCCGAGCTCGACGAAGCCTTCGGCCAGCGGCGCGCGCAGCTGCGGACCTCTGAGGGTCAGCATCATGACGGATGATCTTCCTGCTGGGTCCGCCACCATCGCCGGCGTCGGTGCGCGCACCCACAACGGGTTCACCGCCTTGCAGGTCACCATGGCCCTACGGGCGGATCACATGGACCCGACGATGTCGCACATGGTCGACGCGCACGGAGAAGCGATCGCGACCTGCCGCGACATGTCGATCGGCGACGACGTGCAGGGTCTCGCGCGCTTCGTCGCGCTCGCGGTGCGACCTCTGGCCGAGGCGGCTCGACCTTGGTGCGAGAACGAGATGCGCAGGCGGGGCTCGGTACGACCCCTCCCGGTGGTGGTCGCATTGCCTTCGCCAGATCGCCCTGGCTTCGACCACGACCTACCGCGGAGCTTCCTCTCCCTGGTCGTCGAAGGCGCAGGCCTACCGGTCGATCCCGCGTCGCGACTCGTCTTCGGGGGAAGGGGCGGCGGGGTCGAAGCATTCCGGTTGGGCTTGGAGCTGATCCGCGAAGGACGAGAAGCGGTGCTCGTCGGCGGGGTGGACAGCTACTTCGATCCCGACGTGCTCGAGCACCTCGCATCAGCCCGACGCCTGCACTCTCTCGAAACGGAGAATGGCTTCATCCCCGGCGAGGCCGCGGCTTTCGTCCTCCTGGTTCGGTCGCGAGAGGCCACGGCCCTCTACGGCTACGGCGAGCTCCTATCGGCGGTGACCCACGCCGAACCGCAACCCTACGGAAGCGAGGAGCCATGCATCGGCCTCGGGATCACCGCCGCCGTGCGTGACGCCGTCGCGGTAGTAGGGCCGACGTCGGGCCGAATCCCGTGGGCCCTGACCGACGTCGCCAACGAGCGTCATCGCGTGGATGAATGGAGCTATGGCATCACGAGGAGCCATCGAGCCCTACACCCGGACGCCGAGCACGAGCAGCCACTGCTGAACACGGGAGACGTGGGCGCCGCGAGCGCCGCCATGCTGCTCAGCATTGCTTCGGTTCAATGGCAAACGGGATGCGCACACGGAGACTGTGTGCTCATCGGAACACACTCGGACGGCCCCATGCGCGGAGCCATGGTGGCGCGAGCGAAATGACCACGGCGACCGAGGCAGACGAAGCACCCGGCGTGCAGGCCGCCCACATGGCCCGGCGGTCGATCGACCGCGCCCTCAGGCGCGTGCGGGACATCCCGCTCACCTTCGATCGCGACGCGGTCGGGACGCGCCTTCATCGGTCCATCCAGTGCCTCTACGCCGTCATCGATAGCGAGGTCACATCACGTGTGCACTACGATGGGCTCTCCGAAGCCAAGAAGCTGGCGGAGGAGTGCCGCGCGCTCCTCCTCGGCGCAGGGAACCCCGACGAGGTCCCCACGCTGGACGAGGTCGTGGACACCCTGGCATTGGCGACCTCGGGCCTCGCACTGGGCGTCGATGCCGTGGCCCAGATTCAACTGGCGCGGCGCCTCGAGCTGCACGCCGGGCGTCGACCCGATGGCCACGCGGAGCTGAGACCCCTCCGAGCCTCGCAGGGCATGCCGGAGCTTCACACCGTGGAACGCGAGCCGCTCGTCTCGGAGATATCCGTGGCTCCCGTGGTCGCCATCAAGGCCCCCCAGCCCGTCCCGCACGTCATACCGCGGCCGACGTCATTCGAGGCGCTGGAAGCCTTCGTGAAGGCGGGAAGCAGCGGTGAGCTGCCGGGTCAGGCCGATGAAGAAGAGGTGCAGGGAGCGACGGCCATCGTCGCTCCACGATATGCCTTCACCCCTGCCGTCGCCGAAGCCGAGTGCGTTCGACGCCTCGCCCGCGACTTCCTCGAGAATGCCGCCATCGGACGGGACCTGCGAAAGCCCAACGCCATCGAGAGCTGGCGCGACCAGGGCCCGTTCGAAGCTCGTCTGTGCCATCAGGTCGATGCCTTCGCGTCGCTCGGCGCCTCCGCACTCCCGCTCGTCAGCCTCTACTGCGAAGAGATGGACGGCACCGACCCGGGGCGCGCCTTCGCCGCAGCCCTGACGCTGGGCAGCATCGAGGGGCAAGATACCGTCGACACCGCCATCGCCATCCTGCGCTCGAGTCAGCCCGAGACCTTCCCCGGCTGGCGTGAGGGGTTTGCGCTCGCCCCCAGCCCGAGCATCGACATCGCGATGGGCGAGCTCTGTCGCGACGAACGCCCCGACCTGGTCGCCTTCGCCCTCGACGTCCTCTGCGACCGAGGCCGACTTCCCGACGACGTCCTCCGACCACTCCTTCGGCGTGAGGAACCGGTCGTCGTCTCGGCCGTGGTTCGGGCGCTCGGTCACGGCCTGCCCCAGGACGAGGCTCGGGCAGCGCTCGAGTCGCACCTCGACACCGACGGCAGCGAAGAGCTCGCGACGGCCGCTCTCAGCTCCCTCGTTGTGCGGGACACCCGTACTGCTCGAAGCCGGCTGCGTCGCGAGCTGGAAGCCCCATCCCCGCGCGTGGCTTCCCATGTAGCCGCCTGGCTCCTGTGTCTCGCCGGCGACGGCTCGGACCTCGACATGTTGCTCGCCGTCGGTCGTTCTGCTCCACATGCGCGCCTTCTCGCAGGCTTGGGACGACATGGACACCCAAGCGCGTTGCCTTTTCTCGCTTCCCAGCTCCACCGAGAAGACGAAGAGCTCGTGGCCGCCGCCGCCGAAGCCCTGGAGCGGATCACGGGCGCCGGTCTGTTCGAGACGGTCGAGGAGCCCTGGGAGATCGAGCTCCCTCCCGAAGCCGAAGCGGCCCTGGTGGTCCCCATTCCCACCCGCAAGGTGCGCAGGGTGATCACGGACCCCGACGTGTGGGATCGATGGTTGCGAGATCACCCCATGGCCCCTGGGCAGCGGCACCGGGGCGGGCGCCCGTTCCACCCATCACACATCATCGACGAACTGGAGAGTCCGCAAACTCCCCCCGAACGGCGCCACGAAGCCGCTTTGGAGCTGCGCATCCATGGGTGTGAGGTCCCGTTCCGACCGGACGACTGGGCGGCACGGCAGGCGACGCACCTCGTCGACGCACGGGCTGCCATCGAGACACATGGGCGCGAGGGCGGGAGTTGGCATCACAGCCTCGCGGTCCCGCACCACGTTGAGATCACGACGGAAGCCAAGGACCCTCTGATGGGGACCATGATGATGTCGTCGTTCTCCATGCCAGACCTCACGTCGTTGCCATTCGCTGGCGCGACGGATCCGGCGACCCTGCCCGTCGATCCCGCGGAGGAACCGCCACCCTCGATCGACCTCGGCCAAACGCTGCCCCCATCGACAGCGCCACGCAAGCCCGACGCCCCCGTCAAGCCTGCGATGCCGTGGGAAAATCCGCCGGCGGGCCAACCGCGGCCTGCCACCGCGGGCGAGCCTCCGGCCGTGTCCACCCGAGAGCCTCAGGCTGAAGCGGCACCAGCGTCCCAACCCGCACTCGACCCGCTGCTACAGACCGTGATGTCGGACTCGGGGGCGGTTGCGCGCGCTGCACTCCCGTTCACCAGCGATGGCCCGCCTGTGCCCCCACCGGCGGAGCCCGCGGCCCCGCCTCCGAGGTTGGACGGCACCATGATGTCTACGCCGAGCCCGATAGCCCAGGCCGCGACGCCCTTCTCCACGCCCAAGGGCGACGCTCCCAAGCTCACCCTCGACTGGTACGCCTGGTTGAGCGTGCGCGAGTCGCTAGGCGCGCAGCTGTTCCAAGAGGCCCTCGAACGTTGCGGCATGCGGGACATCCGGGTGTGGTTTCGCGAGAAGCGGATCTGGCAGCAACGACTGGCGACCAACCCCGACGAGGCCCAGCGCCTCGAGCGCTTCATGGCGCACTATCGGGCGCAGCTCGGAGGCTGACGGTCGACCTAGCCCAGCAACGGGGCGAGCTCGTACTCGAGGCTGTCGGCGATGGCGATGACGTCGGCGCGCTGCTGGGCCGACGTGATGGTCTCGGCGACGGCGACGAAGCGGGCGCGACGTGCAGGATCCTGCTCGAGCATGATCACCTTGCGCAGGGCATCGATGACCGCGACCAGCTGCTCGGAGGCGGCCATGCGTCGACCGCGCCGGTGGTCTAGCGCGCAGGCGTGAACGATCTCGAGCAACTCCAACGAGGTTTTCCCTTCAACGGCGCAAGCGTTCGCGGCGCACGCGCACCCGCCACCGATAGTTCGGAGCACGGCCGAGCTCCAGCACCACGTCGGAACCGAGAGGCCCACTCAACCTTCGGCGCGCCTCCTCCAGCGTGCGCACCGGCGCGCCGTTCGCCGAGAGGAAGCGATCACCGGGCAAGATCCCCGCCCGCTGCGCCTCGCCTCCGTACGGCACGTGCTCGAACACGATGTGCCGCTCGCCGCTCACCACATCCGACGCCAGCGTCACCGCCAGGCTCGCTTGGCTGCGTACCCGCGTGGTGTCCACGTCGGGGTCCTCCTCGAGCTCGATGGGCACGCCCTTGAGCTCGCGTCCGGCAGTGATGCTCACCGTGACCCCGTTGCGCCCGTAGCCGACCTTGTAGGCCTGGATCTCGAACCGGCCCGGCTCGAGGTCGGGCAGCAAGAACCGCCCCTGCGCGTCGGTCTCCACCACCCCGAGCGGCAGACGCCCCAACGGCAAGAAGGTGGGCACCCGGCCTGGCGCCACCCGCGCCCCTTGGATCGGCTCGTTGTCGAGGTCGCGCACCACGCCGCTCACCGAGCCGCCCTCCATCATCTTGATGCGGCCCAGGTCTACGTCGCGGCGGCCGTCACCCTCCACCTCGACCAGCACCTCTTGCGGCACCAGACCGCTCTTCGTCACCAGCAGACGCGCCGGTCCCATCGCGAGGTCGTCGATGCGGAAGCTGCCCTCGGCGTCGGTCCGCGCGCCGCGATCGCCGGTGGCCGTGAGCAAGGTGATCTCCGCGTCCTCCACGTAGCCCCGAGACGTCTCCACCACCCCCACCACGGTCAGGCCCGGTCGCATCGACAGCTCGAGGATGGCGGGGGCCCCGTCGACCTCCTCCACCAGCGGCGCCCAGCCTCGTCGCCGCGCGATGACCCGAAGGGGCAACCCGCGTCCCCCGTCGAGCACCGCCTCGCCACGTTCGTCGGCGAAGAGCGTCTTGACCAACACCTCCTTCGCCTCCAGCGACGAGACGTGGATCTCAGCGTCTTCGATCGCGAAGCCGCGATCGTCCACCACCCGCACCGTCACCCCTTCCCGGGGTTCGCCGAGAACGATCTCCACTTCGCGCCGCTCGTCGGCTGGTACCTCGAAGGTCTCGCGCGCCACCACGTGCTCGATGGCCTCCATGCGTGCGACCGACACCGTCACCTGCGCCGGCAAGGCCGCAAAGGCGAAGGTCCCGTCGTCGGACGTGAAGGTCACCCGGCCCAGCGAATGCGTCGCCGAGTCGACCTCGATGCGGGCCCCCGGCACTGGGGTGCCATCCTCTTCCACCACGCGTCCCTCGAGGATGCCGCCCTTGCGCATGACGACCTCGATCTCCGCCTCCCCCCCCGACGCGAGGTCGACCGCGTCGGTCACGGTCATCACGTAGCTCGGGTGCCGAGCCACGATGCGCACCTTGCCTGGCGTGACTGGGGTGAGCGAGAACTCGCCCTTGCCGTCGCTCATCCAGGCCCCGTCCGTGCGGTCGGTGCGCGTCACCACCACCGGCCCCGACCCCATCGGGATGTCGGGCACGATGGGCATCACCCCGAGCTCTCCCGCGGGAATGAGCGGCGAGGGTCCCGGTAGCGCCGACGCAAAGTGGTCGTCGCGAAAGGCCGACAACTGGCTCGAGTCGACGATGGGCATGCCCGCGGTGTCGACGCCGACCACCTCGAGGGAGACGCCTTCGACGGGGAAGCCATCTTCGTCGACCGTGCGCCCGAACAGCCGTCCGCCACGCTGCAGGGCGATGGTCACCTCGGCCTGGCCCGGCTCGCGCGGAACCGCGCTTCGAGCCACGTAGCCATCGGCGCGGGCCGAGATGGTCGCGCCGTCGCCGAGCGTGGGGCCCAAGATCACGTGGCCACTCGCGTCGGTGCGCCCGTACCTCGGGAACGACGAGATCCCGTCTTCGACCAGCGCGACGTCCGCGTCGGCGATCCCCTTGGCGTCGTCGCCTTCGCCGTCGGTCACGTGCACCGTGACCCAGCTTCCCTGCTGCAGCGCGACCGTCACCGCTTTGCGCTCGCCCTGCTCGAGCATCACGCCGGTCTCGGTATCGCTCACCATGTCGCCCCGCTCGGCGCGCACGTCGTAGAACCCGCGGGGCAAGCCGCTGATCACCACCATACCCTGCTGGTCGGTCGTCGCCTTGCGCGCCGGCCACAGACCCGAGCCCGCGACCACCACCGTGGCCCCCGCCGCCGGTCCTCCCAGCGGCTCGAGCACTTGCACCTCGAGCCCGCCCAAGCGCAGCAGCTTCACGAAGAGCGGCGAATCCTCACCGTAGAGCTCGTCGAAGAAGGCCCGGTCGTAGCCGGGCGCCGTCACCTCCACCGCGTAGGGCCCGCGCTCGGGCAGCCCCGCAAACTTCGCCAGACCAGTGCCGTCCGTCGTGGTCACGAAGGGCAGCGGGTCGCGGCTGTAGAGCGTCACGCGGATCCCCTTGATGGGTCGCTGCAGGGGGTCGACGACCACGACCTCGAAAGACGCGGCGGGCGAGAGCTGCACCTCCAAGCGCCGCTCCCCGGGGGAGAGCACCATGTGGCTGCTCGCGCGCGACTGGCCCTCCTTTTCCACCAGCACCCAGGTCTCGCCCTCGGCCAAGGGCGTCACCTTCGCGACGCCGTTGCCGTCGGTGTAGGCGTTGCCGGCGGGGATCGCGCGCCCGCCCACCAGGGTGTAGACCTGCACCCGAGCCCCCACCACCGGCTGTCCGTCGCCGTCGACGACCCGAGCGAGCAGGCTCGCGTTGCGCTCGAGATCAGGCGGGAGCGCCCCGCCCGGTGACAGATCCGGCGCGAAGAGGGCCCGGTCGGAGGTGTCCCGCAGCGTGACGCAGAAGAGCAGACACACCGCGGCCGCCACCATCACGATGGCCCGCATCAGCGGCGTCATGGAGGTGGTGGACAAGCGACTCGCAACAGCCCCGGGGGTTAGCCGTGAGCCTCGATGACGGCGCGGATCTCTTCTTCGGTGAGGATGTGCTTCTCACCCTTGGCCCGTTCGAGGATGGCCTTCACCAGGCTCTCGCTCGGCTCGATGCCCTTCTCTCGCAGCCAGTAGTTCACGTTGGAGGCCCCCGACATGTAGCCGATGCAGATCTCCTGCTCGCGCCCGAACATGCCCGCCGGCACGCCGGAGTAGACGCGGTCGGCGAGCCAGTTGTCGTCCTTCTTCTTCGCTTTGATGATCGCCGACGCGTGCACGCCGGTCGCGGTCCGGAAGGCGTCGCGACCCACCAGCGGGTAGTTGATGGGGATGTCCCACCCCGTACCCTGCGCCGCCACCGTGCAGTATTGCAGCAGCTTCGAGAGATCCTGGTTCTCGAGGTAACCGAGGAGCTTGAGGTTCAGCAGGATGAGCTCCATCGGTGCGTTGCCGACCCGCTCTCCGATCCCGAGCGCGCAGCCGTGCACGCGGTCGGCCCCATGCTCGAGCGCCCAGAGGGCATTCTCGAGCGCGAGGCCGCGGTCGTTGTGACCGTGCCAGTCGATGCCGACGTCGGCCCCGGCGCCCACGACCACGCTCTTGGTGAACTCCACGAGGTTGCGCACCCCGTCTGGCGTCGCGTGACCGACGGTGTCGCAGAGGCACAGCCGCGAAGCGCCGTGATCGATGGCCATCTTGAACAGCGTCGCGAGCACCTCGGGCCGCGACCGGGTGGTGTCTTCGGTGACGTAGGCGACCGGGAGGCCGGCCTTCACGCCCACGTCGATGGCCTCCGCGCTGCGCTTCACGATCGTCTCGACGTCCCAGTTCTCGGCGTACTGCCGGATGGGGCTCGATCCGATGAACGTGTAGATCTCGACCGGCATGCCCGCCTTTTGTGAGATCTCGATCATCGGCGTGATGTCGCCGACCACGGTCCGGCCTGCGCAGGCCACACGGATGTTAAGCTTGTGGTCGCTGATCTCCTTGCACATCCGCAGCACGTCGTTGAACGCGCGCTCAGACGAGCCGGGCAGCCCGATGTCGGCCACGTGGATCCCGATGTCGTTCATCAGGTGGAGCAGCTCGAGCTTCTGGTCGATGTTCGGATCGTCGACCGACGGGTTCTGCAGCCCGTCGCGCAGGGTCTCGTCGAAGAACTCGAAATTCTGAGGGATGATCCGGCCCTTACGACCGAACTCATTCCAGTCGAAGATGAGCTCGTCGTGGGGCATGTTGCCGCCCTGGTCAGCCATGGTTCCAGTATAGGTGCCTGTCGTCCCCTAGACCATAGGCCCCGCGGGAGCCTTGAGACGATCGGGTGATGGCGCTACGCCAGGGCTTCGATGAAGCAGTACCTGGATCTGGTCCGTCACGTCCTCGAGCACGGTGAAGAGCGGGACGACCGCACCGGGACCGGAACCCTCAGCTGTTTCGGCCTCCAGTGCCGCTACGACCTACGGGAAGGCTTCCCTCTGCTCACGACCAAGAAGGTGCTGTTCAGCGCCGTGGTGCGCGAGCTCCTGTGGTTCCTGCGCGGCTCGACCAACATCCACGACGACCTGGCCGAGCACACCCCCATCTGGAACGCCTGGGCCGACGACAACGGCGACCTCGGGCCCATCTACGGCGCACAATGGCGCAACTGGGGCGGCCGCGACGGCAAGCCCGGCATCGACCAGATCGCGCAGGCCATGCAGATGATCCGCGAAGCCCCCCAGTCGCGGCGCATCATCGTCAACGCCTGGAACGTCTCGGCCCTCGACGAGATGGCCCTGCCGCCGTGCCACATGATGTTCCAGTTCTACGTCTCGACGAAGGAGCGCCGCCTCGACGTGCAGCTCTACCAGCGCTCGGCCGACATCGCCCTCGGCGTGCCCTTCAACATCGCCAGCTATGCGCTGCTCCTCATGATGATCGCACAACAATGTGAGCTCACCCCCGGGGTGCTCGTGCACACCTTCGGCGACGCCCACATCTACAAGAATCACATCGAGGGTCTGAAGAAGCAGCTCGAACGCGACCCCAAGCCTCTCCCCAAGGTCACCGTGGCCCACAAGCCGCTCGACGAGCTCACCTTCGACGACATCACGCTCGAGGGCTACGAGCACCACCCCTTCATCAAGTTCCCGATCGCGGTCTGATGAAGCTCGAGCTCGTGGTGGCCGCCGACGAAGAGCGCGGCATCGGCAAGGGTGGCGACCTCCCGTGGAAGCTGCCCGGTGACATGGCCTTCTTTCGACGGCTGACCACCGGCGACGGCGACAACGCCGTCATCATGGGGCGCAAGACCTGGGACTCGATCCCCCCCCGCTTCCGGCCCCTGAAGAAGCGCCGCAACATCGTGCTCACCCGCCAAGACATCGACTTCGGCGACGGCGTGATCAGCGCCAGCAGCCTCGATGAGGCCCTCGCCGCCGCGGAAGGAGGCCACCGCTGCTTCGTCATCGGTGGGGCCGAGATCTACCGACTCGCACTCGCCCACCCTCACGTCGGTGTCGTGCATCTCACCGAAGTGGAGGGCGCGTTCGGCTGTGACACGTTCCTGCCCGCCTTCCCGGCGTGCTTCGCCTGCGTCGAACGGGGCGACCGCCAGGAAGACGACGGCACCGGCTACCGCTTCACCCGCTGGGCAAGCTAGCCCCACCCCGTTAACCTCGGGACCATGGCTTCCTGGCGCACCCCGATCGTGCTCGGCCTCGCATTGGTGGGGGTCGCGGGACAAGCCTGCTTGGTGGAAATCCGCGACCTGCGGGCCGTGGCCGACGGCGGTGGCGGCACCGGCACCACCACCAGCGCTGGCGGCGACATGGCCGGCGCCGGTGGCGACGAAGGCCCATGCCCGCCCGACATGGTGCACGTCAGCGATCCCGACGACGGGCTCATCGACTACTGCATCGACCGGTTCGAGACGACCACGCGCGAGCACGACATCTTTCTCCTCGAGGTGCAGGCCGGCAACGTCACCCCCGAGCAGCCGAGCCCGGCCTGCGATGGCAACGAACGACTGCGTCAGGTGGGCAACTTCTGCCCCGATGGCCTCAACGACGCAGACCTCGCCGTCAACTGCGTCGATTGGTGCGACGCCTATGCCTACTGTGCCTACAAGGGCAAACGACTCTGCGGCGCCATCGGCACGGGGGGTCCCGTCCCCATGAATGGGCCCTTCCCCGGCAGCATCACCGACGAATGGGAGTACGCATGTAGCGAGGGCGGCCGGCGCAACGTGCCGTACCTCGCCGACAACGTCACCCCCGATGCGGACGACATCTGCAGCTGCCACTTTCCACGCCATTGGGAACCTTGCCATCCCGATGCCACCGAGTGCGCGATGTGCGAAGGCGCAAGCTCCAGCAACAACGCGCCCGGCCCCTCCGACGGCTATCCCTCCTGCGAGGGAGGCTACCCGGGCTTGTTCAACATGGTGGGCAACGTGGGCGAATGGACCAACCGCTGCGATGGAGAAGGCCCCGACGCGCTCTGTGTCACCCGCGGCGGCAGCGTAGGTTCGGGCGGCGACTACGAGTACGACGATTGCAACCGCAAGGGCCGCCAACAGCCTCGCCAGGACAACCTCGCCGACGACGACAATACCCAGTGGCGCTTCTACCTCGGTATTCGCTGCTGCAAAGACGCCAACTGATCACTCGAAGAGCCAGTCGCGATGGCGCACGATGATCGGATCCGCGCCACCATTGAGACCGTGGCCCATGCCGGGCACCTCTTCGATCTTGGCCTCGGCCCCGAAGTGTATGAGCCGCGCCGCCGCCGGTCGCGCTTGAACGCGACAGGCCCCCTGACCACAGATGAACAGAACCCGGCGACCGCCACCTTCGGCGAAGGCCTTCGCATTGACCGGGGTCCACGGGTCTTGTCCACCTTCGACCAAGATCAATCGGGGAAACTGCTTCGGGCGCCGGCTCGCGATGAATCCCCCGAGGTAGGCCCCGCGCGAGAGCGCAACCCAGGTCATCGGACCGTCGGCCACCTGGCCCGCCCAGCGGTCTTTCATCGCCACCAGCCCCGCGTCGAGCTCCGCCTCGAGGGCGCGGTCGTTCTCGTAGGTGAAGCGGGGGTCGTCGGGTGACGGCGCGTCGTCCCGAAGGATTCCGCGCGGGCAGAGCAAGAAGGAGCGCTTGAAGTGGCGACGCCACCAACTGCACTCCCACGAGGGCCGGTCCCAGTTGGCGTGGGCGGCGACCACCACCGGATGAGGCGACGTCCCCTCGGCCGGCACCGCGACCACCGCCGCTCCGAAGCCGGGCACCTCCAGGTCGACCATCTCGCCCGCCCCCTCGAGCGCCGGCACGGGTTCGGGCTCCACTGTGGGGGCCACTTCGAGGACCGGCTCGGGCACCGGGCCCGGAGGTGCGACCGATGCCGTGCTCACGGCCCGCGCGACGCGTGGCGCCTCGGTGGGCTGGGGGCGCTCCGGGCGGGTGCACGCGACCGCGGTCAGCGCGATCAGGGCGAAGGCAAGGTATTGATCCAGGCCTCGACGGCGCTGAGCCCCGCCCCGTCGACCACGTAGGTGCCGATGGGAGGCATCTGGTCCTGGCTGAGGGTGTCGACCGTCGGGTCGCGCGTGTCCATTCGTTGATGCACGCAGCTGTCGCCCGGATCGCCCCCGTGGATGAGGTAGGCGCAGCCCTTGCCAGTGAAGAAGCTCGGCGCCTGGTTCACGAGCGAGCCGTAGGGCCCGCTTCCCTCCACCGTCGTGTCGGTGGTCTTCATGCGCATGTCGATGAAGGGGAAGAAGAGCCCGTCCGAGCTGTCGTTGTGGCAGTTGCCGCAGTTGCTGTGGAAGTACCCGAGCGCCGTCTGCGCCGTCGTGTCGCCGGGCAGCGAGTAACCCGCCGTGTTGGGCACCGAGAGGCTGCCGTCGCTGCTGAGGTTGGCCATGGTGAGCCCCGGTCCGCCGTGGCTGAGCTGTATCGCCGAGACCCCGAGGTAGCGGGACGGAAGGCCCCCCTTGGCCGCCTGCTCGCCGTGGCAGCGGGTGCAGGTCGTGGGCCCGGGGATGTCGTGCGTCGTACCGTTGACGTTCAGCTCCGCCGCAGGCTGGAGGTCGGCGTCGGTGCCGTCGAGGCGCCAATGGTAGGTCGCATACAAGAAGTCGGCCGGACCTGGACCGTAGCGGTGGATCAACCGGGTCTCGAGCAACACCCCGCCGAGGCTGAACTGCTTCCACGCCCGCGTGCCGACGGGAAAGACCCAGTCGTCTTCGTCGCTGTTGTCGATCTGCGGTTCGCACTCGGGCAGGTAGAGCCAGCGCTCCTTCTCGGCGTCGTCGGACCATAGCGGGTACTGAGGGGTGTAAGCCCGCGCCACCGGCGACACGGTCTTGGTGAGGATGTCGTCGTAGAGCCCAGTCTGTGACAAGAGCGCCGGCGCCGTCTGCATGACGGGGAGGGTGTCGAGGTCGCAGTTGCCCCCTTCACCCCCGCCGCCGCCCACGCTCTCGCCGCCCTGCCCGCCCACACCAGTAGAGCCGCCACCGCCGCCGGTCGACGAGGTGCTGCTCACCGAGGAGCTCGCGCTCGTCGACGGCCCCTGGGTTCCATCGTCGTCTCCGCAGGCGGCCACCCACGCCACCGCACCCAAGCCCATCATCATCCAAGCGCCACGCACGGTCGTGAAGCTATCACCTCCATACGAGCGCAGGCCACCCGATGCCCTCGAGGCGCGAGGGTGCGGGCTGACGGCTGCCCACTGGCACGACGGGGAGTCACGGCTTCTGCAGCCGTGCGCCGAGTGACCCTCATTTGCCGCACCGGTACATGAGCAGGACTGCGCCTTGACGCGGCGAGGGGTCGGACGAGACTTGGCGCATGCTTGCTGACACGTGGGGGAGACTCGCCCTGCTCGGCGCCCTGCTGAGTGGCTGCGGCGGGGGCATGAACGCGGGCGAGATGGTGCGGCCCGACGCGCCATCCGCTTCGGATGCCATCACCGATACCGTCGCATGTACCGGCGCGCGGTCGTACGCGGAGCCGCTCGTGGTGGATTGGTCGACCTCCAGCCGCACCGATCTCGAGGTGGCGATGAAGCAGGGGGTGGCCGTGGTGCACTACGACTGCGAAGAGCTGCGCCTCGTCAACGGCTGTCGACTCCCCGCCAACTACGCCTTCGCCGGGGTGAGCCTCAAAGAAGAGCTCATCCGCATGGACAACGCAGACGAGATCCAGGCCAACCTTCCGGTGTCCGGGGTGAAGATCTCCGCCGGCATGAACGCCGCCTCGGTGCTCGACCTCGCCCTCGTCATGGTCGGCAAGCGCAGCACCACCCTCACCGAGGCCGACCCGAGCATGCTGGAGGGCTCTTGCGACGGCGCGACCCATTTCGTGCGCGCGGCCACCATCGGAGCCTTCGCCATGGATCGGTCGTCGTCGGGCCAGGTTCGCGCTGCGGCCGACGTGTTCGGCGCCGGCGCCGACGCGAGCAGCCGTTCGGGCCGCAGCAACGTGACCCGCGACGGCGATCCCGACGCATGCCGCAAGGGCAAAGCTTCGGACGAGACCGCCCCCATGGGCTGCGGAGCGGCCTTGCGACTCGAGCTCATCCCCTTCGCCAAGAAGAGCAAACCAGGCAAAGCCACGGCGAAGAAGACGCAGCCGTCGAAGGCGAGCGGACCGGGCCTCGGCATTCGCAACCCTCAGAGCGAGTGCCCGGTCGACACCGTCTGGAAGGACAAGAAGTGCGCGCCCGCCACGGCCCAAGAGCGTCTGTGTTTTCGCGGCAACCTCCCGGCCTGCAATGCCCTCTGCGACCAGGGCGACGGCTGGGGCTGCAGCACCGCTGGCGGACACGTGATCAAGCGCATGGCCCGCGACGCCAAGGTGGTCGATCCGAGAGCCACCGATGCTTTCGACCGCGGCTGCAAGCTGCAGGACGAGAAGTCGTGCGCGCTTCTCGTCTTCTACCGCGCGCTCGTCGGCAAGGAGACCGACCTCTCGGCGCTCGCGGCGCAAGGCGAAGCCTCCTGCGAGCGGGGCGGCGCGGTCTCCTGTCAGATCACTGCGCTCATCTTCGAACCCGACTCCGGCTTGCGAAAAAAGCGCGGCGTGACGGCGCCAGCGGCAAGCATGTCCAGCTATGTGTCTTTGCTCCAGCGCGGATGTGATCTCGGCCACAATCAGGCCTGCAGTCGGCTTGGGAAGCGACTCCTGAGCGACGAGGCAACCAAGCCGAAGGCGATGAGCCTCCTGAAGCGATCCTGCGAAGGAGGCTACGACTACGCCTGCCAGACCTGGGCCGGCGAGCTCGACAAGGCCGGCAAGCCGGCACCGGCCGCAGAGGCTCGTGCGCTCGCGTGCATCCACGGCATCACCGGATGGGACTGCGCTCGCGCGGCGGCGCTCTTTCATGACAGCCCCGACGTGCCACGTGATCCCGATCGCGCTCTCGCGCTCGCGCGGCGCGGCTGCGCGCAGCGAGACAGCCAGTCGTGCACCTTTCTCGTCGAGCACGGCACCGAAGCCGACCGGCATGGCGCGCTCCAGCGCTCGTGTGATCCGAGCCGGGACGGCTGGAGCAACGCCTCGACCTGCGAAGATGCCGCCGACGACAGCATGAAGCGAGCCATGAAGCTCGACCGCGACGCGTGCGAGAAGGGCGACGCACCGGCCTGCGAGCGTCATGCGACCCGCCAGCTCGCCCAAGCTTGCAGTACGGGCGCGATCTCCAGCTGCACCCGACTCAAGGCGCGCGACCTCACCGCCTTCCGGGAGGTGGCCGAGCGCAAGTGCCGCAAGGATCGTCAGGCAGTCAGGGAGGGACGGTTGAAGCCTCCCACGACGGGCCCCTACGCCGGCACCACGCTCTGGTGTGCTCTCGCCAAAGACGAGGGCATCAAGTTTCCTTGAGGCGCGCTCTCGGGCCGCGATCGGAGACGTAGATCGCAATCGCGATCCAGATCAGAGAAAAGGCGAGCCCCCGCTCGAGCGAGAGCGGCTCGTCGTAGAGCAGAACGGCACAGCCGAGCTGCAGGGTCGGCGCGAGGTACTGCACCATGCCCAACGTCGTGTACCGGAGTCGACGGGCGGCGCCCGCGAAGCCGAGCAGGGGCAGCGACGTGGCCACCCCCGCCCCCACGAGGAACAGCGACGTGCGGGGATTCGCAGGGGTCAGGTGTCCGAACGTCGGTTGCAGGAACAGCAGGTAGGCCAAGGCGATGGGCGAGGCGAGACCGGTCTCGATGGCGAGCCCATCCACCGCGCCCACGTCGACCTTCTTGCGCACGAGCCCGTAGAGGCCGAATGAGCCGGCGAGCACCAGGGAGACCCAAGGAAGCTCGCCTTGGGCCACGGTGAGGGCACCCACGGCCACCGCGGCGAGGATGATGGCCGCTCGCTGTCGTGGGCGCAGCTCCTCCCCGAGCACGAGGCGCCCAAGGGCGACGTTGACGAGCGGATTGATGTAGTAGCCGAGGCTCGCTTCGGTGACGCGCCCGTCGCTGACGGCCCAGATGAAGAGGCCCCAGTTGACGGAGATGAGGCTCGTGGAGAGCAACATGGCCCGCCGTGACGTGGCGTCGCGCAGCACGCCGATCACGCGCCCGAGGCGCCGCTGCCCCACCACGAGCAAAGCCACGAAGACCATCGACCAGAGCACGCGGTGGGCGAGAACCTCGACGGCTGGAACCTCGGAGATCTGCTTCCAGTAGATCGGGAAGAGGCCCCAGAGCCCGTAGGCGAAGAGCGCCATCGCGAGGCCATCTCGTGCGCGCTTCTCCTCGGTCACCGACGCCCTGTACCGCAGCACGCGCGGGTGCACCACGGCTTCGATGCGTTGGCGTCCGCACGAATTCGCCTCGGCGCCCTGGGGGAATGCGCCGCCCCGAGTACACTTGGGGCCGCCGTGGGCTGGGACGATCTTCGCTACTTCTTGGCGCTCGCGCGCACCGGCTCCGTCCGCGCGGCCGGGGCAGCGCTGTCGGTGAGTCACTCCACCGTCGCGCGACGGGTCGAAGCCCTCGAGGCCGAGCTCGGGGTGCGCCTGTTCGATCGGCATCGGGACGGCTATCAGCTCACCGACGCCGGTCAGGGGATCGTGCCCAAGGCCGAGCGCATCGAGCGGGAGGTGACCGAAGTGGAGCGGGAGGTGGCCGGCCAAGACCACCGGCTCGAGGGGCCCGTGCGGGTCACCTGCACCGATGCCGACTTCGCGGGCCTGGTCATCGAAGGGCTGGTGCCCTTGTGTGAAGAAAACCCCGGACTCGAGCTCCAGATCGACACCGAGACCCGCTACCTCGACCTGTCGCGGCGGGAGGCCGACGTGGCGCTCCGGGCGGTGGCCATCGGCGACTCACCGCCCGACCATCTCATCGGCCGACGGGTGGCCCCCATCGTGCTCGCGAACTACGTGAGCCGCGCCCACGCCGAGCGGCTCGACCCCGAGCTCGGCGGGAAAGGGGGGCGCTGGCTGGGCTCGAACCAGGGACGCGTGCACGAGCGACTCGTGGCCGATTCGAGCTATCCGGACTTGCCGCTCTGGGGTGCATTTGCGGGCATCGCCACCGTGACGGCAGCGGCCGGCCGAGGGCTCGGGCTGGCCATGCTGCCGGTCTACGCGGGCGATCGTCGCCCGAACCTGCAGCGGCTGGTGCGCCCCGATGTGCGCCACCTCGCCGACTTCTGGCTCCTCAGTCATCCCGATCTACGCGACAACGCACGGCTTCAGGCCACCCGGCGCGCCATCACCAAACACCTCGAGGCGCGGGCCGACCTGTTCGAGGGGCGGTGCGCCAACGGTCCAGTGCGTCCCGAAGACGCACCGAGCGAAGGCGCGAAGGGGCACCTACGTTGGGGTGACGGCAGATGACGAAGCCGCCCCCTGACGAAAGGAACACCATGACCACCGCCGCATTCTGGGATTCCGCCGCGGAGAAGTACGCCGCGCAGCCCGTCGCCGACGTCGAAGCCTTCGACCGCAAGAAGGCCTTCACGCGCGAGCACCTCGGACCCAACGCCCAGGTCCTGGAGATCGGCTGCGGCACCGGATCCCTCGCGCTGTCCATGGCGAAGGATGCCGGCCACATCCACGCCCTCGACGTCTCCGCGGAGATGGTGCGCATCGCCAACGAGAAGAAGGCCCGCCAGGGGGTGGGCAACGTGACCTTCCACTGCGGCACGCTCGAGGCGGCCCGCTTCCCGCCCCAGAACTTCGACGCGATCTGGGCCTACAGCATCCTGCACCTCGTCGATGATCGCCCCCACGTGCTCGACCGCTGCTTCGCGCTCCTCAAGCCGGGCGGCGTGCTCATCGCCTCCAACGTCTGTCTCGCCGAGAGCTGGATCCCCTACCGCCCCATCATCGGGTTGATGCGCTGGCTCGGAAAGGCGCCCCAGGTCTACTTCTACGACCGCGCCACCATCACCCAGGAGATCCGCGAGGCGGGCTTCGTGCGGGTCGAAGAGGTCGACGTGGGCGCCAAGAAGCTGGTCGCCTTCACCATCGCGCGCCGCCCGTAGCAGCTACGCGTAGAACTGCCGGAACCAGCGGCGCATGGCGTGCATGGGGCCATCGCCGGGCACGAGCATCGGCTTGTCGCGGAAGACCTTGTTCTCCCAGATGGAGATGTCCTCGCGCCACTGGGAGACCCAGTTGCCCACCACGTAGGCCACCAGCGGGCGTGGCACGTGCGCATCGGCGAACCACCGAAAGCGCACGTGCTGCTCGAGCGGCCCGAGCGGCAAATGGGTCTGGAAGATGACGATGTCGCCCATGTCGGGCACCGAGATGCGGAAGGCGACGACGGCGCCAGGGCCGTAGAAGGTGATGGTCGCATGGGCCGAGGTACGGGGGATCACGCGGCCGAACAGGGAGAGCACCGCGGCGTCCTTGAAGTAGGCGATGTGCGCCTGCTCGGGGTCGGGCTCCCAGGTCGCCTCGTGCACCACACGCATGCCGGGGATCCGCAGACGGGTCCACGGCACCATCATCTCGCCGTGCAGCGGCGTGAAGTGCTGGTGGTCGGCGCTGTTCTCCGCGAACTCACACAGGTGCATGCGCACCGAGCCCGCGTCGTGCCGCCCCCGGTACACCATGCGGCCGTCTTCGATCTCCTCGATGGGTTCGACGTTCCAACGCGGCTCGTCGCTACCGAACCACACGAGGATGAGCCCGTGATGCTCCCGCACCGGCCAAGACCGCGTGCGCAGTGTTTTTGGCACGTGGTCCGCATAGGGAATGCGCTCGACCTGACCACTCGGCGCAAAGGCCCAGCGGTGGAAGGGACACTCGAGACAGTTCCCCTTCACCTCACCCCCCGCGAGGTTGGCGCCGAGGTGCGGACAATAGGCGTCGAGCACCCCCAACGTGCCGTCCTCCCCCCGGAACACGACGAGCTTCTCCCCAAGCGCCTCGACGAACCGCTTCTCGCCCTTGGCGAGGTCCCTCACATCCCCCAGCGCATACCAACTCGCAGGATACGGCGGCGGATAGGTCGCCAACCGCGCCTCTTCATCAACCCTCGGCAGCGAGCTCTGAGCAGGCCCAATCCGGCGAAGCAGATCCTCCAACAACACGGTTAGAAGGCTATCACCTCGACATGACCACCACGTGAACTCGTTTCACCCAAGCACCCAAGTACACCCCAACGACCGGCCCTCGCCCTCAACCTCGCCCTCGCTCTCGCCTCTCGATCTCGTGCTCGTCCTCGATCTCGTGCTCGTCCTCGATCTCGTGCTCGTCCTCGTCCTCGATCTCGATCTCGATCTCGATCTCGATCTCGATCTCGTCCTCGGGCTCGCTCGTCCGCAAAGCAAAAGCAACAAGGCGCCCCCCAAGGCAGATGGCAGCCGCGCGCGAAGCGCGCCTCGGGGGTGGGGCCCCACGAGCGAAGCGAAGTGGGGCGGGGGGCTCGAAGAGCCCCCCGAGGGAATGACGGATGAGGCGGCGACCACGGTCGGTCCTTGCGGAGGGCTGCCTACGCCCTTCGCCCCGTCAGGGGCGGAGGCAGACCGAAACAACCACCCCTGGGAGCCGCCCTCAGAAGCAGACGGCAGCCGCGCGAAGCGCGCTTCGGGGGTGGGGCCCCACGAGCGAAGCGAAGTGGGGCGGGGGGCTCGAAGAGCCCCCCGAGGGAAAGACGGATGAGGCGGCGAACAGGGGCGGTGGTTGCGTAGGGCTGCCTCCGCCTTCGCCCCGTCAGGGGCGGAGGCAGACCGAAGCAACCACCCCTGGGAGCCGCCTCAGAAGTGCCACATGACGCCGAGGTTGGCGCCGACCTGCCAGAGCCACTCGGTACGGTAGGACTCGCTGGCGACCTTGAGGTTGCCGGCTTCGGTGCGTGTGGTGACGTTGCTGCGCTCGGTGCGGTCGTCGCTCACGCCAGGGTTGTAGCTGCCGCGGAGCTGGATCGGGATCCGGATGTCGACGCTCGGGATGGGGAGGTTGATCTCCATGCCGAAGCCGAAGGTGAGGAAGGTGTACTTCTCGGAGAAGGCGCTGAAGTTGGCGCCGCTGTTGTTGGTGCCGTCGGTGATCTCGAGCTCGCCGTCGTTGGGGAGCACGAACTCGGGTCCGAGGAAGATCACCGGCGTGACCACCGAGCCCGGCAGGGCACCCTTGAGCAGCAGCGGGATGTGCACGGCGCTGTGGCCGATCTCGAAGCTGAACTCGTTGGTCTGGTTGGTCGTGAAGTTGGTGATCGAGATGTCGGCCGAACCACGGTCCTGTGTGGCGTGCACGTCCATCTCGAAACCGACGTAGCCGAGGAAGCGCACGTCGAGCGCCGCGCCAACGCCCCACTGCAAGCCGGCGAAGCCTGGGTAGTCGGGGGTCGGCACGTCGGAGCCGACCACCTGGTTGCCCGGCTCGTCGAGGAAGTTGGCTCCAACCTGGGCATTGAAGCCGACGCCGACGCTCACCCACTCCGGTAGGAAGTGGTCCTGGGCCTTGGGCTCTTCGGCACGCGCCACGGCCGGCACCATCCACATGGCCCCCGCCGCGACGGCGGCCAGGAGTCCCTTCGACGTCGCCTTCTTCATCATCTTCCCTCAGCTGGTGCGAACACCAATGCCTTCGTACGTGAAGCCCTGGTTGGCCAACTTGTAAGTCGACCAGATGTTGCGGCCATCGAGGAGCAAAGGACGGTTCATGCGAGCCTTGAGGCGATTGAAGTCCGGGTTCTGGTACATGCGCCACTCGGTGACGAGCACCAGCGCATCGGCCTTCTCGGCCGCCGCGTAGGCGTCTTCGTGGAGGGTGATCCGGTCACCGTAGACCGCACGCGCATGGTCCATCGCCTCGGGGTCGTGGGCGTGGACCTCGGCCCCTTCGGCGAGCAGCGCATCGATGAGCTGCAGCGACGCCGACTCGCGGATGTCATCCGTACGCGGCTTGAAGGCGATGCCCCAGACGCAGACCTTCTTCCCGCGGAGGTCGCCATCGAAGTAGACGTGCTTGAGCTTACGGGCGAGCACACCCTTCTGCCGCTGATTGACCCGGTCGGTGGCGGCCGCGAGCTCGATCTCGACCCCGTGCTCACGTCCCGTGTGCACCAGGGCCACCACGTCCTTGGGGAAGCACGACCCGCCATAACCTGGCCCCGCGTAGAGGAACTTGGACCCGATGCGGAAGTCGCTGCCCACCCCGCGGCGCACCGCGTGCACGTCGGCATCGACCTTCTCGCAGAGCGCTGCCACCTCGTTCATGAACGAGATCCGCATCGCCAGCATGGTGTTGGCCACGTACTTCGTGAGCTCCGCGCTGGTGGGGTTCATGAAGATGATCCGATCCTGGCCGAGGCTCACCGGGTGGTAGAGCCGGGCCATGATGTCGCGCGCGAAGTCGTCGTCGTCGTCGCAACCGATGACGATGCGATCCGGCTTCATGAAGTCGTTGATCGCGTCGCCCTCCTTGAGGAACTCCGGGTTGCTCACCACGTGAATGCGGTGCTTGGCGTCCTTCACGATGCGCCGCACGCGCTCGTTGGTGCCCACCGGCACCGTGCTCTTGAGCACGAGCACCGTCTCCTGGGTCACGTTGGCGGCAACCGTCTCCGCCACCTTGTCGACGGCGGACAGGTCGGCCGCGCCGTCGCTTCGGGGCGGGGTGCCCACCGCGACGAAGATCACCTGGGACTCGGCCATCGCCTTCGGCGGGTCGGCGGAGAACGAAAGACGACCGGCCGCGCGGTTCCGCTCCACCATGGTGTCGAGACCGGGCTCGAAGATGGGGATGTCCCCCTTCTCGAGGATGGCGACCTTGTCGGCGTCGATATCGGCACAAATGACGTCGTTGCCCGTCTCGGCGAAGCAAGCGCCGCTGACGAGACCGACGTAACCAGTTCCCACCATGCAGAGTTTCATGAGGGACCTGCCATAGCACGAACGACCGAGAAGAGGTGCTGGGCCCCCACTCGGTCGCTCGAATCGCGTGATTTCGTGTAGCTAGCTGCGCTCGGGGAGCGGCGGGCGGGAAGGTCGATCCCCACCGCCGGCCGCGCCGAGCCGGCCCGCCGTCTTGACCAGGTCGACCCCGGTCGCGGCCTTGAGCTGCTCGTTGAAGCGAATGGCCTTGCTCGCCATGCCCGCGCCGTCGCTCTCGTCGCCGAGCACGGTCCACTCCTGGATGCGCATCGGGCGCTCGGCGCCGCTGATCTGACTCAGCATCGGCATCAGCTGCTGCAGGACGAGGACCTCGCGCGCCGCGTCACCCGCGGAGCGGTACTCGTGCACCAGCTTCTCGAGCGCCTCGGCTTCGGCGCGACCACGCTCGATGATCCGGGCCGCTTTGGCGCGCGCGTCCTCTTCGAGCTTGCGCGCTTCGGCCACCCAGGGCTGGACCACGTCCGCGTCGAGCTGCCGCTCCACCTGCACCGCGCGCTCGCGCTGACGGTTGATGTCCTCTTGGATCTTGGCGATCTCGGCCCGAACCTCACCTTCGGCGGTGGCGATCTTCGCCTCGCGACCGGTGACCGCGTCCTTCACGCGGCGCTCGGTCTCCTGCTTGGCGATGTTCAGGTTGGCGCGGATCTTCGCGAGCTCCGACGCCGCCCAGTTCTCCGCCTTCTGGATCGCGGCCTGGCTCTTGGCGTGGGCCTCGGCCACGGACGCGTCTCGACGGATGTCGGCACCACGGATGCGGCCGATCGAGTTGAGGTAGTTGGCGTCGTCGGTGACGTTCTGGATCTTGAGGGTGTCGAGCACCAAACCCATGCGGACGAAGTCGTGCTCGGCCTCCTCGAGGAGCGTGTTGCCGAAGGCGATCTTGTCCTCGTTCACCTGCTCCGGCGTGAGCTGGGCGAGCACGCCGCGCACGTTGCCTTCGAGCGTCTCGCGGGCCACGGCCGCGATCTCGGCCCGGCTGCGCCCGAGGAAGCGCTCGACTGCGTTCGAGAGACGCGGCTCGGCGCCGGGGAGCTTCACGTGAGCCACCCCCTCCACGTTGAGGGGAATGCCGCCCTTGGAGAAGGCGTGGCGGACCACGATGTCGACCGGGATGTTCGACAGATCCATCCAGTCGACCCGCTCGATGAGGGGGATGCGCACGGCCCGACCACCGCGAACGGCACGCCAGCCGACGGTTCGCTCACCGAGTCTGCGGCGCCGCCCGCTGAGCACGAGCACCTGGTTGGGCGTGGCGACGAAGAGGAGGTTTCGCAGCGTGTAGATGATCGACCCCACCACGACGGCGATGACGACCAGAATGACCATGAGGATTTCCATCAGGCCTGTCCTCCCTTGTGCTCGCGCCGCTGAGCCGACATCCGTTGGGTCGGCGGCGATGGTTCTTGGGTTCTGCGGTGCGGCTTCCGGACGTTGCCGTCCCCGTGGTCCATGGGGGCGAGCAGTCGCTCCAGATCGATCCCGAGCGCCTCACCCGTCTCGCGGAGCACGGCCGACACGGCGGCCGGGTAGCTCGAGAGCACCGCGCTGTAGGCCTTGTCGTCGCCCGCCACGAGTTTGATGTTACCGATCTCGCTCTTGGCCACACGGTCGGCCGCCGCCTCCGCCAGCCGTTGAAGCTGCTGCAGAACGTAGACGTCGCGACCCGCCGAGCCAGCCGCCGCCCACTTCTCGGAGACCATGCGCAGCGCTTCGGCCGCCGCCTTGCCGTTCTCGATGGCCGGCGCGGCTTCTCCCCGCGCCTTCAGCTCCTCCGCCTTGCGGCGCGCCTCCGCGGGCAAGACCACGTCGTTGTGCAGACGCAGCTTCTCGAGCTCGGCGCGAAGGGCCTGCAGCTGCTGCTCGGCACGGGCCCGTGCCGTCTCGGCCGCCATCTCGGCTTGGTTCTCGGCCTCGAGACAGCGCGCTTCGAGCTCGGCCATCTCGGCCTGGGTCGTGTTGGTCGCCTCGACGACGCGGGTCTGGGCCTGCTTCGTGGCGGTCTCGGCCCGCTCCCGCGCGGACGCGCTGGCCTCGGCCACAGCTTGGTTCGCGGCGTTCTCGGCATTCTCCGCGTCCCGCAGCATGCCGGCGATACGCGGACGGCCGAGGTTCGACAGGTACTCCTGGTCGTCGCTCACGTGCTGCACCTTGAGCACGTCGAGGTCGAGGCCGAGCTGGTGGAAATCGTCGCGCGCATTCTCCATCAGCGACTCGGCGAACTTGAGGCGGTCCTCGTTCACCTCCTCCGGCGTGAGCTGCGAGACGACCTCACGCAACACACCCTCCAGGGTCTGCTGCGCTGCGACCGCGATCTGCGACGGCGGAAAGTCGAGGAAGCGCTCGATGGCGTTGCGCACCGACACGGGATCGGCCGACAGCTTCACATTCGCGATGGCGCGAACCGTGAGCGGGATGCCGCCCGCCGAGTAGGCGTTCTGCACCATGACCTCGACCGGAAACAGCCGCATATCCATGCGCCGCACCACCTCGAGGAAGGGCATCCGGAAGCCTCGCCCGCCCTGTACGATCTTGTAGTTGCTCGTCGAACCGTCGGGCAGCTTGTGAGCCCGACCGCTGAAGACCAATATCTCGTTGGGTCCGCAAATGAACAGGAAGCGTCGGATGATCCCCACCAGGATGAGGAACCCGACGATGACCCCACCGGCCGAACCAAGTGTGCCCAGCAGTGCGTCCATGTCGGACGCCGAGGACATCAACAGTGGGGGCGCACTCCCCCCTAGCGCCACGTCGAACATCGCGGCAAAGGTTAACAGGTCGGCGTGCTACGCCAGCCGGATTCGACGTCGACCGTTACTTTGCGGTGCTCGACCGGCTGCGACGTCGTTCTAGGGGAGGGGCTCTTGGAGCTCTTTGGGGGCTCGGCTCACCATGGCCATCTCCCCCTCGACCTCTTCGATGATCACGTTCTCGCCGATGTCGATGCGAGGCCCCTTGGTGCGCGCCAGCAGATCGAAGGTCTGACCCGAGAGCTCGATGCGGACCTTGCCCAACCGCTCGGCGTGAGGCGGAACCACCACGCGGGCGACCTTCCCGACCGCGGCCCGCGTCGTATTCTCCACCGCCTGGCTCGCCGTGCGCTTCAGGGTGCGGAAGGCCATCGCGGCCATGAGGCCCGAGACCACCCCGAGCGCGCTCGCGGTGATCGCCGTCGCCGTGGGGCCCACCCCGGTGAGGTAGGTCAGCAGCGTGCCCCCGAGGCCGAAGCCGAGGCAGAAGAAGACCCAGAATCGAATCGACAGGAACAGCGTGGCGAGATCCGCCACCCCGCCGCTCACCCCGGTCGAGACGTCGTGATCGCCGTCCGCGTCCGCGTCGGCATCCGCATCGGCGTCGGCATCGAAGTCCGCGTCCGCGTCTGCGTCGAAGTCCAGGTCCTTGTCGAAGCCATCGACGTCGCCGTCGCCATCGACGTCGGCGTCCTTCGAGCCCATGACGGCCTGGATCATCACGATCCCCAGGCCCACGACGAGCGCGAAGAGGTACGCGTATCCCATCTGGGGCAATGGTACACCGATCGCTCCGACATGCCCGAGCTCCCCGAGGTCGAAACGGTTCGGCGTGAGCTGGCCGCCTGGCTGCCCGGCCGCACCATCCGGCGTGCCACGCGCGTAGATGCCCCAGCAGGCCCCAAATACCGCCACCTCGAGCGAGCCTCGGGCCAGGCCATCGCCTCCGTCGTACGCCGGGGAAAGTTCATTCTCCTCGGCCTCTCGGGCGGCGACGAGCTCGTCGTGCACCTCGGCATGACGGGCCAGATCCACCGCGAGCGTCCAGCGACCCACGTTCGGGCCCACCTTCGACTCGACCGAGGCGACCTCTTTTTTCGCGACATCCGCCGCTTCGGGCGCTTCCTCGTCGTGCGTGCTGGGGACTACGGCGTGCTGCCGACCCTGAAGCACCTCGGCCCCGAGCCTCTCGACCCCAACGACTTCACGCTCGAGCGCTTCGCCAGTCTGCTCGAGGGTCGCCGCACCACCATCAAGGCCGCGATCATGAGCCAGCGTCCGGTCGCGGGTGTTGGCAACATCTACACCGACGAGTCCCTCTGGCAGGCTGCCATCGATCCGCGCGCCGAGGCCGGTCGCCTCGGCCCCAAGCGTCTCGAGCGGCTCCGGGTCGCCATCGTCGAGATCCTCGACCGAAGTGTGGCCGCCGGGGGCACCACCCTGCGCGACTACCAGAACGTGGCCGGCGAAAGCGGCGCCTTCGTCGCGCAACTGAAGGTCTACGGCCGAGAGGGCGAGCCCTGCCTCCGCTGCACGCGGGCGATCCGGCGCATCGTCGTCGCCCAACGCGGCACGTGGTTCTGCCCCGGCTGCCAGCGACGCTGAGCTACTTCGACGCCTTCTTCTTCTCGGGCGGGATGTCGAAGCAGCAGCGAAAGCCGAGGTGGTAATTGACGTGCCAGGCCTTCTGCATCGACTGCACGTGCCACCGCGGATCGTGGCGACAGATGTCGATGTAGGTCTCCTTCTCGCGGGGCGCGTCATGCCGTCGGTGCACGTCGACATAGAAGAAGGCGCTCCCCTTGAGCTGGCTGACTCGCTCGCCCTCCTCGTGGTCGTAGCGGGTCATGGCCTCGGCCACGTTGCCGTGTTGGTCGTAGACGCCAAAGCGGGACCGGCACTGTGGGAAGCTCCCGCTCGGCTCCGTGTGGGTGCCGCAGGTCTCCCACGCCGACTTCACGGTGCGCGCATCACAGGGCGGGTCGTTGAGGTCCTTGGCGTGTTTGTTGGTGTTGCAGATCTCGAGATCGAGGTCGTCGCCGTAGGCGTAGCGACGCGGCTCGCCACCTCCCGGATCTCCGTCGCAAGCCCGCATCCACTCGTCCTGCCGACAGAGCCGCTTGCCGAGCTTCTTGCACACCTGATGGGCCTGGGTCGCCCCCGACCAGACCACCGGGAGCTCGCACGGCCGGTTGGGAAACTCGAACTGGTCGATGCAGAAGCGCGCCTTCGTAGGATCGCCATCCGGATGGATCGGCACCATGTAGTCGTGTCCCCCGCACCGGTCCTTCTGCTCCGCGGTCTGGATCTCGACCCCCTGCAGGCCGCGCCAGCACTGCTCGCGGGAGATCTGATGGGTCGCGATCTCAGGGTTGCCCTGGTTCATCTTGGCCGCTTTGCCCGGCTCGAAGTGAAAGGTGAAGAAGGCCTCGTCCTTCTCCGCCACGGGGGGAAGGAGCGCCAAGAGTTGCTCCCGCGTCTCGGCGATGGGCGGGCGCTCGAGGTCGACCCAGCCCGGCAGCTTCAGCGGCGCCGGGGCGGCCGTTGCCGTCGTCGTCGCACTAGCGCTCGCGGTCGCGGAAACGGATGCGGAGACCGTGGCCGTGCTCACCGGCGTCGGCTCCTGCTTTGGACTCGCTTCGGAGGAGCAAGCGACTACGAAGACAAGCGCCCACCCACGGCCGCCCACGCTTCGGTGCGCAGGGTCGACGGATCCCGCAGGTCGAGGAAATCGCCGAGAATGCGGAGCAGGGGCTCGCGGTCTTCGGGCAGCCTCGCTTCGAGGGGCAGCGGGTCGTGGGCGGAGAAGAGACACGTCGACAGCTCGCTCTCGTCGATGATCGTATACAGCTCCTCGAGCAACTCGAAGGCCTCGCTGAGGCCCGGCAGCGGCGTATGCGGGGAGGTGCTCGCCGTCAACGCGATGAGCCGCGCCGGATCCATCGCGGTCAGGAGGCGCGCCGTCTCGCGGACCACGCGGTCACCGTACCCGAGGGTGACCGTAACCGCGTGACAGATGTCGGCCGCACGAAGCTTGCCGGCGCCGTCGACGTGGGTCTGCCGAGATCGGGCGGTCCTGCCCTCCTCGGCTTCGAGCCGGTGGTAGACGGTGGCCAGCCCGAGCGCATGCAACTGCTTCAGCTCGGCGAGAGACTTGGTCTCGACCCCGTTCGCGTCACCGTACATGCCCACCCGCGTGATCCACGGCAGGCGCACACGGATCGCGATGAGGATTTGGGCGAGCGCGTGCGCCGACATCGTGATGGCCGCGGCATCGCACAAGAAGACGGTGGAGAAGGCAGGCCCGAGCTTGGCCGCAACGATGAGCTCGCCGTCGATCCGGGCCATCGACTTGGTGACCACATCACCGCCCATCACCTGCAACAGCAGGCTACGCGCTTCGCCCGGGGGGCGAATGATGGGCCCCGTGTACTGCACGACGAGAAGGTAACGCCCGCCCGGAGCAACCACGAGGCACGGCGGCGAGATGTGACAAATCTCGCGTACGCGGACTACCCACACGTTCGACGCAGGCTCGACGGCCCACTCTCTTCGACCGCAACGGCTCAGCCGAACGCGGAGGGAAACAGGTCTCGGAAGCTCGGAGCCGCTTGGTCGCGGCCGCTGAGAATGGGGTCGCTCACGGGCCAGTCGACCCCCACGTCGGGGTCGTTCCACGAGAAGCCCTTCTCTTCGTCGGCATCGTAGAACGCGTTCACCTTGTACTCGACCTCGCAGTCGGTGAGGGCCACGTAGCCGTGGGCAAAGCCCACGGGAATGAAGACGGTGCGCATGGTCTCGTCGTCGAGCTCCCAGGCCTCCCACTTGCCGAAGGTCGGGGAGTCGGGGCGGATGTCGACGGCGACGTCCCAGATCTTGCCGGCGACCGCGCGTACGAGCTTGGCCTGGCCTGGACGGCGCTGAAAGTGGAGGCCGCGAAGCGTGCCCTGCGCCGAGCGGGCGTGGTTGTCCTGCACGAAGGTGGCGTCGATCCCCGCCTCGGCGAACCGCCGTTGGTTGTACGACTCGAGGAAGAACCCCCGCGCATCACGGAAGATCTTGGGCTCGATGATCTTGACGTCGGGGAGGATGGTGCCGGATTCGACCTTCACGAGCGGGAGTTTACCCCGTTCAGCTGGCGAGGGCGGACGGGGGCGTCATGGCTCGCACGAGGCGCGTCTTGAGCTTCTTCTTGGCCGACACCTCGAGCTTGCGCACCCACTCGCGGCTCACCCCCATCTCGGCGCCGAGGTCGGCGAGGGAAGGTCGCTCGTCGGCGGGGTCGAGCACGCGGGCTTCCACCACGTGTCGCTCACGTTCGAGAAGTGGCGCCTCTTCGACCACGCGACGCACCATCTCCGCCGCGCGCCGTTGTTCGACCATTTCGTCGGGGGTCACCGTCGCCGGACAGGCGAGCGCGTCGTCCAGTCCATCGAGGAAGGTATCGCCCTGCTGGAAACGTCGCAGCACGGCCTCGATGCGGTCGGGCTTGAGGTCGGTTCGGGCCGCGATCTCTTCGCCCAGGGCGTGCTCGGGGACCCCGTCGTTGAGGGCGCGTACCCGTGCGCGGCGGATCCGCTCACGGTCGCGGAGGTCGCGATCGATGCCTCCCGGCACGATGGTGCTCGAGCGGCGCGCCGCACGCCCGATGAAGACCCGCACCCAATAGGAAGCGTAGGTCCAGAGCCGAACCCCACGGTCGGGGTCGAATCGATCGAGGGCATGGATGAGACCCATGTGCCCCTCCGCAACCCGGTCCTCGAGGGGGAGGTACCGGGCGCGGGCACGGCGCGCGAAGGCCTCGACCTGGCCCAGGTGGGCCACCACGAGCGCGTTACGAGCGGCGACGTCGCCGTGCTGGCGGTATCGACGGGCGAGCTCGCGCTCTTGCTCCGCCGTGAGCGCCACCTTGCGGCGAGCGCTGCTCATGACGCGTTGGCCTGCTTTCGGCTCGGCGGGTCGAGCAGAGACATGAGGAGCTCGCCCACGGTGTGGTTGGCCTCGAGCGGATGACGGAGGGCCTTGTCGTTGTTGAGCCGGTAGTGGTTCCGGCGGCCCACCCGCTCCCGCTCGATGATCCCCCCACTCTCGAGCTCGGAGAGAATTCTTTGTACCGCCCGCTCGGTGACGCCCACCGCGGCCGCTATGTCTCTCACACGAGCCGACGGGTCTCGAGCGAGTACGAGCGCCACGTGCCCGTGGTTAGAAAGAAAAGTCCAACGATGTTCGTCTTGTGACACGTGCCAAATCCTAGCCTTAGGAACTACACCTGAAATCTAATTCATGCAAGAGAATTACCGCAACCGAATTCGCGGTGACGAATTCGCCAATTGTCCGTGCGGAAAACGATTACACGAAACAATTATGTGGCAACAGGTTTCCTGTAATTCATTTCGTGTTATGTAGTTCAGCCGGGTGCGACGTGCCCCTTCGTCACCGACGAGTACGATGACCACCGTGAACCCCAGCCTCAGCGCCGCCTCCGATGCGACGGGTGCCGCAACCGAACCGACCGGGAAGGCCGGCACCGGCGAGATCCGGCTGCGTGCCCCCGAGCTCGCACGCGTGGTGGAGATCGCGGCTGAGGCACAGCGAGTGAACGTGGTGCCGGAGAACGTGCTCACCTCGGCCATTCGCCACGCCGCCGACAGCGAACCCGATCGCATCGGCGCCCTGCAGGCCCTGGCCGCCACCTGTCTCGAACACAGCCTCAGCCCAGTGGTTCACAACGTGACCCACCAGGAGCTCATCGAGCTGCTCCGCGAGGGCCTCGTGATGGCGCTCTGGTGCGACGCATTCGGCGAGCCGCGATGGATGGTCGTCGAGGGACGCGAAGATGGCACCCACGCCATCGTTCACGACCTTCGGCAGTCGCGGACCACGCGACGCAAGCAGCGCATCACCCGTTACGTCGATGGACTCGCGAGCACTGGCATGATGAGCGTGGCCGCGATCAGCATCGAGCCACGCTACCCCCTCGACGTGCTCGCGGGCCGGTCCGTCGGCGGCGACCCCGGCCCCGGTCGGGCGTTGAGGCGACTCTGGTCGTTTGCGCGCCTCGAGAGCTCCGAGCTCTGGATGGTCTTCATCTACGCCATCCTCATCGGCGTGCTCACGCTGCTCACGCCGGTGGCGGTGCAGGCGCTCGTGAACTCCATCGCCTTCGGGTCGGTGCTGCAGCCGCTCATCATCCTCACCCTCGCGTTGCTCGCCGGCCTCGCCTTCGCAGCAGGCCTCAACGTGCTGCGCCTCTACGTCGTCGAGGTGCTGCAGCGTCGGGTCTTCGTCCGCGTGGCGGGCGACTTCGGTCGCCGCCTACCCCGGCTCGGCGCCGAGCTGCACGATCGCCGCTTCGCCCCCGAGCTCGCCAACCGCTTCTTCGACGTCATCACGGTTCAGAAGGCTGGCTCCACCCTCGTGGTCGATGCCCTGGGCTTGCTCCTGCAGACAGCCATGGGGCTCCTGCTGCTGGCCTTCTATCACCCGATCCTGCTCGCCTTCGACGCCGTGCTCTTGGTCCTGCTGACCGGGCTCATCTTCATCCCCGCGACCCGCGGCGTGAAGTCGGCCATCAAAGAGTCGAAGGCGAAGTTCGCCACCGCGGCCTGGCTCGAGACGGTCGCAGCCAACCCCGAGCTCTTCGCCAACGCGGGTAGCACCGACAACGCGGCGGCCCGCACCGAAGCCCTCTGCCGCACCTACCTCGACGCGCGCTCCACCCACTACAGCAAGCTGCTCACCCAGATCGTCGGTGGGCTCGCGCTCCAGGTCTTCGCGAGCGTCGCCCTGCTCGGCGTGGGCGGCTGGTTGGTGATCAACCGCCAGCTCACCCTCGGTCAGCTCGTCGCCGCCGAGCTCGTGGTCGCCGCCATCGGCTCTGGTTTCGCCAAGCTCGGCAAGCAGCTCGAGAAGCTCTACGACGCGGTCGCGGCCATGGATAAGATCGGCGAGGTCGTCGACGCCGAACGTGAGCGCGACGGGGGCGAAGCCATTCGGGGCGAGGGCCCCATGCACCTTCGGCTCGCCGACCTGGCACACCCGCGCCTCGCGTGCCCAATCGATGCTGACATTCGCGCGGGTGAGCGCATCGCCATCGTGGGCGCGCCCGGCAGCGGCAAGACGACCCTCCTCGACCTCCTCGCCGGAAGGCGCGAGCCGAGCCACGGCACCGTGCGCGCCGATGGCATCGACCTTCGACAGGCCGACCTCCTTCGCTATCGCCAAGAGGTGGGGCGGGTCGGCGCCGAACCACACTTCGCGGCCATCTCGATCGGGGAGTACATGCGGCTCGCGGCGCCTACGGCCACCAGCGACGACATCCGCGAGGCGGTCACCTTGGTGGGCCTCGACGAAGCGATCAACAACATCCCCAAGGGTCTCGAGTCCCAGCTCCTGCCCCACGGAGGACCCCTGTCCCGCTCCCAGGCCCTCCGCCTCGCGGTCGCACGCGTGATCGTGCAGCAGCCCCGGCTCATCCTGCTCGACCAAACCCTCGACGTGCTCGCGGAGGAGGTGCGGATCATCGACGCGCTTCTACGACCGGGCGCCCCATGGACCGTCGTCGTCGTGACCCGAGACGAAGCCATCCTCTCCCGCTGCGACCGCATCATCACCCTTCGCCCCGCTTCGGAGGAATCATGAGACGCGACCGAGAGCTCCAGCTCTACAGCTTCACCGCCCCCAGCCGCGTCCCGGCGAGCCAAGTCCACCCGCTGGTGCGCTGGCTCACCCGCGCCCTCTGGATCTTCGCCGTGGTGTCGGTGGTGGGCCTTCTTCTCGCACCCTGGCAGCAGTCCGTCACCGGCACTGGGCGCGCCATCGCCTACGCCCCCACCGACCGCACCCAGAACCTCGAGGCGCCCATCAAGGGCCGCATCACCAAGTGGTACGTGGTCGAAGGCTCGCAGGTGCAAGCCGGCGACCCCATCGCCGACATCAGCGACAACGACCCCAACTACCTCACGCGCCTCGAGCAGCAGCGCAAGGCCGCCGAGAGTCGGGTCGAAGCGGCCAGGACTGCCATCACCATCAACGAGGCGCGCGTATCGGCCCTCAAGTCTGCCCGTAGCGCCGCGGTGGCCAACGCCGAGCTCTACGTTCAGATCGCCAACGACAAGCTGTCGGCCGCCAAGCAGGACCTCGAAGCCGCCGAAGCCGCCTACAAGACGGCCCAGCTCAACCACGAGCGCCAGCAGACCCTCGGCAAGGAGGGCCTCGCCTCCAAGCGGAAGGTCGAGCTCGCCGAGCTCAAGCTCGAGACCACGCGTAGCAAGCGCGACGCGGCCAAGGCCAAGGTGCGGGCCGCTCGGCGCGAGGTGGCTGCGGCCGGTGCCAAGCTCGACAACATCGGCAGCAAAGAGGACTCGAACATCGCCAAGGCAGAGGAGTCGCTTCAGAAGCTTCGGTCCGATGAGCTCAAGGCCCAGCAGGAGCTGACCAAAGCCGAGTCGAACTTCTCGCGCCAGGAGCAGATGAAGATCGTCGCCCCGATCAGCGGCACCGTGCTCAGGCTCGTGGCCAACGGCCCGGGTCACTTCGTGAAAGAGGGCGATCAGCTGGCGCAGATCGTCCCCAACACCGCCTCACGTGCCGTCGAGCTCTGGGTGAGCGGCAACGACGCTCCCCTCATCACCAAGGGCCGCAAGGTGCGCGTGCAGTTCGAGGGCTGGCCCGCGGTGCAGTTCGTGGGTTGGCCGTCGGTGGCCGTCGGCACGTTTGGGGGCGAGGTCGCATTCGTCGACGCGACCGATGACGGCTCCGGCAAGTTCCGCATCGTGATCGTGCCCGACCCCGACGACGATCCCTGGCCCGAGGCGCGCTACCTCCGCCAAGGCGTGCGCTCGAACGGCTGGGTCTTGCTCAACGAAGTCACGGTGGCCTTCGAGCTGTGGCGACAGCTCAACGGCTTCCCCCCCGTCGTCGACGCGCCGGGCACCCCCGGCGATTTGCCCAAGGGCAACAAACCCAAGGGCACCGAGGAAAAGAAGAAGTGAGCTCGAACTTGCCGCGCGGCCTGCTGGCCGCGGTCCTCGTCCTGTCCTGGGCGTCGACGCTTCATGCCCAAGAGCCCGCGCCAGTCCCGTCTCCAGACGCTCCGGCTCCAGGCGCTCCGGCTCCAGATGCGCCGGCTCCAGATGCGCCGGCTCCAGACGCCGATCCACCCAGGGGGTCGGGACCGGAGAACGTCGAGCCCGTACCCGCGCCGGCGCCCGACGGCGTGGAGGTGGGGGCGCCCGACATGGGCACCATGCTCAACCCTCCGCGTCCTCGAACCGGGCCGAGCCTCACGCTGGGCACCGTCCTCCGGTCGATGGACGACGGTAAGCACCCCAAGCTCGAGGAGGCGGAGGCCAAGATCGAAGCCGCCGAAGGCAAGCTCCAGAGCAAGGAGGGCGTCTTCGACCCCAAAGCCAAGGTCAGCTTCAAGACGCAGCCCCTCGGCTACTACGACAAGGGAAACTTCGACGCCCTCATCACCCAGGACTCGCCGCTGTGGGGCGCCAGCTTCTACGCCGGCTACCGCCGCTCGGTGGGCTCCTTCCCCACCTACGACGGGCAATACGTCACCCTGAATGGTGGCGAGTTCCGCGCCGGGTTCGACCTGCCCGTGTGGCGCGGGGGTCCCATCGACCAGCGTCGGGCCGACATCAACCAGGCCGAGCTCGCGGTGACAGGCGCCGAGCGCGACCGCGACATGACGGAGCTGCTCGTCGACAACGCAGCCGCCTACGCCTACTGGTCCTGGGTCGAAGCCGGGCTCATGCTCGAGATCAACGAAGGGCTGCTCGAGGTGGCCGACAGGCGTAACCAGGGCCTCGTGCGGCGCATCGAAGAAGGCGCCGCCCCGGAGATCGAAGGCATCGACAACCAGCGTACGGTGTTCGACCGCCGCACCAAGGTCATCGCTGCCCGACGTAAGCTCGAGACGGCGGCGATCAAGCTGAGCCTCTACCTGCGTGACGCCGAGGGCCGCACCCGACGCCCGGGGCGTGAGCAGCTGCCCGCCGCGATTCCAGAGCCGGATGAGCCCGATGCCGCCCAGCTCGGTGACGACATCCGGCTCGCCACCAAGAAGCGCGCCGACGTGCGTGCGCTCCAGGCCCAGGTAGACCAGGCCCAGGTGGAAGCCGACCTGCGCGACAACCAGGTGGCCCCACAGGTGAACATCCTCGGCTGGGTGTCGCAAGACATCGGCTCGGTGTCGCTGCAGGACAAGGCGCATACCGAGACCCCACAGCTCCGGCCTTTTGATCTCGGGGTGGGGATCTCGGTCGAGATCCCCCTCCTGCTCCGCAAAGACCGCGGCAACTCCGCAGCGGCCCGGGGCAAGCTCGGCGCAGCACGGGCCAAGATGCGCTGGCAACGCGATCAAGCAGAAGCCGACGTGCGCCAAGCCTTCGCCAACCTGCGTGCGGCCTACGAAACCGTCTCCCTCGCCCGCGATACCCGCAAAGCGGCGGAGGCCCTCGCCCGCGCCGAGCGACGCAAGTTCGCCCTCGGCTCGAGCGACATCCTCTACGTGAACATCCGCGAGCTCTATGCGGCCGAAGCCGCCACCAAAGAGATCAAGGCCCTCGCCGACTACCAGCGTGCCCTCGCCGACTACCGCACCGCCTCGGGCCGCGGCCTGCGCTGAACCTACTCCGAGGTGGGCTCTTCATCGGGCACGTTGCCCGAGTCCGAGGGGACCGATTCGCCGCTCGAGGGGCCGTCGCTCGATGGCCCCACGCTCGGCGGCTGTCCGCTGAACCGCACCTGGTGCGACTCGCGAAGCACGTGTCGGATCACCGCCACCGTGTCGTAGCCCATGGCCTCACACAGGTCGCGGAGCATCTTCGCCTCGTCGGCGCTGAAGGCCACCTCGACCACGAGCGGTTGCTTCGGGGTCGGCATCGAGCGTGCCCGTAGCGACATCGGCGCTTGTGAATGGGGCGACGACGCTTCCTGACCAGGACCTGGCACCCAGGCCGGGATCTGGTCCGCCCGCTTGTCGAGGGGCACGGGCGCGGTCTTCTCACGCTTCTTGGGGGTGGCGACCCGCGTCGGCACCTTCGATGAAGACACCGGCGCCTGACGCTGCGACATCGGTGACGAGTCGGTCTGGTGCCGCCGAGCCTCCGCGAGGTGCCACGCAGCTTCCCAGGTGAGGTTGGCGCCCGACTCGACCATCGCCACGATCACGCGTCGCGCCTCGGCCTCGTTTTCGATCGCGACCGTACCGCGCCACGTGAGCGTGCAGCGCAAGCGGTTGGTATCGATCCAGAGGGTGTCGCCCCGCATCTGAACCCGCTGAGCGCCGCTGTTGCGCTCGACGTAGACGCGCGGCGCGAGGCCCGGGAGCTTCATCTTCAGGGTCGCCTCCTCGGGGTGCAGGTGCTCGAGGAGGATCTCCTCATCGGCGCGGATCGCGCTGAGCCGTTGGTCGCGCGGCGCGACGTTGAAGAAGTCCCAGTTGATGTTCGCCGGCACCGGCGTCTGCGCCCAATCCTGCCCGAGCCACGCGCGCTGGGTGTCGTCGAGCAGGCGCTGCCGTGCGGGCCAACGCGCGGGAATGGGACCAAAGCCGCAGGGCGTGAGGGGCTCGGCCAGGCTCGGCGTCTCACCCACGGCCTGAAGGTTGGGGAGAAGGATACGACCGTCGTCCTGTTCGACGAGGCCCATGCCCACCGGGTTGTTGGTGTGCTTCCCGCCCGGGGCCCGCTCGTAGCCGAGGGCCATCTTGCTGAAGAACTTGTTGTCGCGAACCCGCCCATCGCGGCGCATGTAGCGGTCGGCATGCACTTCGATCCGCTTGTCGACCGTGCCCACCTTGACCCGTGCCACGAGCGCACTCGCGAGCTCGTCCGGCGGCGAATAGGCCTTCCCCACCACCGTCACGTCGGCCTGGCTCTTGTACGGCGCGAGATCCGAGGCGCTGTAGAGGCCGAGCTTTTTGTCGTTCTGCGCGTGCAGATCGCGCTCGTTCACGTCGTCCTGGGCCTCGGCGAGCGGGGCCACGCCGGCCTTCAGCTCGTAGGAGGCCTTGGTGATGACGGTGAGTACGAGTGACCCGGCCTGGGGACGCCACAACAAGGTGGCGCTCTTCAGCGGGCTCAACTCGACGAGCTCGACCTCGGACATAGCCATCGATTGTAAGCGCAAGCGGGCGGAGAGGGGGGAAGCAACCATGGCAAGCGGAGCTTCTTACGTCCCCCCGGCGCGCTCCTTCCCGCCACGAAGTTGCTCACGGCCCAGCACTGGACCCGATGGGGCCAGAGGACTAAGTACGAGGCCTTGTATTCGCTACAATTCGTCGCCAAGCGATGTCGTCTGGGGTGCGGCCCCACGCGTGGCGTGGAGAGCGGCCGTTCTCCGAAGGCCCCGAGCGGACGATGCGAACAGGGATGGTGTTCGCGGAGCTTCGACGCGTGGTCGCCCCCGGCCGCGGCGAGCCGTGATGTAGCGACCCCTTGGGGAAGCCGATAGGTAGAGCCGCAGATGGAGCTGGAACCCCAGACCACCTACAGCCTCGCAGAGGCGACCTTCGGCCTCACGGCGGCGATCGTGGCACCGACCTTCGGCCTCATCGGCTTCCTGCTCGGACGTCGTGACCTTTCCGGGCTCATCCGCTTCGCGTTGCCGGTGCTGGGCGTCGTAGCCGGCCTCGCCGGTGCGGGGGCCGTGGTCTACACGCTCTACCCCAACTACCCCGCGGTGGGCTTTCCCGAGCGCTACGCGCCGCTGCTCGTCTTGCCGGCACACCTCCTGGGGCTCGCGGCGGTGCGCATGCTCATACCCAAGCGCGCCGAAGCGAAGACCGAGGAAGACATCGAAGCCGAACGAAAGGTGCGGCGCTTCGTGAGCTACATCTGCGCCGGCGGTTGGGTCATCGCGACCATCGTCTCCATCAGTCTCGGCTTCACGGTGGTGATGCCCCCACGACTCGCCCTCCCCGAGAGCGCAACCCGCATCGAAGAGACCCTCGAGGGCAAGCGCATGATCACCGACCATCGCTACCGGCTCGAAGCGGACATGAGCGAAGCCACCTTCCACGACTACGCGAATCAGCTCGAGCTCGACCGCACGGGCCCCACCCTCTACCGCAGCCAGAACGGCGACTGCGGGATGTCGGCACGCTACGCCGCCGGGCGCATGCAGCTCGAGAGCTGGTGCAAGAGCTCGAACGCCAAGCCAACCCCCTCAGCGACCTGAACCGGTCGACATGAACCTGTGGCCCACATGGGCCTCGGGCCCACATGGGCCTCGGTCCCGCATGGCCTTCGGGCCCACATGGCCTTCGGGCCCGCATGGCCTCCGGCCCGCATGGCTTCCGGCCCACATGGGCTTCGGGCCCGCATGGCCTCCGGCCCGCATGCCTTCTGGCCCACTGGCCCGCCAGAGTTCGTAGCCGAGCCCTCGGCTTGCGGTTTGGCCCCGATGGGTCCTGGGACACGAGGACGGCCCGACTCTGCGTAGTCGCCCCCCCAGCCCCTTAAAAACTTCAAATCATTCAACTATGACGACTCCGCGGAGTCGGCGGGGCGATTCCATGCCCGTTTCGAGCACCGAGACCGCGATCGGGGGTTTGGCCCCGATGGGTCCTGGGACACGAGGTCGGTCCAACTCCGCTGAGTCGTCTCCGAGTTTCAACCAACCAAAATCATTCAACTCTGACGACTCCGCGGAGTCGTCGGGGCGATTCCATGCCCGTTTCGAGCACCGAGACCGGCGCTCTGGGGCCTTCGTAGGCGGTCTTGCCCCGATGGGTCCTGGGACACGAGGTCGGCCCGACTCCGCGGAGTCGCCCCCCAAATCCCTCAACAGCTTCAAATCATTCAACTCTGACGACTCCGCGGAGTCGTCGAGGCGATTCCATGCCCGGTTCGAGCACCGAAACCGCGATCGGGGGCCTCCGTGAGTCGTCGCTGCGACGCCGCTTGTTCTAGCGGACGTTTCTCGTTGCGCTTTCAAGCCGCGCTTCCCAGGCGCACTCGAGGCGCCGGCGAAGCTCAGGCCAGGGCCGCAGTGTAGAGCCAGAAGACACCGACGACCATCGCCGTCGCCCCTGCAAAGCGCAGGGCGGTGGGCACGTGCTCATCACGACGGACGAGCACCTTGGCCCCGAGGGCGAAGACCGCCATCGCGCCGACGGCGCCCACGAGATAGCTCACGAGGTAGATCGCGGCGGGGCGGAGGTCGCTCGCGACGGCCGGCAGGATAGTCACGAGGTGCGCCGTGCCGGCGAGGCCGTGAAGCGCTCCGATGACGAAGGCGGAGTGGGGGTGACCCCGGTGGCGCGGGGCCCGACCCGCGTCGTGCTCACGCTCATGCTCGCTCCGAGGCGAGAAGTGCACGTGGGGATGCGCGTGCACTTCGCCGTGATGGTCGTGAGCGTGGTCGTGGATGGTCAGAAGGCGGCTCGCGCGAACGGCCTGGAGCCCGACGAACAGCAGCAGGATCCCCACGGCGACCTCGGCCCATCGAGAGACGAGGTCGATGTCGACCCACTGCCGCACGCCGATGGCGACCGCTCCGAGCACGGCGACGCCGAGCCCGTGGCCGAGCCCCCACTGCACACCGACGCGCAACGCCCGCTTTCGAGACGCCACCGCGAAGGGGAGCACCGCGGCGAGGTGATCGGGGCCCGAGAAGACGTGGGCCACGCCCGCGGCGAGTCCCGTCCCCAACAAGAGCAGTTCGGTCCCCACCGTGGTCTCCTTCTTCGTGTCGAGCTCAGCCCTTGGCGTCTTCGAGCTCGCCCTTGGCCTCTTGTACCTCTTCGTCGGCCTCGGCGCGCGCCTGCTTCGCTTCGGCGAGGTCGGATTCTTCTTCGGCGAGCTGCTTCTCGAACTCGGCCTCGCGCTGCTCGAAGGTCGGGCCCGACCCACCTTGGGCCCGCAGCTTTGCGAGCTCGGTCTTGGCCACTTCGACGCGCCACGCCTTCTCCGCCTCTTCGTGGGCGGCCTTCTTCGCCTTTAGCGTCACCTTGGCGAGGTCGCGTGACTTCTTGGCCACCTCGAGCGCCTTCTCCTTGGCGTCCACGGTGCCCTCGGCCTCTCCGACCTTGGATGCCTGATCAGCGCCGGCCTTGGTCTCCTCGAGCTCGAGCGCAGCCTTGGCGACGTCGAGCTGGCCCTCCTGGACCTCGACCTGGTTCTCGGCCTTCTCCAGCTCGACCTCGGCCGCGTCGGCGTCGGCCTGGGCGTTGTCCGCCTTCTTGCGGGCTTCGTCGGCCTTGGCCTGGGCCGCTTCGACCTTGCTTCGGTCTGCTGCCGCCACGGAGGCTCCGTCGTAGTCGCTCGCCATGAGGGGGAGCGGTCCGCCGCCGCCACAGGCAGCAGTTCCGAGCAGGAGGGCGCAGAGGATGGGGTGAAAGCTGAGCTTCTTCATGGAGGAAATACCTGAGAGAAAGGGAAGATCGCGGTGGGTATCGTGTGCCGGGCGGCGGTGCGCAAGGCAAAACGTGCTCGTCGCGTATCCAGAAAAGGAGAGCCTCTGATATTTAACGAGCCATGAATGGGTCGTCAGGATTCCGCCGTCACCTCCGCGATCGCTTGCTTCGTCAGCTCGGTTTGGGCGTTTTCGCCGCTGCCATGGCCCCCGCTTGCGGTGGTGAAGCCGTCATCGATCCCCCTCTCGGCTCCGGGGGCGCGTCGGCCACGAGCAGCAGCAACGGAACCACGGGCGTGACCTCCAGCGGCACGCAGTCCTCGACCAGCAGCGGCATGATGTGCACCGAGACCGGCTCCA